>JAFAZN010000203.1 GCA_019239775.1 Chloroflexota bacterium
AGAACCAGGCGGGCACGCCATAGCTGAAGGCGTCGACTAGCAGTCGGACGGTCGAGAGTAGCGTCAGGAGGCCAAGAACACCCAGCCATGTGGCGCGCTGCGCGCTCCGCGTGGCGTGTGCCGGTATGGCACGAGAAGATTGCTGGACTGCGGCCACGCTGCGTGGATCTTAACGGTCGTGGTTGGCTGCCGTGGCGGCGAGAATGGCTCCACGACTGTGTAGTCAGCAGGCTGTCGCCGAGTCTGGCGCGGCTGGCGTGCGCCATCACGGACGTCTTCGCGAGCAAACGGGTCACGGCTTGAGCTTTGCGCCTGCGACGGGCTCGGCGGAATGGCGGGTGCCACGTTGGGCGTGCCAGCGCAATTCAAAGCGGCTGGCGCGGATGGCCAGTCAGAAAACTAGTCGGCGGTGCCGAGAGCCTGGATGATGACCTCGCGCTCGGTGCGCGGGCCGTCGAGCTCTACCAGGAAGATGCGTTGCCAGGCGCCGAGCAGCAGCTCGCCATCTGCAACGGGAACGCTCTCGCTGGTGCCCAGCATGATTTGCTGGCAATGCGCGTGGCCGTTGGGACTTTCATCGTCATGCATGTGCACGGTGCGCACCCGAAAGTCGTTGTGTCGGTAGTGCGCCTCGGCTGGAGCGCTCCGGTGAAGGAAGTCACGGAGGTCTTCGAGCAGCAGCGGCTCATCCTCCTGAATACACACGGCAGCGGTGGTGTGACGTGAAAAGACGTTGGCGAGGCCCTCGCGCAGGCCAGCGGCGTGCACAAGCTCGGTCACCGCATCCGTGATGTCCAAGAACTGGATGGGCTGTTGAGTCGCGAACACCAGGCGCCGGAGTCGCGAGACGACACCTGCCGCGCTCGATAGCTGCATCAGTAAATTCAGTCCTTTCCGAACACACAATACCTGAAAGCATCCGGCGGCGGCCAGATTGCAGGCGCGTGGGGTGATTTTATGAACCTACTCTGACAGACCAAGAATTGTTGGGGCCATGTCTGGCGCGCATAGGCGCGCTCGCAAGCTAGCCGTTATGCTCGTGTGCGGCGATGAGTGATCGTGATGAAGTCCAGGTTGCTCGCTGGTCGGCTATCAAGAGCCGCGTCGGCGCCAGCCTGCGCGAATTGCGGCTGAACGAAGCCGGCACGGCCAGTGCGCGGAGCCAGGCACGCCTGGCCGGCGAGCTCGAAGAGCTGGGCTACCACGTGACGCAGAGCATGGTCAGTCGGTACGAGCAAGGGCTGCTCGAAGCGCCGCTCACCCTCGAGCGAATGGTCGGTTGGGCGCTCTGTTGCGAAGGCCTGAGCAGCCAGGCATTCAAGGAGCTGCTCTCGTTAGCGGGGTACTACTTGCCGTGGAACGGCGCCGACCTGAACGCCTTTGACGACCTGCTGCGCAGCTACCGCCGACTCAGCCTGGCCGACCAGGTGGTGGTGCGCACACGACTGCTGTGGCACATCCTTGGCATCGAAGCATCGGAAAGCAGTGCCTGAGTAATGGCGCGCTTGGTCCCGCACGCCGAAACGACCGCCGCCAACCTGGCGCGAGTACTACGGCTGCACACCCTGCCAAGCACCCCGTGGGAGCCGCATCAGCGCGCGGTTGCTGCGCGGCGGCTGCTCGAAGAGCTCGGCGTGCGCTGCGACGAAAGCGCGGCGCTGCACGATTTGAAGGGGTTTCTCCTCTCGAGCCCGCGGGGCTCTGAACTGGTTGTTTCGCGCGATCTGGATGATGAGCAGCGGCTCGAGGTGTACGCGCATCTGATCGCGCACGCGCTGCTTGGACCGGATGGTCCGGAGCTGGCGCTGGCAGCGCGCTTCGAATATGTACCCGGCCGTGCACCCGGCGAGCGACCGCCGCATGAGCTTCGCGAAGAAGTGCTGGCCGATGCGGTTGCGAGGGCGATTCTGGCAGGCCGACTCGAGGCGGCGCCACGGCTGATCTACTGTCGCGACCTGGGGCCTGGTCGCGGCCGCTTCTCGCGAGCCGTGCTGCGCGGGCTGCACATCGGCAGCCTCGCGCTGTACCGGCGATCGCGCAGCTATCAGCGGTTGCGGTCGCTGCCGGTCGTCACAGCCTTCACCGAACGCGTCCATAGCTTTTTGGGCAGTGCCGCCTAACAGCGGCTGGCGGCAGGTGCCCGCCAGTGCGGAGATGCGCGAACACTTCGGTTTTCCGACGATGGCGCACCCCGATGATGCGCGCGACTGGTTTGAAGGACTCTTTGGGCGGCAGCCATTCGCGGACGAGGCAGTGACGTACTTCAGAACGTTGCGGCTGGAGGTCGGTACGCTCGACGAGCCGATGGGCGGCGGCTACTGGTTCGGCGATCGGCAACTGGTGATGGTCCGCGGGACGCAGGATGAAGCCGCCGTGCACGAGCTGGCGCACGCCTGGTGGGAGCGCCGCCGAGCGACCGAGCGCGATGGTCTCATGGAGGTGCTGCGCTCGATGGGTGCCGAACCACCTGCTGGCTTTCCGCGCATCGCGGAACTGGCGAAGGTCTACTGCGAGGGCATCAAGACGCAAAAGGATCCGAGTTCGCCGACTGGCTACTGGCGCGGCATGCTGGCCGAAGACAACGATCACGAGACCTTTGCGGGGTTCTGCTCGGGAGTGATGGGCGACGCCAGCCAACTGCCGCCGCAGCTGCGACGCTTCTATAAAGGTTTTCTAAGGGACTAAGCGCGGCTGCGCCGCGTGACGCATTACTGCCTCCGCGTGACGCTTTTTCGACGCCGCGTGACGCCTCCCGTGACGGGGTGCGCGCTAGCTTCGAGGTGCGAACGAAGTGGATCGATCGTGACAACGCACGCGCACCGTCATCGGGGTGCGAGTGCTGCATACTTCTCTATGGACGCGCTTCGCGACGGCGCACGCCGCTCGCCTGGTTCTCCTGCTTCTCCGTGGGCCGCGAAAGGGTCTTGTGAGAACCCAACAGGACGGGGACGTGTATCAGCTGACGTTGAGCGGACTGCCGTTTGGCAGTACCTCAACCCAGACTGGGCCTGGCGGCAGCACGATCGGGTTGCCACCGACGTCGAGCCAGACCGACGGACTGCGCGGATCCGTTTTGATCCAGTTGCCATCGCGGCGAGTGCCGCTGCTGAAGACGACGAGCTGGCCACCACCACCGGCCAGGTTGACGTCCAGGCGGTACTTGGGATCGTTCGGAATCGCGTCGACCTCGGCGAACTCGACGACAACGGAGGCGGGTGCAATCTGCTCCCCGGTGTCGGCATCGAGGTGTGGCGAGCCTTCCATCCTCCGCAAGTACCGCGCACGGCTTGCGTCCCACGCGTAGTCGACGCGGTAGGCCCACGGTCGGAAACTGAGGTTGATGTCCGTGGCCTGGAGCCGCCCAAGGGGTGCTGTCTCTGAAAAGAGCAGCGGGCCCCATGAGTAGTTGTGTTGTCGGCCGCGCTGTTGAAGGAAGCCGCGGTCGGCGGCGGTGTCGGTATAGGCGTTGTGGGGCGGTGGGCGAGTGCCCTCGCGCCAGATGCCTGGCTCGCCGTAGGTTTCGTCGAGGTGGCCCATGTTCAACGCGTCGCGCCAGGCGTAGCCTTCGGGGCTGGCGCCGATGTGGACCACGTCGGCGCCGTACTCCGCGGCCCAGAAGGCGAAGTAGTGGCGCAGGCTGCGAACAGGTCCGACCCGACTTGCATTGGCGCTCAGGTAGAGCGCAATGAAGCGGGTGATGCCACCCTCTGCGAGAGCCTCGTAGACGACGTCGGCATGCGTCAGGCCAGTCTGGGGCCGTGCGTCGGCCTGGTTTTCGATCATGATGGCCAGGCTGGCAAGCGGCGGCGGCACCACGAGGTCGACCGCGCCGCCATCGGGCGGGGCGTCAGTTGTGGCGACGACCTGGCCATCGACGAG
>JAFAZN010000387.1 GCA_019239775.1 Chloroflexota bacterium
CGGTCCTCCCGCGGTGTCGGTACCAGCGCTGGTGCGCATGAACGGTATGTGCGCGGCGGGTACAGGCGGCAGTCCGTCGCGCTGAGCGGTGGCGGGCGACGGTGCATCCGTGACTCGGACGTCCGGCAGCGGGGTCTGAAATGCGTCGACTGAAATGACGCGATCACAGGGGACTGGCACGCTCAACCGGGTTTTGTTTGCGACCGGTCGCTGAGGCGTTGGCTGGAGGCTCAACCGTCAGCACCAGGAAATCATTCACGTGGGCGATGCCGAGCATGGCGCGAACTAATGGGGGCATCAGCCGCCGCTGTTCGTCATGCACGATTCGGGGCGAGGACAGGCTGACGACGACACCGTGCGACTCCAGCTCGCAGCGGCCGGCGGCCATCACGTTCTTCACCCAGTCGGCGTCAGGTCCATATGTCAGCGCGATGATGTAGCCGTCGCGCTGAGGGAACACGTTGACCGGCGTACGCAGGGTTCGACCCGAACGGCGCCCTCGGTGGACCACGACTCCGAACGCGCGCGACCGGGTAACGAAGACCCTGGTCACGCGATTGGTGACGTGACGGTTGAAACGGGCGAGCCAACGCGGAGCGGGCATGTTAGTCTCGCAAACCGGCGACGTGCCTCGGCGAGCACCCGCTGTGGTGTCGCGCTCTCAGAGCCAAAAGGGCCATCCTGTGATGAATGCAGCAGCCTGGCCTCGTGGGCTGCACACTCCGCACCTTGTGGTAAGTTTCGCGGAATTTAGAACGCTTTTTGCGGCAAGTCCAGAACACTTTGCTCGAAGACTGAGACAGCTGACGGCAAGAGTGAATGATCGTTACCAGGCCCCGTCGATTCGAAGGGAAGTGCTGGGCATTACGTCTAGGAGAGGTACGAAGAAGTGCCGCGGCGGACGGGGAGGCAGTGACAATTGGGGCCCCGCTGCGCCCCTCGCTCGCGCGACTGATACGGGGCGTATAGTTGCGGGCGATACGAGGGCGGTATGGGACCCGCTGAACTTCGTGGCCGGCGCGAGAGCCTGCACTTGACCCAGGCCCAGCTCGCTCGCGCGTTGGGTGTGGCGCGGAACACGGTAGCGCGCTGGGAACGCGGTGAGCTGACGATACGGCAGCCCGAACTGGTCGCGCTGGCCCTGCAGCGGCTGGAGATCGACCAACGCCTCGACGCTGACGCGACGCCGAGCCAGGGCAGCCCATCAAATAACTTGCCGCCGGAGCTGACGACCTTCATTGGACGCGAGCGCGAGCTTTGCGAGTTCCGCGATCTGCTCCGAAAAAACCGCCTGCTAACGATCACGGGCGCTGGCGGAGCCGGCAAGACGCGCCTTGCCCAACGCCTGGCGTACACAGTCCTGGCCGACTACTCGGACGGCGCCTGGTTCAGCGACCTGGCCCCGCTGACATCGCCTGCTCTTGTCAGCCAGGCGGTGGCCGGTGTCTTCGGGCTGCGCGAGCAGTCGGGTCGTCGTCTTCTGGCGACCGTGGGCGCGGGGCTCGGCCAGCGGCAGGCCCTCCTCGTTTTGGACAACTGCGAGCACGTCCTCGACGGTGCCGCCGAGCTGGTGGCCCACTTGTTGCGCGCCGCGCCGGCCCTCCACATCCTCGCGACTAGCCGCGCGCCGCTAGGAGTGGTCGGCGAGACGGTCCGCCCGCTCGCGCCGCTGCCGGTGCCGCCACTCAACGACCGCTTACCCTGGGACCAGCTACTGCAGGTTCCGTCGGTGCGCCTGCTGCAAGAGCGGGCTGCGGCCCACGCCTCGTATGTGGCCGACCCGCGGGACGCTGCGGCGCTGGCCGAGATCTGTCGACGCCTGGACGGACTCCCGCTCGCGCTGGAGCTGGCGGCAGCTCGTCTGGCGGTGGTCAGCCCGGTTGAGCTTGCCAGCCGCCTGGAGGCCACATTCCGCCTGCTGGTGGATACCCAGCGAGATGCGCCGGCGCGCCACCACACGCTGTGGGCGACGCTGGACTGGAGCCATGCCCTGCTCGCGCCGGCCGAGCAGTGTCTGTTTGCGCGCCTTGCGGTGTTCGCAGGCGGTTGGACGCTTGAGGCATGCGAACAGGTGGTGGGCGGCGCCGGCATCGAGCCGGCTGACGTGCTCGAGCTGCTAAGCGAATTGGTAGCGAAGTCGCTGGTGGTGGTGGAGCCGAGTCCGGACGGCAGAGTCCGCTACCGCTTCCTCGAAATGGTGCGACAGTACGCTCAGGAGCGTCTGCAAGAGACGCCTGATGGACGTTGGGTCCGCGCCAGGCATCGCCACTGGTTCCTCGCTTGTGCCGAGCGCTTCAACGCTGCTGTGCACGGCCCGACGGAGGCTATCGAGCTGGCTCGACTCGACCCCGAGCTGGACAATTTGCGGGCCGCGCTGGAGTGGAGAGCCAGGGATACCACCGACCTCGACCATGGGTTGGTCGTGGCCGGTCGTCTTTGGTGGTTCTGGCAGGCACGCGGCTACTTCCGCGAGGGAAGAGAACACACTGAGCGGCTCCTCGCGCAAGCGGGTCCAGGTGTTGCGCCCGCATCTCGGGCGGAGGCCCTGATTGGCGCAGGCATGCTTGCCTGGAATCAGGGCAGCCCCGACGACCTTGCAGCCGCTCGCGAGCTCATGACCAAGGCAATGGCGATTGCACGCGAACTCGGAGACAAGCACCTCCTGATCAATGCCATGGCTGGGTTGGCGCGGCCAATACGTGAGCAAGGCGACGTTGACTTTGCGCGTCGTCTCCTGGCGGAGACGTTGGAACTCGCGGAAGCGATTGGCGATAGATGGCGATACGCGCGCACGCTCAATGGGCTTGGCATCCTGGCGATGGATGAAGGCGATTTTGTTCGCGCAGCAGATTGGTTTCAGCAAAGCCTGGTGTCCAGTCGAGAACAGCGAGACGACGTTGGTGTAGCGACGCAACTCGGCAATCTGGCCCGAATGGCATTTCAGCGGAGGGACCTTCATTCGGCGATCTCGTTTGCAACTCAAGCAATGGCGATGCGCCGCGAGCAGCATGTCCGCGGGGGCTACCCGCTGGTCCGGAATCTGGAAGTTTGTGCCGCCGTCGCCGCGAGGTACCGCTTGGCCGAAAGTGCCGCGCGCCTAGATGGGGCAGCGGACACGCTCCGCGAACAATCGGAAGAACTGCTTGAACTCGGCCCCAAAGACTTCAAGCAGCGGTACCAGCGAGACCTGGCGAGCGCGCGTGCGCAGCTAGGAGCCGAGGCATTTGCTCAGGCTAGATCGGCGGGTCGGGGTCTAAACCTGGACGAGGCTGTGAGTGAAGCCCTGGCCCTGCCGGGCGCACTATCCGCCGCACCGGAGCGGTCTCCGTCGTTGGGCGCGCTCACCGCGCGCGAGAGCGAGGTTGCGCGCCTGGTCGGGCGCGGCTTCACCAACCAGCAGATCGCCAACGAGTTGGTGTTCACCGAAGCGACCGCGGCCAAGCACGTGGAACACATCCTCGACAAGCTGGGCTTCACGTCTAGAACGCAGATCGCTGCCTGGGTGGCCGCGGCGAGTCCGGAGGTGCTGGCACAAACAGTCACGTAACGCCCCGCGCGGTTTCGTTTTTCCAACTGTGCGCGGTCTGCCGCGAAATATTCGCAGGCACAATTCGCAGTTCTGCGAATGGCATTTTTACCTGCGCTCCGTAGGGTGGGCACCACTCCTACTCGCGGAGGTGCGCGATGCACGCGCCGGCCTTCCTGCATTTGCGCCAAGCGGTGGGCTGGCTTGGCCTGCTAATCGTCACGTCGACCATCACATACGGGCTGAACTTATTTGCGACAGCACTGGTGCCGACAGCCCCTCCACTATCTGTGCGCCAGACCGCGATCGACCACGGCCAGGACACGGACAACGCCGCTCACCTTGATGATGCCGCACTCGAGTGGAGCAGCTCGCTGGTGAGTGGCGCCGAGGGGAGTCCACCTTCGACAGTCGTGATAATCACTGGCCGCGACGCGGTGACAGGCGAGCGCATCCAAACGCAGTGCGCCGTGGACGCCGACAACGTTGCGAGCGACGTATTGACGGTGGACCTCCGCGATTTTTCTGACGTCGTGTCGGGGTTATGTGGAAATTTACCTTGAGCGCCTGGCCGTGGCTCGCCACGTTGACGATCTCGGCATACCTCGCGTACGCGTTCACCTCCACAATCACACGTGCGTCAACGTCAGTGGAACAAGCTAGAGCATCGAGCGTCGCCACTGTCACGACTACAGGGTGCGACACGACCACCGGCTACATGCGCTGTGTAGATCGAGGCGTTCTGGCAACCATCGAGGATCCCGCCCAGGCGGGTGCTTCTGCGAGTTCAGTCTTGCGGATTGCTCCTCCACCCGACCGGCAAGCCGAGAACCGGCCTGCTCAAGAGCCGGATGAATCGCAATGA
>JAFAZN010000122.1 GCA_019239775.1 Chloroflexota bacterium
CGTGCGCGGAGCATATCCAGAGCGTTGTCTACAGCGGTCGCGACCATGTCGTTGGATTTTAGGTTCCGCGCCGACATCCGCGAGCGGAGGGTGGGCGGGTGGGACCTTATTAAAAACGCCGTGCTGGGGGGACAGCACGGCGTCAAAAATGGTGGCCTGCCAATGGGGGGAGGGGCTGGCGGGGGCCACCGTTATCTTGGTTTGAGCTTCATTCGCGGCCGCCTCCCTGGCCACGAAACTGGTCCAACCTTCGAACCACAGTATGCGCCTCGCACCAAGCGTTTGCCACAATTTCTCAGACAATCGCCATACCCGCCCGGCGTTCGGTCGAAAACAAGACCTTGGGGATCATCGCGTGAACGCCGCGCGTCTGGTTGACGAACTGCGTCACGCGAAAACTGATGGCAATGCTGGCCAGACTGTAAGCATCCATGGCCGACAACCCAGCCCGACGTTCGAGGAACTCAATCACGTTGCGGGTCGCGATGCGGAACGCCTCGTTGAGGTCAGCGTCGATACCCATCGCGATCCAGTGTTCGTTGGTCTCGGCAAAGGGCCACTGCCAGCCGCTGCGCTTATGCAGCCGCACGCGAAATCTGACCTCTCGCATGGCCGATTCGATGGCCTGATTGTTGACCTCGCCGTCACCTTGGGCGGCGTGGGAATCGCCTGTGTAGAGCTTTGCGCCGACCTGCCAGACAGGGATATAGAGCGCTGTCCCCTCGGTCAGGTCGCGCAGATCGATGTTGCCAGCGTGCTGGCCAGGCGGAACGGAGCTCACGACACCACCCGCGGCAGGTGCCACGCCGACCGTGCCCTGAAACGGGCGCAGCGGCACGTTGATGCCGGGCACGAATTCGGTCTGCATGCTCGTGAGGTCAAACTGCAGATAGCGAATCTGTCCTCGTGGAAAGTCCTGAGGTAAGGTCCCGGTGCCCAGGTCAGCGGGGTTCACGAAGGTTGCGCCCCAACTTTGCGGGATCAGGCGTTCGAAGTCGATCTCGAGCACGTCGCCCGGCTCGGCGCCATTCACAGTGATCGGGCCGATGATGGAATGCGGTCCGCGGCCCGGGTTCTCGCGGCGCAGCTGCGCCACGTCCTCGATTGATACCCCGGGCTGCAAACGATTCAGGAAATGCGACCAGGTGTCGGGGTACACCAGTACGTCCCCGGATTCCATGTTCAAGATCTCTGGCACTGTGGCGTCGAACACGCCGAGACGCACCGTCTCCGACGTGGATGGGACCGTGTGGACGCGGCCCATGCGGCCGCCGCCCCCACCGTTGTGCGTTATGGATGCCGCCAGTGGTGTGAGCGCATCAACCACCTTACCGCGGAGGCGCAGTCGCCGTTCGGCGACCCAATCCAGCACGTCGCGCACCAGACCGTCCGTGTGCCGCAGGCGGTCCGCCCTTGGCGCGTACGCGCGCTCGACTGCCGCCGTTGCAAACGCAAACTGACTCTCGGGCCTACCGTCACCGCAGCCAAACACGCGCGTTCAGGTTACCCAGGGACTAGCCAGGCAGCGCGCTTTCGTCCACCTTGCCGGAGAAGGTCCACAAGTCGCCGTTGGCGAGTACGAATCTGATCTGCGAGCGCACCTGCTGCTTCGGCAATCTGTCCCAGACCAACTGCTCGACCTCCTGGAGGTGCACCACCAGGGGCGGCGCGTCCTCTTCGCGGGCCGAGAAGCGAAACTCGTCGTCGGTAGCCTCGTCGAGTCGCCAGTGGTCGCTCGAGAGGCGCAGCGAGCCGTCCGCGCCGCGGCGCAGCAAGTTGAAGTACGCATCGCCGAAGGCGCGCGCAGCGGTGGCCGGGTCGATCTGCATACAAGCTGTAGGTGTACCGCGCGAGCTCGCGCGCGCACCAACGCGGCAGGTAATTTCACGACCATCTCGGCGAGTTCTCGGCCGCGCTCCTCCGGCGCACTGTGCCGAATTGCCACGATAAGTAGTAAGAAGCTATAACAAATACGTACTCCTGCGCTTGACACCCGCTTGCACGGCTGCGTACCGTGACCGTCGGTTGGCGGTGCATCCACCGCCATCTGGCTACCCTTCAGACCCCCGCGGAGGCCCCGCAGTGCTACTCACCGGCCACCTCCCAGAGGATTCGAGGAACCGTGCGGCGCTCGCATAGGTATCTAACCCCGCCGGATCTGTCTGGTCTCGATCGCTTAGCCCCTGCTTTCCAAAAACCACGCTATCTTCTGCACGGCGTCATCGCCGCGGTCAGCGTCGTCGCGCTCACCTCGATCGCTGTGCATCCACGTCCGCTGCCGGCCACGCCGGCCGACGCCGCCCCACTCGACGACGTCACGGCCCCCATGGTCGCCCTCGATGTCGCGCCGCCACAACCCACGGCGGCCCCGGTCGAGCAACCCGTCAACGACATGCTCGAGGCAACCATCGCCCCGGCCGAGCCGCCGAAGCCGATCATGCACACGGTTGAGGACGGCGAGAGCATTCGTATGCTGGCGGCCCGTTTCGGTATCAGTCCCGAAACGATCATGGCGGCCAACGGCCTGCGCAACCCTGACCTGCTTCAGGTTGGCCAGAACCTGGTCATCCTGCCGACCGACGGCGTGCTGTACACGCTGAAGTCCGGCGAAACGATCGGCAAGGTCGCCGAACGATTCAACGTCGACCCCGGCGACATCATTCGCGCCAACGTGTTGGGCCCAGACCCTGACGTGGTGCAGCCAGGTACCAAACTAGTCGTGCCAGGTGCGACGCCCGTTATCCAGCCGCATCGCGTGACCAGTGTTGCGCTCGCGGGCGGCAGCAGCGATCAAGCCGCCGCGGCCATCGGCGATGGGGTCAGTCTGCCAATTGATGACACTGCTGACGCCGCGCCGAGCACACGCACGTACGAAGTGCAGCCAGGTGACACCCTGGCCGGCATCGCCGATACTTTCGGCGTCGACGTGAACACGATTCTGTCGAGCAACGGCGTCGACGATCCCGACACCATCCACCCGGGCAGCGAGCTGCGCATTCTGCCGGTGAAGGGTCTCGAGTATGAGGTCCAGTCCGGCGAGACGCTGGCTGACATCGCCTACAAGTACCAGGTCGATCTGGGCCTATTGCTTGACTACAACAACCTCGACGACCCTGACGTGATTCGGATCGGGTCCAAGCTTGTCGTGCCCGGGGGCAAGCTGCGGCCCGATCTCGTGCCCGCCCCCGCGCCTGTCGTGCAAGCTGCACCACAGACGCAATCCGCCCCCGTCGCCGCGGCAGTCGTGCAGGTGCCGGCTGCGCCAAAGCCGGCCGCGGCACCTAAGCCCGCCGCGCCCGCGCCGAAACCCGCGGCACCCGCGCCCGCGGCGCCAGTCCTCGCCTCTGGCGGTGGCGGCGACACGGTCGTCGCGAACGCGATGAAGTTCGTCGGCTATCGCTACGTGTTCGGCGGCACGTCGCCGGCTGGCTTCGATTGCTCGGGCTTCGTGTACTACATCCACAACCATAGCGGTGCGCCGGTCGGTCGGGGTATGTGGCAGCAGTACAACGGTGGGGCACACGTGCCCATGAGCGCGCTGCAGCCAGGCGACACGGTGTTCTTCGCCAACACATACATGCCTGGCTTGAGCCACGACGGCATCTACATCGGCGGTGGGCAGTTCGTCCACGCCAGCGACGAGCGCACCGGCGTCACCGTGAGCAGCCTCTACACGAGCTACTGGCAGTCTCACTACGTCGGCGCCACGCGCCTCTGGAATTAGGTTTAAGAAAAGCGGGGCGGGGAGCGGGGGCTCGTGCCATTCGGCACTGGTTGGCCCGGGGTTGTGTGGTTGGCGATGCGTGGTTGGGGATCTCTCCGTTGTGCGGTCGGGTCGCACGCTTGGCGGGGCGCACGTGGCGCAGCCAAAAGCGCCATCTTCTCATCGGGTACCTACCCTGATCGGTGTCGCAACTAGGACGCTGGAACCCCGACGCGCATCGGAGAGATCCCCAACCACGCATCGCCAACCACACAACCCCGGGCCAACCAGTGCCGAATGGCACGAGCCCCCGCTCCCCGCAGCGTTTTTTTAATACCTCTACTTAGCGCCCGCGCGAGCGAGCTCGTTTCGGGTGACCAGCCCGAGCAGCCGGCCCTCGGCCATCACCGCGACGTGCTCGACACCTTCCTCCAGGATGAGGTGCAGCGCGCCGAGCGCCGGCGCAGATGGCTCCATCGCAGGCGCCGCCTCGATCGGCAGCATTGCCCGTTCGATGTTGGTCTGCGCCCAGCTGTGCATCGGAATCTGCCCCAGCTGCTTCAAACTGAGCAAACCGACGACGGACTCGTCGCGGTAGACAGCGTACGCGTGCGAGCCCGAAGCAACGGCACCAGGCGCACGCGAGTCAAGCAGGTGCTCTTCGGCAAACGCCTGTACAGAGACGCCGGCCTGCACGCGTCCGAAGTCACGATCCATCACCGAGGCCACCGTCAGCCGCCGCAGCGACTCCTGGAACGAAGACGCATATTGCGAGCTCGCTGCGCCGGCGTACATGAACCAGGCGATCATGATCAGCCAGAGCCCACCCAGCGCACCGGTGCTGCCATCGAACAGGATCCACACGCCCGAAAACAGAAGGCCAACTGCCGCCAACTGACCGACTCGAGCGGAGACGGCGCTCGCCCAGCCCAGGTCCTCGCCAGCAAACCACAAGACCCCGCGCAGCACACGGCCGCCATCGAGTGGGAACGCTGGCACCAGGTTGAAGATGCCCAGGGGAATGTTCATGGTGGCCAGCCAGAGTCCAAGCACGGCGATGGCCGGCGCGGGCCCCCACAAGCCCCAGCTTGCGAGTACGCCGACGATGCCGATCACGATGCTGCTGACCGGCCCGACGATGGCAATCAGAAACTCGGCTCGCGGCGATGGCGACTCGCGCGTGATGTGCGCCATGCCGCCGAGCAGAAAGAGGCTGATGGTGCGCACCGGGATGCCATAGGCGCGCGCGACCAGCGCATGCGCCAGCTCGTGCGCATACAGACTGAAGACCGAGAGCACCGCCGCCACCACCGCGAGCGACCACAGCTCCACCTGTGAGAAGCCGAGGCGCAGACCGCGGAAGGTGGTGTAGCCGACGTAGACCAGCAGCGCGAACAGCAGCAGCCAGCTCCAGTTGGCGGTGAACTGGATGCCGAAGAGGCGAAACAGCCGCAAGGGCTGCGGTCCCGAGAACGTCCAGGGGGAGCGGCGGCTCCCCAGCTGGCTAGCCACGTTCTTCAGCGGACCAGAAGCGGCAGGACGAAGTACAGGATGATAAGCGCGAGCAGCAAGCCGCCAATGACGGCGCCGACACGGCGAAGGTCGCCGTAGACATAGGCGTACTCGTCCTTGTACGCCGAAAACGGCTTGGCTGCCGGCCGCTGCGCAGCGCGGTTGCCCGCCGCCGGCGCCGTGCGCGTGGAGCGCGGCGGTGCCTTGTCTTCAACGGCGTCGGCGACTGCGCCGTCTTCTTGGAGCAGGGCCTCTTCGTCGCCCTCGAGCGCTGGATCGGGTGTGGTGAAGCGATAGCGCCGTTCACCGGAAGGCCGGCGACGGTCCCGCTCGCGGCGAGCCGCCAAGCGGCGCTGCAGGTCCCGATTGACGCGTGGCATAGCCCCGGCGGGAGTATAGCGGCTCAGCGAGAGATGGTCCCGCCGCCGAGCACGTACTCGCCGTCGTACAGCACCAGCGCCTGACCCGGCGTGATCGCCCGCTGCGGCAGCTCGAACTCAACTCGCAGCCCGTGACCGTCTCGCCACACCGTGCACGCCACCTCCGCGGCACGGTAGCGCGCTTTCGCCATCGCCCGGAGCGGCTCGACCGGCGCCTCGCCCACGATCCAGTTCACGTCCTCCAGCGCGCACGTGGACCGCAGTAGCTCCTCGGGGCCACCCACCACGACTGCGTTGTTCACGACGTCCAGCTCGGTCACGAACAGCGGTTGGCCTGCGGCGACGCCGAGGCCACGTCGCTGACCCACCGTGTGCAGGGCAATGCCGCGATGTTCACCGAGCACAGTCCCATCGCGGTCTACGATGGGGCCGGGCTGCAGCACCTCCGGCGCGTACCGCTCGATGAACTCGGTGTAGCGCTTGAAGGGTACGAAGCAGATGTCCTGGCTCTCGGGTTTGTCGGCCACGCCGAGGCCCAGCTCGGCGGCGAGCCGCCGCGTCTCGGTCTTGGCGTAGTCGCCGAGCGGCATCATCGCGGCGCCGAGTCGCTCCTGCGTCATGACGTACAGCACGTAAGACTGGTCCTTGGTGGGGTCCGCCGCCTTGCGCAACCGGTTTGGTTCAGATCCTTGCGTGCCGTGCTCGATGCGCGCGTAGTGGCCAGTCGCCACGAACGCGGCACCAAGCTGACGCGCTTTCACCAACAGCGCGTCGAACTTGATGAACTGGTTGCAACGAATGCACGGATTCGGCGTGCGGCCGCTGGCGTAGGTGCTGACAAAGTCCTTGATGACCCTGTCCTCGAAGGCCTCTTTGAAGTTGAGGACGTAGTAGGGGATGTCCAGGGCGTCCGCGACGCGTCGCGCATCCTCGACGGCGCCCAACGCGCAGCAGGCATCCTCGCGGCGCATCTCGGGCATATTCGGCAGGTCGGGCCAGACGTTGAGCGTGACGCCGATCACGTCGTGGCCTGCGCGCTTCAACAGCGCCGCTGTTACCGAGCTATCGACGCCGCCGGACATTCCGACAATGACTCTGGCCATGCCGCGGAGATTCTAACCCTCGGCCAGCGGAATCTCCTGGAGTTGTCCCGCCTCAGCCATGGGATCGTCCTTGACTATGCGCCACGCCCGAACGTTGGGCTGGTGCGTCAGGCTCACCAGTACGTACACGGGCGAGAGATCGGTCGCCAGGCGAACGTCGGTTGGCGACGGGCGCGCCTCAGTGTGTGTGTGTGAGTGGTAGTAGCCGACCACGTCGAGCCCGAGCGCATCCAGCTCGTTGTAGACACGTAGCTGGTCGCGCGGGTCCATGTAGTAGTGCACCGGCCGTCGACCGCCCGTGGCGACTCCCGAAGTGCGATCCCGAAAGACGCCCTGGTCGGCGCTGACCTCATCCGCCTTGTTGCTAACTGGAAACACCCGCTCGATCACCCCGAGGTGACCACCCAGAATCCCGCAAATTTCGTCTGGGTCCCCGTCACGCGCAAGCCTCAGAACCTCCTGCTGCAACGGCTCTGGGAAGACCAAGCGCTCAAGCACTATTGCGGCTCAAGACTCGCGGCTCGCGGCTGGTCTACCACCAGACCTTGTCGCGCACCGACTCCTGTGCGTCAGCAAGCGACTGGCTCCAGACGCCGAGGCTGAGGTATTTCCAGCCGCCGTCCGCGAACAGGCAGACGATCTCAGCCTGGTCCAGAGAAGCCCCTACCCGCAGCGCGGCGTGCAGCACCGCACCCGAAGAGATGCCTGCGAACACGCCTTCCTGCGAGGCAAGCCGCCGAGTCATCGCCAGCGCGTCATCCGAAGTCACCAGGATCTTGCGATCCAGCACGGACGCATCCAGCACGGGTGGGATGAAGCCTTCATCGAGAGAACGCAGTCCCTGAACGGCATCGCCGGGGTGCGGCTCGGCTGCGATGACCTGTACGCCAGGTCGGTCTTGTTTCAGCCGCCGCCCGGTGCCTGTTAGTGTCCCACCAGTTCCGAGGCCCGCCACGAAGTGCGTAATCTCGGGCAAGTCTCGCAGGATCTCCGGCGCCGTACCGAGAAAATGCGCTCCAGGATTGGCAGCGTTGCCGTACTGGTACAGCATGCAAAACCGCTCGGGCTGCTCGTGCACCAGCTCCTGCGCGCGCCGAATCGCACCGTTGCTGCCGAATTCGGCTGGCGTGAACTCGAGCGCGGCGCCATAGACCTCGAGTAGCTGGCGCCGTTCGACACTGACGTTTTCAGGCAGCACGGCGAGAAAACGGTAGCCGCGCCGGCGCGCCAGCATGGCCAGCGCGATGCCGGTATTGCCACTGGTGGGCTCGATGATGATCCGCTGTGTGCCCGGGTACAGCTCGCCAGAAGCCTCAGCCGCGTCGAGCATGGCCAGCGCAATCCGATCCTTCACCGAGCCCGATGGATTGGCGCCCTCCAGCTTGGCCCAGATCCGCACGCCCGTACGAGGGCTGAACGAAGGCAGCTCGACGAGCGGCGTGTTGCCAATGGCCGCCTCGATCGAAGTCGCAGCTCGGACTGCCTCGAGCGTCATAGGCCCCCAGCCACCGCCGGCAGAATGGAGACGACGTCGCCCTCCTGCACGGGCGTCTCCAGCCCCTGCAGATAGCGCACGTCCTCGTCGTTGACATAGATGTTCACGAAGCGCCGCTGCGTTCCGTCGCTCTCCAGCAATTGGCCAGCAAAACCAGGATGGCGCCCGTCCACGTCGTGGATGAGCTCGCGCAGCGTTGACCCGGTCGCTGCGACCAGGCGCTCACCCCCAACCGTCGGCCGCAGCATTGCTGGGACTCGCACGTTCGCCATCGCCGTCAACTCAGCCCAGCACCGTGGCCGGCACGCCGCAGAACGCTTCGTAGTCGACCAGCTCGTGAATCGTGGGATTGTCGCCACACAGCGGGCACTCTGGATCGCGCGGGATCTTCACCTCGCGAAACTCCATGCTGAGGCTATCGAACAGCAGCAGCCGGTTAACCAGCGGCTCACCCAGGTCGAGCAACAGCTTCACCGTCTCAACTGCCTGGATCGTGCCGATGACGCCACACATCGCACCGAGCACGCCCGCTTCCGCGCAGCTCGGCACCGCACCTGGCGGCGGAGGCGACGGGAACAGGCACCGGTAGCAACCTTTGCCCGGCAGAAATACGTTCGCGCGACCTTCAAATCGGAACAGCGTGCCGTCCACCAACGGCTTGCCCAGCAGGTAGCACGCGTCGTTGACCAGGTAACGCGCGGGGAAATTGTCCGAACCGTTCACCACGACGTCATAGCCCTTGATGATGTCCATGGCGTTTTCCGACGTCAGTAGCTCGTTGTGGGTGATGACCTCGACGTCAGGGTTCACGTCGGCGAGACGGTCGCGCACCGAATCCACTTTGGGTCGCCCGATGTTGGAGTGCCCGTGAATGATCTGGCGGTGCAAGTTGCTCAGATCGACCACGTCGTAATCCACGATGCCGATCGTGCCGACGCCAGCCGCGGCGAGATACAGCGCAGCCGGTGAGCCCAGCCCGCCCGCGCCAATAAGCAGGACTTTCGAGGCCAGTAACTTGCGCTGCCCGATGGAGCCGACCTCAGGCAGGATGATGTGCCGCGCATAGCGGCGAGCCTGGTCCAGCGTCAGGGCTGCACCTTTGGCTGTTCCGTTTGTTGAACCGTTGGCCGTTCCGTTGGTGGAGGTCACGTGTGCTCCAGTGTGGATGCTGATTGGATTGGATTGGATTGGATAGATGGGTAGATAGTTGAGAAAGCTGATCCTAAATGTTGGGTAACGCTTGGGCCGCACGATCCATTCCCTCGTGGGCAGTCTCGAGCTCGCCACGCCGGGTCCGAATCGTCACTTGCTGCTCGAGCAGATCCTGAATGGTCGTGCGATCCAGGACGCGCTGGGATGCCTCAGCTGCTTCGAGCCAGGCATTGCGCACTGCGCAGGCCGAATACCAATCGGAGCCCTCTTCGTCAGCCGCGGGCGAATGCACGAACTCGTGCGGCACGACTGGCCCTTCGAGGGCAGTCACCACGTCGCCCAGGGTGAGCGTGTGTGGATCACGCGCCAGCTCGTGGCCACCATGCGGACCACGTACGCTGCGGATGATGCCGACCCTTCGCAAGCCGCTGAGCAACTGGTCGAGATAGGCTTCGGGAATCTTCTGGCTGGCGGCAATTTCGGCGCACTGCACCGGACCTTGCCCGTAGCGTCGGGCAAGCTCGATGACGGCATGAGCCCCGTAATCACTGCGCATCGTGAGCCGCAAAGTGGAGTAATCCCGTCAACATTCTAGGAAATACGCCGGTAATCACGCTACTGACCGACTTCGGCCTCCACGACACGTATGTGGGCCAGGTGAAGGGCGCAATCCTTTCTGTTGCACCTTCGGCCGCAGTTGTCGATCTCACGCATGCGGTCCCGCCCCAGGACGTGTTGGCAGGCGCGTTCCTCCTGTGGTCCGCCATGGAGACTTTCCCACCTGGCACCATCCATGTGGCGGTGGTCGACCCTGGCGTGGGTTCCAGCCGCCGCGCATTGGCCATCCGCGCGGCGCGCGGCGATACGCTGGTCGGCCCCGACAACGGCCTTTTGCTGCCAGCGACCTATCGGCTCGGCGGCCTCCACGACGCCGTCGCGCTAACCAAGCAACGTTACTGGCGGCCGGACACCTCGGCCACGTTCCACGGTCGCGACATCTTTGGCCCGGTCGCCGCCCACCTCGCCCGCGGCGTGCCGCTCTCCGACTTCGGTCCACCCGCCAGCGATCTGGTGGACCTGCGCCTGCCCGAACCGCACGGCCTCGAGGGCGAGGTCATCCACGTCGACGTCTACGGCAACCTGGTCACCAACCTCCCCGCGGCGTCGTTGCCACCACGCTTCGACCTGCTAGTGGCCGGACGCAGCGCTCCGTTCGCTTTGTTCTATGGCTCGGTCGCCCCAGGCGAGCTCCTGGTCGTGGTCGGCAGCAACGGACTCCTGGAGATCAGCGTGCGCGACGGTAGCGCCACGAAGCTCACCGGCGCGGCTCGCGGAACTCCCGTCAGCCTCCAGCCACTCTAACTAGAGTTCTGCTTCTCTTCTAAAGAGAAGAAATTCTTCTTCTACTGCCGTGCGGCCAGACGCAGAAACGCCCAGGTCGAGACGCTACCCGCCTGCTACAGCGGGAATGATGCTCAACTCGTCTCCTGAGCTGAGTGAGGTCTCGAGCCCATTCTTGAACCGCACGTCCTCCCCGTTAACGTAGAGGTTCACGAATCGGCGCAGGGCGCCAGACTCATCGCGCAGGCGGCCCTTGATGTCCGGGTATTGCGTCTCCAGCGCAGCGATCACGCCGAGCACGTTGGGCGCGTCCAACTGCAACTCGGCAACCCCGTCAGTTGCGGCCCTCAACGGCGTTGGAATTCGAACCCGAATGCTCATGCCGTCTCAGCCGCGGCTGGCTCGATGCGCACGCCCTGCTCCTTGGCCCATGCCAGCGACTTTTCGATCGCCTCAGCCGTGCCGACCACTTCGAGGATCACCCACCCACGGTCATGACTGAGGTTGGCGCGGCGAATATTGGTCGCGACCCCGAACTCTTTGCCCATGTTGTAAATGACCGGCGTATTGACCAGGTCTGGCGGAAACGTGAACTTGACTCGCTCGGAAGCCATCTTTCAGCCCACCTCTCACCTATTTCATCCAGGATTAAATGCGGCTGGCTTGAATGCTGCTTCGAATGCCGCCAGCGACGGCGCCACCCGTAGGGGTGCGTTGACGTGCTCAGCCACCGCGTCCAACGTCTTCAGACCGTTGCCCGTGATGTAGGCCACGACCTGCTCGTCCGGATCGATCTCGCCCGCCGTGATCAGCTTCTTCAGCACACCGATCGTGACTCCGCCGGCGGTTTCGGCGAAGATCCCTTCGGTACGAGCCAGCAGCTGAATGCCCTCGACGATCTCCGGGTCCGTGACAGCTTCGAGCGCTCCGTTGGTCTGTTCGACGATCTTGATCGCGTAGTAGCCATCCGCCGGGTTGCCAATCGCCAGGCTCTTGGCGATGGTGTTCGGTCGGACCGGCTGGACGTCGTACGTTCCAGCCCGCGCGGCTTGAACCACGGGCGAACAGCCCTCGGCTTGAGCGCCGATCATGCGCGGCGTTCGCTGTGAGTCCACCAGGCCTACCTTGGCTAGCTCGGAGAAACCTTTGTGGAGCTTGGTGAACATCGAGCCGCTGGCGATCGGCGCCACCACAGCGTCGGGAACCGTCCAGCCAAGCTGCTCCGCGACCTCGAATGCGAGGGTTTTCGAACCTTCTGAGTAGTACGGCCGCAAGTTGATATTGACGAATGCCCACGGGTAGACGTCCGCAATTTCGCTGCTCAGGCGGTTCACGTCGTCGTAGTTGCCATCGACCGCGATGAGGTTCGGCTCGTAGATCGAGGCGCCGAGGATCTTGGCCGGCTCCAGATCCGACGGGATGAAGATGCACGCCTGCATGCCTGCCTTGGCCGCGTGCGCGGCAACCGAGCCTGCCAGGTTGCCCGTGGAGGCGCACGCCAGTACCTCGAAGCCCAGCTCCAGTGCGCGCGTGCTGGCAATCGACACCGGCCGATCCTTGAACGAAAAGGTCGGATTGACGGTGTCGTTCTTCAACCACAGGTTGCGCAGGCCGAGCACTTTGCCGAGATTGTCTGCCTTGACCAGCGGTGTGAAGCCGGTCCGCGTATCGACCACGCGTTCACCTTCGATTGGCAGCAGATCGCGGTAGCGCCATAAGGTCGGTGGCCCGGCGGCGATGCTCGCGCGGGAGATGCGCGCGGCAATCAGCGCATAGTCGTAGGCAACCTCGAGGGGCCCGAAGCACATCTCGCACACGTGGCGTGCCTCGAATGGATACAGCTCGCCGCACTCACGGCACTGCAACCCGCGAATGCGGCCCGATGCCGCCGGCGGCGTGCTTGGCGCCTGAACGGTGCTCGTCATGAGATTGCTTCCTTCCTCCCGACTGGTGTTCTGGGACCCTG
Organism: Chloroflexota bacterium; assembly: GCA_019239775.1. Lineage (GTDB taxonomy): Bacteria > Chloroflexota > UBA6077 > UBA6077 > CF-72 > CF-72. Next base: position 12,653 of record JAFAZN010000122.1, read on the forward strand.
TCCAGGTCGGAGGTTCATGACTGAGCGGTGCTAATACCGTTCGTCCTCATCTCCCGACTCGTACTCACATGGGATCTCAAAGGGACTTGATAGGGTCCTTTTGACCGCGTGGGCTTCAGTCGGCGGAATTGGCACCGTCTCCGGGCGAGCACCGCTCGCGCCGGGAGGGTTGCCGGGCTTCATAGGGCCGTTTCCCTCCACCTCTCTGGATAAGGGCGTATTTGGTTGGTAGGTGCGGTTTCGGCATCCTACCAGTTGGTGCACGCTTCCCGCCAACTGGCGTTTGCTTCGCTCGGATTCGTAAGCCTCGGCCTGCCCGAAGGCCTGCTGGGCGTCGCCTGGCCGTCGATTCGTGCGAGCTTTGGCTTACCCCTGGATGCGCTCGGTTTGCTGTTGGCCACCTTTGCGTGCGGCTACTTCGCTTCCAGCGCCGCATCCGGTCGACTGATTGGCCGCTTCAGTATCGGCTCCGTGCTGGCGGTCGCCTGCGCGCTCACGGGTACGTGCCTACTCGGCTATTCGCTGGCGCCCTCGTGGGCAACCATGGTTGCTCTCGGACTGGCGCTCGGTGTTGGTGCGGGCACCATCGACGCGGGCCTCAATACCTACGCCGCTATGGCCCACGGGCCGCGAGTGCTGAACTGGATGCACGCCGCCTTTGGCATCGGTGCCGCGGTAGGTCCGCTGATCATGACGGCGATTTTGGCCAGTGGCCTGAGCTGGAACATCGGCTACCTGCTGGTGGCAGTCGCCCAACTGAGTCTTGCGACAGCCTACTGGCTCACCCGCCAGGCCTACGCCACTACCGCCCCTGCTTCGGCGACGACTGCCGCGGCCTCAGTCCGGCGCAACCTGTTCACACAACCCGTCGTCTGGCTCAGTTTGGCCATCTTCGTCGTGTACGTCGGTGCCGAGGCAGGCGCGGGCCAGTGGTCGTACAGCCTGTTTACGCTTTCGCGGAATACTCCAGCGGCCGTTGCAGGCGTTCTGGTGAGCGCGTACTGGGCCAGCCTCACGGTGGGTCGCATCCTGTTCGGCGCGCTCGCCTCCAGGATCAGCAGCACCATCCTGCTGCGCGCCGTAATGCTCCTCAGTATCCTGGCGGCGGGCCTAATCTGGCTCAACGTCCCACCCCTGAGTTGGCTCGCTCTGGCCCTTCTGGGCCTATCCTTCGCGCCGATCTTCCCGGTCCTGATCGCCGACACGCCCAAGCGTTTGGGCCAGGACCAGGCCGCGAACGTCATCGGGCTCGAAGTTGCCGCGGCTGTCGTCGGCGGCGCTGCGCTCCCTGCCGTACTCGGCGTGTTCGCCGCGCGGTTCACTCTCGAAGTGGTGCCACCAGCGCTCGTGCTCGCGGCCCTGATGCAGCTCGGCCTGCATGAGGTGCTGGCCCGCGCGACGCCCGAACCCTGAACTGGCTGCGCTCAGGGAAAACGCTTGCGCGCGACGATGAAGTGCGAGATCCCAAATCGCCGCAGCGGCGATTGTTCCACCAGGTGCATGCTGTCCCTGAACAACCGACCCATGGTGCCGCGCTCGGCCCAGTTGTCGCAGCCGGGGAAGATGTGCGATTGCACGACGAATTCGACGTTCAGGCCATCGAACAACGCGGTGATTTGGCCCTGCGTGTAGATGCGAACATGCGGCGCAAAGTAGTTGCGCACGGTATCCGGTACCCAGTTGGCCAGGATCGGCAAATTGCAGGGCCCATGGTATTTGCCGGCAAAGTAGAAGCCGTGCGTCTCGAACGGGTAGAGCCGATTGGGTGCGTAAACGACGATGTGTCCGCCAGGCGCGAGCACGCGAAAGGCTTCGCAAATCGCTTTGCGATCGTCGTCGACGTGTTCGATGACTTCGTTGAGCAGGATGATGTCGAAGCTCGCGTCGGCAAAGGGCAGTTCTTCGGCAGGCGAAACGCGCAGATTGGGCAACCGTTCGCTGGCTTTGCCGATCTTGTCGGGGTCGATATCGACGCCGTAGACGTCGTCGCTGAACTGTCGGAACTGCGAAACGTACATTCCGAGGCCGCAACCGACGTCCAGGATGCGCTTTGCGCGCAGCTCGACGTACTGTCGGATGAGAGCGAGGCGACGGTCCTGACCGTGGCGCCAGACGTAACTGGGATGGCCAAGTCGAATTGCCTTGGTAGCCGTCGCAGTTGCCAACTTGCGCGCAGCTTAGCGAACCGATGCCGAACCGCACAAGCGTCCTCGAACGGGCTGTAACCAGAACAGCGCGATCTTGTGCCGTACTTGTATCTCTCGAAATTTTCTCGAAACGCGTGATGGCACACCGCGTGCGTCCCTGTGGTCTGAGACCGATTGCAAAGAAGAAACTTCTGGCTGGGCGATGGGCGATAGGGTATGGATCGCGAACAATTAATTCAGCGATTGCGAGCACGGGTGCGCCGCGGCGGACCCGCCGAACAGGTGTGGTGGAATGGCGAGCTGCTGCACGTCAGCGAAGCCATCATCCGCGCCGCCCAACTGAGTGAAAACGAGATGATTCGCGCCCGCGGCGATGACGTGGTCATCCCAAGCCGCCTGCGCGACGACTAGCTTTCTGCGGAAGTCGGCCCCTGATGGGCGGCCGAAAACACGTCACAAAGGCGTCACGCGCCAATCGTGAAATGTGCCGTGTGTGCTACAACCGGCTGCGGCGATGTCCCGCAGGGTCCAGGCGGTAGCTCCCGCTCGAAACCGCCGCCGTGTCGCGGCGCCAGAACCTACGCCGAACCCGCGCGCAACCTCGCGCCGCCCGCTCGTCTCGCTGATCACCCTGCCGCTGGCAGCCGTTGCCCTCCTTACCCTGTTCGAGTTCGCGAACTGGGGCAAGATCAGCCCGGGCGTTAGCGCGCTCGGCACGAACGTCGGCGGTCTCTCAACCGAAGAGGCCGTGGACCGCTTGCAGCCAGGCGTCCAGCAGCTGCTCGACCGCCCCCTGGACATCTCGGCCAACGAAACCGGCCAGGTGTGGCATACCACTGCCCGAGATCTGGGCCTGCGCCTCGATCCGGGCGAGCTTGCCCAGGCTGCGTTTCAGGTCGGCCGCGACGGGGACCCGCTCGGTCGGCTCGGCGATCAGCTCGAAGCCCTGAGTCGCGGCCGTGCCATCTCGGTCGACAGCACCACCGACGTCGCCGCACTCGACAACGCCCTCAACACGATGGCGGCCCAGGTCAACCGTGCCCCGGTCGATGCCCATCTGGCGCTCGCCAAGGATGGCAGCGTGCAGTCCAGCCAGGCGCAACCGGGGCTGGCCGTGGACGTGGCTGCCTCCCGCGAACAGCTCACGAGTGCGCTGGGCGGCAGCAATGAATCGGTGAACCTGGTCATCGCCAGTGTGCCGCCGGCGATCAGCGACGATCAGCTCCAGGCAGCACGTGATCAGCTCGACCACTTGCTCGGGCCAAACGCGGATGCCCTGACCGTCACGTTCAACGACCAGTCCTGGCGGCTCGAGCACGCCGATGCCATCAAGCTTGTCACGCTCGCTGGCGGCGCCAAACCTGGCGACCCGGCCGTCGTCAACCTCGACGACAAAGCTCTGGCGACGTGGGCGGCCAAGCTGGCCAAAGACATCGATCAGCCTGTCCAGGACGCCCGCTTCGCCTTCAATGGCGGCAACCTGAAAGTGCTGAGCCCGAGCAAACAAGGCCGCACCGTCGACCAACCTGCCCTGGTCAAAGCCGTGCACGACGCGCTGCTCAGCGGCACCACGTCCGTTCCACTGCCGGTGGCTACGGTCGATCCGCAGGTGTCTTCAGATGATCCGGCCTCGCTCGGCATCACCGAGCTCATCGATCGTGGCAGCACGTCTTTCGCCGGTTCGATCCCCGAAAAGAAACACAACATCCAGCTTGCAGCTCAGAAGCTGAACGGCTATGTGGTGCCGCCCGGCGCGACGTTCTCCTTCAATCAGGCCGTCGGTCCCACGACGATCGATGCGGGCTTCCAGTGGGGCTTCGGCATTACCTCAGGTGATGACGGTCCGCGCACTGTGCCGAGCGTTGCCGGCGGCATTTGCCAGGTCGCCACGACATTGTTTCAGCCCGTGTTCTGGTCCGGCTACCAGTTAGAGGAGCGGTACTGGCACCTGTACTGGATCCCCGCGTACACGTCACGTGGCGTCGTCGGCCTGGACGTGACCGTCGACAGCGACTCCGGCATCGACTTCAAGTGGACCAACACCACCAGCACCTACATCCTGATTCAGTCCGACTCGGACGATTCAAACGTGTACTTCGGGCTGTACGGCAAGAAGCCACCATGGAAGGTCCAGGTCGACGACGCGGTCATCACCAATCGCACGCCGCCCGATCCGAAGCCGCTGGCTCAAGAGGAACCCACTCTGCCATGGGGTCGCTCGCTTGTTGTCGAGACCGCGCGTGACGGTTTCGATGCCGAAGTGGTGCGCCACGTGATTCCCAGCGACGGCAGCAAGCAGCGCGACCTTGACCTCAAGAGCACCTACCAGCCGGCACGTACGGTGACGTTGGTTGGCTCCGCCGGCAAACCTGCCGGCGCCAGTCTGGACAACGCCCTGGCACAGGCGCTCGATGCGCTAAAGCCGAAGCCAACGCCTGCACCCGAGGCATCGCAAGCGGCCCCGGTCGGGACGCCGGCGAGTGCGCCAACCGCAGCCGCGCCGGCGGCACCTGCGCCCGCGGCCACGTCGGCGCCCGCGGCCAATCGTGGCGCGACGCCCACAGCCGTCGCTCGCAACCAGCCGGCCGCGCAGCCGACGCCGAAGCCGCAGGCAACGACCAAATCGGCCCCGAACGGCATCGCCCCAACTCCAACTCCCACGCACTAGAAGTTCGGCCGACAAGCCAGTTCGTAGCACGAGTCGCAGTGGCCTGGATAAAACTTCTGTGACAGATTGCGCCTGGGAATTCGGCACGCCATTCACGACCGTCCGAGCGGGTTTTCGGCCGCGCTCCTAGGCGCGAGCGTTCGGCGGCTCCAGGTTCGCAAAGACCATCGATGCATTGGTCGTGGGCGCAAAGATCTGTCGAGCGCAGACGCGCCGCCCTGGACAGCGGCGCCGAACTCTCGCTACGGTGAGTTACGGTGGCACGAGGGGGGCGGCGCTTCAAACGCGGACGCGGCCGGCGCGCGCCTGCCCGTCCCGCTGAAGCCACGCCAACGCAGGAATCGGCGACACCTGGCCCAGCATCCGTTTCGTCTTCGCCGAGTCCGCCCGCGTACCACAGCCCCGCGACCAACAACCAACCTCGTAGTGGAGCCGCGCCGACGGTCCGCGACGTCTCCGCAGGTGGAGTGGTGTACCGCCGCGCTGACGACAACAGTCCCGTTGAGGTTGTGCTGGTCGGCAGGTTGCGGCCGAAACGCTGGGCGCTGCCAAAGGGCACGCCCGTGCTCGGCGAAACTCTCGAGGGCACGGCCGTACGCGAGGTCGGCGAAGAAACCGGCCTGCTCGTGCGCATCGAGCGACCGCTCGACCAGATCCACTATTGGTTTGTCTGGGGCGGTGTGCGCCACTCCAAGACGGTGCACTTCTACCTGATGCAGATGGTGGGCGGCGACACGGCCAACCACGATGGCGAATATGACGTGGTGGAGTGGTTCCCTATCGGCGAAGCGCTGCGGCGGCTGTCGTACCCGAACGAGGCGCGGATCGTGGACAAAGCGCAGCAAGTCCTCGGGGCCTAGGAATGCTGACGAAAAACCTGTTGCAGATGTTGGAACCGCTTGCCGCATTGCTCGGCCAATCTCAGACGAGAAGTTCGGCCGACTGCGACTCGGGCCGAAACCCGGCTTGTCGCCCGACCTTCTAGGCCCGAACGGCGATGGCGCGCGGCGTTGTTATCGACTGCTTCAGCGGCGCCTCCGGCGACATGCTGCTCGGAGCATTGCTCGACGCGGGGGTTTCACCTAGCGAGCTCCGCGACGGCCTTGCCAGCCTGGCCGTTGGCGGTTGGAACCTCAGCGCGGAGCCAGCCCGACAACACGGGATCGGCGGCACCCGGGCGCGTGTGGAGCTCACCCAGCCAGATCAGCCGCACCGAGGACTCTCAGAAGTCGTGCGCATCATCGGCATCGCCGCGCTGCCGCCCGAGGTTGCCGATCGTGCGTGCGCCGTCTTCCGTCTCCTGGCCGAGGTCGAAGCCGGCATCCACGGCACGTCCGTGGAGGAGGTGGAGTTCCACGAAGTGGGTGCCATCGACGCCATCGTCGACGTGGTCGGCGTGCTCTATGGCCTGCACCTCCTCGGCGCGGACTGGCAGCGCGTCGGCTGCGATGGTGTGCCGCTGGGCTCGGGCTGGGTGCGCGCGGCCCATGGCCGGTTGCCAGTGCCAGCCCCGGCCACGCTGGAGATCGTGCGGCGGACGGGATTGGCTGTTCGGCGGTCGCCTGGCGAGGGCGAAACGGGTGAGCTCACCACCCCAACCGGCGCGGCGCTACTCGGGACTCTGGCGAGGCCTGGCGTACGGCTGGAGCAGATCGAAGCGATCGGCTACGGCTTCGGCACGCGCGAGCCGGCGTGGCCCAACGCCGTCCGTCTGCTGGTTGGCAGCTCACTGGTCGGCAGCTCACTGGCCGGCAGCTCACTGGCCGGCAGCCCAGCCGGTTCGGTGGACTCAGACCTGCAGTCCGACACTGTCGTCGAGATCCAGACCAACCTGGACGATGCGTCGCCCGAAGAGCTCGGCTTCGCGATGGAGCGTTTGCTGGAAGCCGGCGCCCTGGACGTCGCCTTCAGTCCATTGCAGATGAAGAAAAACCGACCCGGCGTGCTGGTGCGGGTGCTGGCCCGCCCCACCGATGCGCCCGCTCTGGCGCGTCTGGTCCTCGAACATACCTCCGCCCTGGGTGTGCGCATGTCGACCATGGAGCGGCTGATCGCCCGTCGCGACTCACGCGTGGTAGAGACCCCCTGGGGTGAGGTGCGGGTCAAACTGAAGCTCCTTGGCTCGCACCAGATCGTGGCACCCGAATACGAAGACTGCGCCCGCCTCGCCCGCCAAGCAGGCGTCCCACTGCGCGACATCTACGCCGCCGCCCGCGCCGCTCGGCAGTAGCCAGACCCCTCCAGGTTGAAGACGTGCTGCATACCCGCGGCGGCGGCTAGCGCGGCACTTTCTCCATGGCTTCAAGGCGCCGCCAGAGCAAAATTCACCCGCGGCGTGACGCCCCATATGCGAGGCTTGGGGTGGGGCCTGCGTTCGTGATCACACGGCCATCACATCCGTCACGCGGCTCTTGCCGTCACGCCGCTCTTGCCGTCACGCGGCGTTGCCTGTCAGTGCGTTACCACTCACAGAGAGTTCACGGGCCAATTGCGCCGAATTGGACGTGGCGAGCCCCGCATCATCCTCGTTAGACTGACCAAGCGATAGCCGTACACCCGTACATAACACTCGCAATGTACGGGTATTTCTGCCGTACATTCCTCGCTCCAGGAGCTGCCGAACACCATGACCGTCGATCCGATCACCCCATCCGCGCCCACCTCAAACGGCCACGCCCCCGAAACGGGCACCTGGACTGCCAAGCGCGGTCTCGCCCAGATGCTCAAGGGTGGCGTCATCATGGATGTGGTCACGGCCGACCAGGCCAGGATCGCCGAGGACGCCGGCGCGGTCGCCGTCATGGCTCTGGAGCGCGTGCCCGCCGATATCCGGCGCGACGGTGGCGTGGCGCGCATGTCCGACCCCGAGCTGATCCAGCAGATCATCGATTCGGTCACCATCCCGGTAATGGCCAAGTGCCGCATCGGCCATTTCGTCGAGGCGCAAATCCTCGAATCGATGGGCGTCGACTACATCGACGAGTCCGAGGTGCTCACGCCTGCCGACGAAGTGCACCACGTCTACAAACACGCCTTCAAAGTCCCGTTCGTGTGTGGCGCCCGCGACCTCGGCGAAGCGCTCCGACGCATCGGCGAAGGCGCCGCCATGATTCGCTCCAAAGGTGAGGCCGGCACCGGCGATGTGGTCGAGGCTGTGCGACACATCCGCACGATCACCTCGCACATCAAACGCCTCGGCACGCTCGGCGACGACGAGTTGATGCACGAGGCCAAGGACCTCGGCGCGCCTTACGAGCTTGTTCGTCAGGTGGCGCGTGACGGCCGCCTGCCCGTCGTGCTGTTCACCGCTGGTGGCATCGCAACGCCGGCTGATGCCGCACTCATGATGCAGCTCGGCTCCGAGGGCGTTTTCGTCGGCTCGGGCATCTTCAAGAGTGGCGACCCCGCTCGCCGCGCCGCCGCCATCGTGAAGGCCACGACGCATTATCAGGACGCCTCGATCCTGGTCGAGGTCTCCAGAGGACTTGGAGAGCCGATGGTCGGCATCTCGGCGCGCACGCTTCCCGAGTCGAACCAGCTCGCCACCCGCGGTTGGTGAGGCTCGCCGCCCTTCGCAGACGCGAGTCACGAGTCACAGATCACGAGTCACGAGTCTCGAGTCGCGAGTCACGAGTCGCGAGTCACGAGTTGCCAGGCCACTTCACGGTCAAGGCTCCCGCTCAGTCGCGCTCGCGACCGTTGGCGCGCCGACGACCGATCGCCACGACCCACAACCCACGACGCGCAATGACTGATGACCCGTGACCACTCACCTCACGACGCACAACGCATGACCCAGGACAGATGACTCACAACTCATGACCGACGACTCGCCATTCGAAACCCGTGACTCGCGACTCGTCATCGGCGTGCTCGCCGTTCAGGGCGACTTCGCCGAGCACGCGGCGATGCTGCGCCGTGCGGACCCGGCGGTTGCGGTTCGCGAGGTCCGCACGCCGAAAGACCTCGAGGGTCTGGACGGCCTGATCGTGCCGGGCGGCGAAAGCACCACCATCGGCAAACTCCTTGTGGCCTATGGTCTCGAGTTGCCGATTCGCGAGAAAGCCGAGCACGGCATGCCCGTGTGGGGCACGTGCGCCGGCATGATCCTCCTCGCCCGCAACATCCAGGGCGGCGAGCCGGACGGTCGCATCGGCTTGATGGACCTGAGCGTTCAGCGCAACGCTTTCGGACGGCAGATCGACAGTTTCGAAACCGAGCTCACCTTCAAAGGACTGGATGCGCCGATCCACGCGGTGTTCATCCGCGCTCCGACCGTGCGGCAGATTGGCGAGCAGGCGGAGGCGCTCGCAACGCTGCCCGATGGCCGCGTGGTGGCAGCCCGGCAAGGCAATCTGCTGGCGACCGCGTTTCACCCCGAGCTCACGCCCGATGTGCGCCTGCACGCCTACTTCATCGAAGCCTGCAGGGCGCACGCGCATTCGCGACGGTCGGAGGTTGAAGCGAGCCCACTTTGAAGGCGCCCCGTTAGTCCACGTGCGAAGGCCTATCCGCTAGTTCCCGTCTGAAGGCCACTCCGTCACTCCGCGTGTGAAGTCCGGTCCGTCGGTCCAGTGCGAAAGCCACTGCATCAGCGCACTGTGGAGGCGAGCCGTTTCGTCCACGCGTGGAGGCTAGTCCGTCGCTCCACCCGTGAAGGCGCCCTCCCTGCGTCCACGTGAGGGCCGCTCCTGTCAGTCCACGCGTGAAGGCGCCCTCCGTGCGTCCACGTGAGGGCCGCTCCCGTCAGTCCACGCGTGAAGGCGCGCTCCGTGCGTCCACGTGAGGGCCACTC
>JAFAZN010000209.1 GCA_019239775.1 Chloroflexota bacterium
CTGAGCGGTGGCCTCGCGGATGGCTTCGCTGTAGCGCAGCGTGCGCTCCGTGATGGAACCGTCTGCGGAGGCGCCTTGCAAGGTTTGCTCAGGCGATAGCACCTCGACGTCCGTGAACAGCTCAGGCGGACCGGGAAAAAGGCTTGACTCGGCGAAGGCCACGGCGTCGGCAACCTCGGCTTGAATCTCCGCCTCGACCGCGAGTCGGCGTGTCGCAGGCAGCAGCTGGCCGATACGCGCCACCTGGTCGGCCTCGATCCATGGTCGAGCGTCTTCATTCGACCTGAATCCGAGATGCCAGTCCTCACCAGGCCCGACATGCTCCTTCCAACGATAGGTGGGGCATTCGATGAAGTACGGGCCGTCGCCGGAGCGCAGCTGACCGATGGCCGTTTGTGTCGCCTCGCGCAACTGCAGCACATCGTCGTCCGGCAGTGCGACAGACGTTACGCCGAAGGCGCGCGCGCGTGCGGCGATATCGGCAACCTTGACCCGCGCGCGCTGCGGCGTATTGATCGCGAAGCCGTTGTTTTCGCACACGAACAGCAACGGCAAGGACTTCAACGCCGCGAAGTTGAGAGTCTCATAGAAGACGCCTTCTTCCGCGGCGCCGTCGCCAAAGAACGCGACCACCACGCGCCGCGAGCCGGTTTGCTGCAGCGAGTAGGCGTAGCCGGCGGCCTGAGGAATGGTTGTGCCGACCACCGCCGACGTGCCCATCACACCGTGGTCGACGTCGACCAGGTGCATCGAGCCACCCTTACCCGCGCAGCAGCCAGTCTGCTTGCCGTAGAGCTCGGCGAACATCGCTCGGAGATCCCCGCCCTTGGCGAGGTATGCGGCATGGCTGCGGTACGTGCCGAACACCACGTCATCCTCAGCCAGAGCGGCGCACACGCCCACCGCGACGGCTTCCTGGCCAATGGACAGGTGGACCGGGCTTTTGATCTTGTCGGATGGATAAATACGGGCGACTTCCTCTTCGACGTGCCGAATCCGATAGAGCTGGCGATAGATCTGTTCGACAAGTCTCGTATCGATCCGATTGGAATCCTCAGCCACGATCACTGGGGCACTTATCGCCATTCGAGTCTCACCTCCGACCCTGCCACCTCTCCTCCCATGCATTCTGGTCGTCCGGCCAGGGCGGCTGACAGACAAACCCGTCTCTTTCAGAATGTGCCTATAGGTCCGCGCGGCTTGGGGTCACAACGCAACGGCGTACGACAACCGTATCAGATTTTTTGGCAGATTGCGCCGGCGCGGCTGACAAAGCCGAACGCTCGGCTGCAAAACGGCAAAACACATGATATGGTTGGATTGACGCCGCGCGCTGGTCAGTCCATGGGTCAGGACCGCGGTGGCTTCCATCCCGGAGGAATGCATCCTCATGAAAGTTCGGATTGTCCGGATAGCGGTTTTCGTAGGGGCGTTGGCAGTGGTTTCGGCGACCACAGTTCAAGCGCAAACCGTGCCGCCAGGTGGTGCGGCGCCCGTTCCAATCTTGCCGCAATCGTCGACGCCACCGCCGGATACGAGTGTTCCCGGCGCGCTTGCCGATATACCCGTCGTACCGGTGTCGTTCAGCTACTTCGGGCCGTATGCAGTCGTCGACGAGCTCGAGATTCCGCCACTGATCACCGCGGCGGGGCCGGTTGGCTGCTGGTCAGCCCCCAACGCGGATGGTGACCAGAACGTCGGCGGCGGCGCGGTTGACTTCGGCACGAAGCCAGCCGGCACGCAATTCATTGCCTTCTTCGCCCGCGGCACACGCCTCTACGTGTTCGACACGAGTGGCGGAAACTACTGTTGGATTGACAACTCAGTCTCGCGCTCCTAGGCGCGAGACTGACGTCGGGACTGGCGTGATTCGAGTCGAATCAGGGTCGTGCGCGCAGCAGTATGGGCGCCAGCCGCGCGGCCAGCGTGCACAGCACCTGGGCGTCGGCGTCCTTGAAGCGGGGGGACCGAGCTTCGCGCCAGAGCACGAGGGTTGCGCGTATCTCGGTGCGCATGGGGACGGGTGCGACAATCAGGCTACGGATTTGATGCTGTTGTAAGTATGCCGAAGCCTGCGACTCCGACCACAGTCGCAGCACGGTGGAAGTGATCGCAGGCAGGTGGAGCACGCGGCGCGTCTGAACGACGTGGGCACTGCACGCGCTGGCAAAGGCATGCGGGTTCGCGGCGAAGCACACGCGCAGGGGTACAAGGGAATCGGTGCTGACGTGGGCACATGCCAGGGGGCCGCCGACGTCGAGGTCGGCACGGCCGCGAATGATGCATCCACCGCCCACCAGCTTGGCCAGGGCCGACGCCAGCCCGGAGACTGCGCCACTGCTCGCAGGCCTCCGCGGGATGGGCTGCCAAGTGGCCCCCGCGTCTTTCCCTTGAGTGGCTTGCGCATGAACGATGTCAGTCTGCGGCTCGGCCGAATAAACTTCGACTTGCATGCCCGTTATGACCCCTTACTCTTCCCGCTTGGCCGACGTCCCTCTCCGGTCGCTCCACCTTTCGGAAAAGGCTGTCGGGAGCAGAACGCCCCGCACATCGCGTGCCGCCCGCGACAACTATGCCGGCAACGCCTAGCCGCGCGCGAGGGGCGGTAACCGTGGACCCCCCGGATACTCATGAACCCCTTAGTCCGGGCCTTGTCGCGTCCATTCCCATCGCTAGCATTACGACAAGTCGGCGCAATCCGCGCCAACGGCTGCGCGGCGTAGACGAGCTTGCAGCCTCATTGTTAATGTATGGCTTGCTCCAGCCGATCGTCGTCCGACGCAAGGGCAAGCGCTACGAGGTGATCGCTGGCCATCGTCGCCTGGCCGCTGCGCGGCAACTGGGTTGGCAGAGCATCGATGCGAGCGTCAGGACCGAGAGTGTCGATGACGCGTTCCTGCTGACTTTGGTCGAGAACCTGCAGCGGCAGGATTTGAGTCCGCGCGAGGAGGCCGAGGCACTGGGCACGCTGGTCAAGGAGCGTGGCTGGAGCACTCGGCAAATCGCCTCGGCGATCCATCGCTCTCAAGCGTTTGTCTCCAAACGCGTTCGCGTCTTCGACGATAAGCTGCTGGCGCCCGCTGTCCTGGACGGGCGACTCAGCGTCTCCGCCGCCGAGGAGCTGCTCGCCGTGCCCGAACAGCGGCGTTACGACCTTCTGGCACGTGCCATCGACGAGAGCTGGGACTTCGGCCAGCTGCGGGCGGCCATCCGCGACAGTCTCGAGTCGCGACCGGCTGCCGTGCGCTCACGCACGATTCTGGGGCAGCGGGTCAGCGAGTTGCGGCGCGAGCTGCGCAGTCTGACGCTGGAAGAGCTGAGCGGTGCCGATCGACGTGCCCTGCAACGCCTTCTGGACGAGCTTGAAATGCTCACCGCGCCCAGTTCGGGCGCTCGCGGGCAACCCCAACCCCAACCCCATCCGCCAGCAGCCGAGGCCCCGAAGCCGCTTCGCCCACGGCACGGCCACAGGTCCTAGGTTGACATAACCGCATCGGCGGCTGCGTGCTCGGCCCGCGCGAAACGCTCCTCGAGCAGCGCGCAGATCGCGTGGATAATCGCGATGTGCGCGGCCTGGATTGGTGCTGTACCTTCGTAGGGGACGCGGATCGCTCGATCGGCGACGCCCGCGAGCGGTCCTCCAGGTCCGCACAACGCGATCCTGATCACGCCTGGTGCGGCCGCCTCGAATGCGCGCAGAACGTTAGGGCTCGAGCCGCTCGTGCTGATGCCAAAGACAATGTCGCCAGACACCGCCAGGCCCCGGACCTGCCGCGCGAAGATGTCCTCGTACCCGTAATCATTGGCGATACAGGTCAGCACGGCGGAGTCCGCCGACAGTGCAATCGCCGGTCTAGGCGCACGATCGGATCGCGAGGCAAGGAAGCGACCGATCAGTTCGCCCGCGAAGTGCTGTGCATCCGCTGCACTTCCGCCGTTGCCAAAGGCTAGGAGCTTATGGCCAGCATCGAACGCGTCGGCGATTACGTGCGCGACCCCAGTAATGTCATCCGCCAACGCCTCGCAGGCGGCAATCGCGGATGCGCTCGCGTGCAGCATCTCGATCACGGCCGCACGATCTTGCACACTCCCGGACGCGTACAAACCATACACAAGGTGCCTGCATTCGGCAGCCTCGCGCGTGCGTTAGTTCGCTCAGCAGGTCTCACGGTAGCCGCGCGCCCGCTGCGCCTGCCAGCGACGGCGCTCGTTCCCTCGGTTCGCGGCGAAACACGCGTGCGCCCAACCTTATTGCGCGGCGTAGTCGCGATTGGCTACTCGTCCGCGATGCAAGCGGCACCGAAAGCGCTGCTGCTCGAGGTGTTCGCACCTTATGCCCTAAACGAGCACCACAATCGGAACTCAAACTCACGCGGTACTCGCGCAGAAGTGGGTCGGGCGGTTGCTCGGCTGAGCTCACAGGCCGACGAGTTTCTGAAGAGGCCGCGGCAATCGTGGATGCCATGCCATTCGCGCGGTGAGCCGCTCGACTGCCTCAGGCGCGCCCAGCAGTAGGGGCCGGCCCCAGTGGCGCAGCGCGGCGTCACCTTTTCCTCGATCAGGCTTCGCGGCAAGGAAGCGTTCGAACGGCTGCCAGCGCCCGTCTTGCCACGTGAGCACCACCCCGCCTGCTTCGCGCACGATCAGCGTGCCTGCCGCCACGTCCCAGATGCTCGGCTTGATGAAGACCCCTGCCCGTAAGGCTCCGCTGGCGATCAGGACGAGCTCGGCCGTGCACGAACCTGTCGTGCGATGATCGGGCAGCGCACGCATAGGTCTTGGCCAGCTCTTGTCGGGTCTGCGAAATCGGAAGGCCCGCAGGTAGCCGCCGGGCATGGCCATGATCTGACCGCGTTCATCCTCTGCCCTGGAAACGTGGACCGGCTGGTCGTCGAACCAGGCGCAGCCACCAACCCGTGCGTGGTAGACGCCAGATTGCAACGTCGGGCCAACAGGCACCCAGATGCAGCCGCAGACTGGTGCACCGTTGTCCAGCAGCCCGATCGAGATCCCGAACAGCGGCAGCCCCGACGCGAAGTTCATCGTGCCATCAATCGGGTCGATGACCCAGACGTAGCGCGCGTCCGCCGAGATGTCGTCGGCGTGCTCCTCGCCGAGCAGCCCATGCTCCGGAAACGCGCTTCTGAGCTCACTCCGTAGAGACG
>JAFAZN010000152.1 GCA_019239775.1 Chloroflexota bacterium
CGCGACAATGCCAAACCGAAACCGGCCCATAACTAGAATTAGAGTTTAAAGATTTGGAAGTCGAAAGGCTGCGGCCTTTCTCCGCAGGGCTACTCGCCCTGGACCCCGCCGGTTTGAGCGCTCCCGCCGCCGCAGGTGCGTCGCGGTTCCTTTGCCGCATCGCATGTTACGGAGGTAAACCCTCTAGCAGGGGCGTCAACCGTTCGGGCGCGTATACCCAGTATCCAACACACGTTTGGTTTGGAAATTACACCAACGGATAGACGGCGATTCACCGGGTAAGACTAGTTGACAAAAGAGCGCTCAAGCCCGCGAGGTCCAGGGCGAGTAGCCCTGCGGAGAAAGGCCGCAGCCTTTCGACTCCCAAATCTTAATCTTAAGCTCCTAGTCGTAGCTATAACTATCCCAGGCGATGTTGTCCCATCCTGCGCTATCCCAGGCGATGTTGTCCCAGGCTATGTTGTCCCACGACGTTTGATCCCAGGCAATGTTGTCCCAGGCGATGTTGTCCCACGCGATATTGTCCCAGGCGATGTTGTCCCAGGCAGCGTCATTCCATGGGAGATTGAGCCAGGTGAAGCCGCTCCAGTTTGTGCCAAGGTACGTGAGATTTTTCCACGCAAGTGGCTGGCCATACACAATGGAATAGAGCGTGCGAGCCAGCGCATCAGCCTGGCGTAAGCCCACGTTGGTTGAGCCACGGATCGGGCTTGCCCATGCCGCATTTGCATCCAGCAATCCAGCGCCCGAACCAGGCGCCATCGTGCCCGAGCCATAGCTTTGCGTCGTCGAAACCAGGATCTTTTTGACCTGGTCCGGCGTCAAGCTCGATTGATGCTCGAGCAGCAACGCGGCGGCGCCCGAAACCACCGCGGTTGACATCGACGTGCCAGTCAGGCGGAAGTATTTCCAACCGTTGAGTGCGACGACTTCGTGGTCCGGCATCAGCGTATCGAGCGTGCTACCGGGCACCAGGATCGAGACCACCTTGCGACCAGGCGCGAGCAGGTCGGGCTTGGCCACGGAGTCCTGGGCGGTACCCCAGGACGAGAACCACGCCAGCATGTCGTCGTTCAGCGGGAGCGTGGCCTGGTCGTCCGTCGATCCGACGGTGATGATGTACGGATCGATCCCTGGTGAGGCGACTGTGCCGGAATTCGGCCCGGTATTGCCCGATGCCGCCACCACCACCACGCCGCGCTTCCAGGCGATCTCGGCCGCCGCCGCAAATGGGTCGAACTTGTACGAGACCAGCGGCGGCGCGCCGAACGACATGTTCATGACGCGGATGTTGTATTGCTGCTGGTGCGCCAGGGCCCATTCCATGCCGCGCAGCACCGACGAGATGCGACCGTTGCCTTTGGCGTCCAGCACCTGGACGTCGATCACGTTGGCCTTCGGTGCCATGCCGATGAACTGGCCGGCCGAATTGGATCCGTCGCCGGCGATCGTGCCCGCGATATGGGTGCCGTGTCCGCCGGGATCCGGCAGCTGCGGATTCGGCGCGTCCGCGAAGTCGACATGCGCCAGCACGCGGTTGCCATTGCGGGTCAGGTCGGCGTCGTTGGCGACGCCCGAGTCGAGCACCGCGACCGTCACGCCGCGGCCAGTGCCGCCCGCCTGCCAGACCTTGGTCGCGTTGGTCTCTTGCGGGTACAGCGACGTCAGCTGACCAGCGGGATAGGCTGGTCCAGGGTTCGCCGGCCGCGCCGGGCGCACCACTGCATCCTCTTCGATGGTCGCCACCTGCGGCAGCAGGCTCATTGCTGTAATCCCGGCTGACGTCGCCACGCCCGCGGCACCCTGAATGATGGACAGGGCGCCAAATGAGTGGCCGTTGAGATTCAGAATCGAGACTGCCTGGTTCGCCAGGGTGAGGTTGCTGCCCGAGCTGAACGGGGCCGTCGCGGGGTTCATCTCCACGATGACCGGAATCTGCTCGAGTGGATGAGCCTGCATCTCCGAGAGGAGCGCCGGCTGAATCTTCTGCTGCGTTGCACCGTCGGCAGCCGCCGGCGTGGACAGAAGCGTGACGGCCAGTGGCGCAAGCAGCGGCACGACCCTCAGCGATTTAAGGGGCAATTTGAACCAGGGCGTTACATGACCCGTGAACATGGAAACCCTCTCTGACGCACTAACGTCATGGGTATCTTTCTCAGTTATGGGTATGCGGACGTTTTCCCGATTGCCTCCAACAAATCCCCCTACATAACTGTCACGTAACAGAGTGTAACTGCACACGAAGGGGCCCCTATTCGAGAGGCGGTTCTCAGTCCGGGAACAAGTTGCTGGCACAACTGTTACGGATTGTCACGCGATCGATTAATTTGTCGCGATCGCTCAGTGGCTCACCTGGTCGTCACGGGAAATTCGCAAAAAACGTTACTCATGTATACGACCGAACTTGTCAAAAAGCCGGTCATGGGCGATGCTTTAGCGAAAGCAAGGATGCTTGAGTCTTCCGACAGGCTGAAGGCGCGCATGGATACGCTGCGCAACATCAGCCGAGTGCTGGCGCAGCCGCTGGATGACCGCGGTCTTCTACGTTTGGTGCACGCGGAGTTGTCCTGCGCACTGGACGTGACGATGTGCTTCTTCGGTCGCTTCGATCCGGCCAGTCAGAGTGTGGAAGTCATCTGGCAGATGCACGAGGGCGTCGAGCTGCCCGGGGGTCACTTCCCACTTGCTACTGGGCCTACGAGTCAGGCAATCCGCACCCGTAAACCGCAGCTCATCTGTAACTGGTCGTCGAATGGACCGACTGTGCAGGTGCAGTACGCCACCGACCGGCCGGCGCTGCCCGAGTCAACGATCATCGTGCCGGTGACGTTCGGAGGGCAGGTTGCTGGCGTCCTTTCTGTGCAGAGCTACGAGCCAGCTGCGTATGACGAAGACGACGTTCGACTGCTGGAGGCGGTGGCGGACCTCTTGGCGGTAACCCTGTGTCGCTCTGCCGGGGTTAAGAGCTCCGAAGCGGATGCCATTCTGGCCAGCATGGATGACGCGATGCTCGTGCTTGATACCGCCGGGCGCATCGTGCGACTCAATCCCGCCGCGCGACGCTTGCTGTGCACGCGCAAGGGTGGACTGATTCTGGGGCAGCCGATCGATCGGGCACAGGCGGAGCAGTGGCCGCTGGGCAGTCGGCTGATAACGGCGCAGCTGCAGCCGGTGCTCGACCTTCTTTCCGACGACCTTTCGGATGACGGCGATGCGGCGCAGGCTCAAGAGGTTCAGCTGACCGATGGCGACGAGGTGCTGCGCTGCCGCGCCTCCGTGCTGCGCATCGGCAACGCCCGCGCAGGCGCAGTCATGGTGCTGCGCAAAGCCAGCTAAGCGCCCCCTCCCTGTCCACACGCGCGCGAGTTTCCCGTCACGGAGTGTTGCCACCTCACGCAGTGCTGCCACCTCACGCAGTGTTGCCAACCTCACGGAGTGAATATCCCCACGGGAGTGCTGCCACCTCACGCAGTGCTGCCAACCTCACGGAGTGAATGTCCCCACGGGAGTGATGCCACCTCACGCAGTGGTGCCAACCTCACGGAGTGAATGTCTCCCCACGGGAGTGATGCCACCCAGGGGAACGGTGCCACCCAGGGAGTGGTGCCAACCTCACGGAGTGATGTCCCCACGGAGTGATGTCCCGCACGGAGTGCATGTCCTCACGGAGTGGCAACCCCTGAGCGGTCAGTGGGGACTACGCGTCGCGTGCTTCCACGCCGGTGGGGA
>JAFAZN010000305.1 GCA_019239775.1 Chloroflexota bacterium
TGACACCATGCCTCCCGCGGTCACCAGTACGAACACAACCGCTGCAACGATGCCTGGGACTACGAAGGTTGTTCGCGATGACGAATTTGCGAGAACCGCGGCGCTGGCAAATGCAACAAGAGTTCCGATTCCGGCCCAGACGCCCGCAAGCAGCGCGGAGCCAAGGACGGTGTTGTCGCTGGGCAGCCACAGCGGATAGACGGTGCTCAGGGCGGCCGCCACTGCGAGCTGGTAGAGGCCAACCGCGAGCATGCCAATCGCGCGCTCGGGGTGCACTCCAAGCCACCTGGCTGCGAGGATGCCGGCGATTGGGAGTGCCAGGAGCTCCAGCGGGAACAGGATGATGAACGCATTGGTTCGTTGCGGGTCTTGGTGCACGAGAGCACTGGAGGCAGATGCTGCGAGCGCCAGCACAGCGAGCGCCAGCGCAATAGTGTGGCGGCGGTTCATCGCGTAGAAGTGACAACCTCACGCAGGGATGCCCTCACAGAGTGAATGTGCACCTCACGGAGCGATTACCCCAAGGTGGTGAACCCACGGAGTGACAACCTATCGAGGTTTGAGCCCACGGAGTGACAACCTCACGGAGTGATGTCCACCCCACGGAGGGATGTCCATCTCACGGAGGGATGTCCACCTCACGGAGTGGTGACCCGCACGGAGTGATTACCCCACGGAGGTGTGAACCCACGGAGTGACAACCTCACGGGAGTGATAACCCACGGAGTGACAACCTCACGGGAGTGAATGTCCATCCACGGAGTGAATGTCCACCCCACGAAGGGTTAGCGGAATGGGTTCAGGCGTTGGCCGTCGGCGGAAATCTTTAGCGCTTGGTTGTCGGGAAGTGGCTCGGGAAAACAGTCCGAGTCGAGCATGCGCGCGAGGGTCTCGACCCCGTCTACCAGGCGTGGACCTGCTCGCGCGTACAGATCGGTATGTCCAGCGAATACGCGGCGATTGCGGACCGCGGGCAACTCGTCCCAGCCCGCGCGCTTGCGCAGCTGGGGGAACTCGGCCGCCACGCGTTCCAGTGGCAGGCTGCAGGGCATGAGCACGATGACGTCGGGCGCGTACTCCAGCACGTCCTCGAAGCTGATCTCGCGCGACGGTCCGCCGTCGTTGCCAAGCTCCTCTCGACCGCCGGCCAGCGCCACCATCTGTGGAATCCAGTGGCCGGCGCTATAGAGTGGATCGAGCCACTCGAGACACAGAACGCGAGGCCTCCGCGACTGGACGCGAGAGTTTTGCCGCTGGCGCACGCGCTCCAGACGTTCACGCAAAGACGCCACTTGCGCTTGACCTTCTTCGGCAACGCCGACTTCCGTGGCAACGCTCTGGATATCCGCGAACACTTCCTCGAGGTTCACGGCATTCAGCGACAGCATGCGCGGTGTGTAGCCGAGCATTTCGGTCGCCTGGTCGACGTCATGCCGAGATACGCTGCACACCTCGCACACCTCCTGCGTGAGGACGAGGTCCGGGTGGAGGCTGCGCAGCAATTCCCCGTCCACGTGGTACAGACTGGCGCCGGTGTGCCCCGCGTTCGCGGCCGCGTCGATCTCCGCACTGCTCATCGTGTCGGGGTTGAAGGCAATCGTATTCAGAACCGGAAGGTCCTTCACTACTCGGGGCGGCCAGTCCGAATCGGCCGAGACGCCCACAAGTTGTTGTTCGAGTCCAAGGTAGGCGACGATTTCAGTGGCCGAGGCGACCAGCGAGGCAATGCGCACCGGTGTGAGTGTAGCCCCGCGCCAAAAAGAAGACTCCCCCAATGGAGGAGTCTTCGCGAAAGAGACGCAGAAGGACTTGCGCTAGTAGCGGCTGCGCCCACCTGAGCGACCGCCATAGCCGCCGCCGCGGCTGTTGCCTCCGCGCTGCTGGAAGCAGTCCGAGCAGTAGACAGGCTTGTCAGAGCTCGGCTGGAACGGCACCTGGGCCTCCTTGCCGCAGCTCGAGCAAGTCGCGCTGAACATTTCGCGCTGCCCGCGGCCGTAGCCGCCGCCGCCGCCGTACGAGGAGGAGGAACCGTAGCTGTCGTACGAACCTCCATCGCGCTGCGCTTTGCGTGCAGCACGGCAGTCCGGGCAGCGACTCGGCTCAGAGAATCCGCGGCTGGCGTAGAAGTCCTGCTCGCCGCTGGTGAACGTAAATGCCTGACCGCAATCGCGGCAGGTGAGTGTGGTATCGGCCGACATCGTGACGGCTCCCTTCAAAATGAAACAAGCTCAACCGGCTGGCAAGGGTAGAGCATCAAATACGTGTGGGCCAGTCAACGTGCGGTCAAAAGCGCAACGAAGCGAGCGTAACGGCCAGCCAAGCTCAGTGTACACGGTCGACGGGTCAATTCCGAACTGTTTTTTTTGATCTGCCCCCTTCGATCAAGCACTCCCGTCCGAGACGGTCGCCGGCGCCGACGCACGCCAGCCAAGCGTGAACCCGCCGCCAGATCGCGCAGGGAAATCGAGCACCCTTTGCGCCAGGCGGGCGGAGAGTCGCCCATCCACGATCAGGACGGGCTGGTTATCTCGACGGATGATGGAATCTCCCGAGTGCGGGACATCGATGGTCATCGCGAGGCCGCCAGCCTGGTTGAGGCGCAGCCGCACGCCTTGTTGGGGTTGCGCGAAGTTGTCGGTCAGCAGCCGTCGCAGCTCCACACCCGCGCGCTCGGTGATCTGAACCATCAGCTGGCGTCCTTCCAAGAGCTGTGATGCGGCTGATTCACGCGTCGCCTTCACGGCGGCGCCGCTGGAAGCAAGCGGCACAGTACACGCTTCGTCCAGCCCGAGCCGCGAACGGTACCACCGCGGATTCGCCGCACGCGCTGCAGGTGATCGTGGTGCGCGTCTGCCGCAGCTCACGGAACCCGGGTGCGACACCGCGTGTGCCGCTCTCGGCCTGGCGCGCCTTACGCGCCTCGCGGCACGCCGAGCAGCGGCTGGGCGCATGATCATGTCCGAGATTGGCAAACGAGCGCCGCTCGTCGTCAGAAAACGCGAACGAACTGCCGCAGTCGCGGCAGGTCAGCGTCGCATCAGCTGAGCGCAAAGCCGAATCCATCTAGCGTTTGATCAGCCGACATTGGCGACGGTACCTCACGTGAATGGATCGCTGCTGGCCAGCGCGATCCTCGGGGTCGTGGTTCCGTCGCAATCAGCGGAACAGCAAGTGGGGAGTGGACCAGCGCCACGTATTGTGCCACACCCGATAGAACTCGAACGGCCAAGAGGTATCATCCGACGCGGAGATCACCGAATGACTACGCCACAATCAGGCCTCCTGGAGCGACCCGCGACAAGCGCGCCCAGGCTACGCCGACCGTTGCACGAGGGCTTTCCGGTCAAGGACGCCGAGGTCTCGTTGAAGTTCTACACCGAGGTGCTCGGGATGCAGGTGCTACCGCGGCCAAACATCGGCCCTGGCTACTGGGTCGGTACCGCGGACAAGCGCGTCGAGTTCCACATCATCCAGACCGATGCGCAGTACATCCCCGGCCCCGATGCTGAGCCCGCCGCACAGGCGCGCCACACCGCCTGGATGGTTGACAGTCTCGAGGAGCTGCGCACGCACCTGGCGAGCCTCGGCGTGCCCTACCGTGAGTCGAAAGGCCGCGTCGGGGCGGACCAGGTCTTCATCGTCGATCCCGACGGCCATACCTGGGAGTTCCAGGAACCGTCGGCGTTGTACCCCGAATAGCCTCTAACCCAGTTCGCTGACTTCGAGCTTTGGGCGACCTCTAGCGGGTCCAGATCGTATAGGATCGACTAGAGGTTTCGCCCATACATGTCCGAACTGTGTCTTAGTCGCCGCGCGGCGCTGCGCTTGATTGGCTCCGCCGCCGGCATCGCCCTGCTCGCCGCGTGCGCGCCTGCGCCTCAAGCGGCCGCGCCCACCGCTGCTCCAACCACGCCCGCGGTCTCGGCGAGTACGCCTACGCCCGTAGCCGCGGCAGCATCGCAACCGCGGCGGGGTGGTGTCGCTCGGTACAGCATCCAGGCTGATTTGAGCTCGATTGACGGCCACGTCCGCACTCCGGGCGCAGTCGACAGCCTGTGGCTGGTCTTCGATCGCCTGACTTCCTACGACGACAAACTCGTGCCTCAGCCGATGCTCGCCGAGAGTTGGGATCTCAGCCCGGACTACAAGCAAGTCACCTTCAAGCTGCGCAAGAACGTTACCTTTCACAGCGGTCGCGAGTTCACCAGTGACGATGTCAAATGGAACCTGTTGCGCGTGCGCCGTCCGGATGCAGCATCCGGCCAGTACGCGGCGCAAAGCAACTGGTTTTCGTCGATCGACACGCCGGACAAGTACACGGTCGTGCTGAAGTCCGACAATTCGCGGCCCGCGCTGTTTGATCTCTTCGAGAACCTCAACATGCTCGACCAGGAGAGCATTGATATCGAGGCCGGCCCGAAGCAGACCAAGGCGATCGGCACCGGACCTTTTGTTTTCAAAGAATGGGTCCAGGGTGATCATCTCACGTTCGACCGGAACCCGAACTACTGGCAGAACGGTAAGCCGTACCTGGACGGGTTGCAGGCGAACGTGCGCGACATTCAATCGGCGACGTTGCAGCTGGAGGCGGGGGCGCTGGACCTCATTCGCAATCCGCTGGTGGACGACACCGCGCGGCTGGAGCAGGATCCAAAATTTGCGAAAGTCCTCCACCCGAATCCGGGAACATTTTTCGAATATGGCCTGGATTGCAGCAAGCCGCCACTCGATAACAAGCTGGTGCGCCAGGCGCTGAATTACGCACTCAATCGCGAGCGACTTGTCAGCCTGTACCGAGGCAACGTCACGGTCGGTGCGCTGCCGTGGGGCCCGAGCTCACCCGCCTTCGACGAAACCAAGAACAAGAGCTACGCGTTCGATCTGGACAAGGCGAAGTCACTGCTGCAGCAGGCGGGGGTCAGTGGGCTGCAGTTGGACAACATCATCATCAAGGGCTCCTATCCGGTCCAGGAAACGTTTTTGCAGGTGTACCAGGCGGACCTCGCTTCAATTGGCGTCACCATGACTCCGAAGCTGGTGGACGCGGCGACCTGGCTGGATCAAGCCAACAACGTGAAGTACACAGGGATGTGGGCCTCCGGTGACAACTACGCCAACCTGAACCCGGGCTCGCTTTTCGCCGTGTCACCCGGTTGGCGTGTATTTCCCAACAACGATGGCTTCAACGATCCGCGCTGGGCGGAGCTCGTCGCCTCAGCCAATAGCGAGGTTGACCCTGCACGCCAGAAGCAGCTCTTCAGCGACATCAACGACTACGTTCTGGACCAGTGCTTCACATACGCCGTGTCGAATAATCCGGTCTGGTGGATTACGACGTCGAAGTTTCACGGCTTGACGCCCACCTTGCATCAAGGCTTCCTGTGGACCGACGCCTACTTGGACGGTTGACCGTGCCGTAGACTCTCCGGCCATGCAAGGAGGCGACAGCGCGCCAGCACGGGCCGTCATTCGTGTGGTACCCGACCGCGCTGCTTGCTATTGGAAGGCGATCTCCGAAGTCCTCGAGCGCGCCGGTGCGCAGACTTCGAACCTGGAGGTCAACGTTCTCGAACCATCGCCCGAGTCGGCGCAAGGCGCGCGTCAGGGCGTCGATCTCGAGATGCGCTGCGCGGGCCTCGACCAGGCCGTACTCGACGAGGCAGTGCGCTACGCGTGTTCGGTGTGCGACGGTGCGGCGCAGTCCGCCCGGACTGATTCGCCCTCCAAGCAGTCCACCAATGGGGAGAGCAAAACACGCTGGGCTCCAGTCGAAGCGGGTCCGCGATCAACCGTCGAGGAGCCGCTGCTGCCGCGTGCGGTGGCCACAATTCACGCACCCTTGTTCGCGAAGGCGTCAATGGCAGCTCGCGAATCGGTACACGAGCCGGATCGTGCCGCCGTCGCGGAGCCCGCGACAGCTGCGGTCGGACCATCCGCGGACGTTCCCGTTTCCCAACCGACTGCTCGGTCGGCTCTGCGCGCGCACGCGATCGAGGTGTTCAATGCCGTGGCGATCGTTGTCGTGCTCGCCATCGGGTTACGCCTGATTGTCCAGACCTTCAGCGTCGATGGCCCGAGCATGCGGCCCACGTTCGAAACAGACCAACGCCTGCTCATCAATCGCGCAGCCTACTGGCACGTCGATGGCACGCCATTTGACGGCCTGGTGCCCGCCACCCACCAGGGTTCGGTGGCGTACGTATTTGGAGGACCGCACCGTGGCGACGTGGTTGTCTTCCGTCCCCCGGGCGAGGCGGGTTTCCAGTCCGATCTCATCAAGCGGGTCATCGGCTTGCCTGGCGACACCGTGTCAATCCAATCAGGCCAGGTTCTCGTCAATGGCCAGCCGCTTGTCGAGCCCTACGTCCAGTTCGTCGCCGACTACACGTTTCCAGACCGCGATCTGGCGGTGCTGGTCCCCAACGACAGTTACTTCGTTCTTGGTGACAATCGGCCAGTGAGCGTGGACTCCCATTTTGGCTGGGTTGTCCCTGCCGACAAGTTGGTGGGCGAGGCCTGGATCTCCTATTGGCCGATCAGCCAACTGGGTATTGTGCCCGGAGGCCAAATCTCGATCGGTAGCTGACCGGAGCTCCGATACGTTTCAAATTTGACAGCGGCGCTGTCACGCGTCTGGCTTCGAGCAACAGGGCCTCGGAGCTTTACTGGCTCCACACACGGACGTTCATCCAATCCAATCCAGGAGCCAGTACTGATGACCACACTGATTGAATGTGCACCGCCCGATACGTCGATGACGGTCGCGCGCAAGCTCGCCTATCGACGCCTTGCGGCAGCGATCCTGGGCCTCGACGTCAAGAGCCTCAGCGCGGACCTGCAGTTGGACCGAACACGGCGGCTGGGTATTCATCCTGAGCCGCGTTATCGACAGCCGGAGGCCGTACTCCGATGATCCGGCTGCTCGGGCACATTCTCGAGGAAACTCGCGTGGCGCCACCGCGCCAGCGGCTCGCCATAGGCTGGGGACAGAACGGAACGCCGCGGACCTACCGCCTGGCTCCTCGACCAGCCTGGCCAACACGACTGGCCAGAGCGGTTTTCACTTCAATCGCCTGATCGAGATAAAAACGCGTTTAGCACCTGGCCGCGAGCGCGTCCGCGTTGTGCACCGTGATGCGGTGCCCCGCGTCCACGGAAACGTAGTGCTGATCCTTGAACAGCACCAGCGCCTGATTGACGCGAACCCTGGAGGCGCCGACAAGGTTCGCGAAGTCACCTTGCGTCAGACGGAGCGGGATCAAACGGCCGCCTTTTCCGTCGTCCTTGCCGTACGCATCCGCTAGGGACAGGATCTGCCGCGCAACCCGGCCGTAGACGTCCTGTGTCGCCAGCGCCTGAATCTGCGCGTTCGCGACTCGCAGCCGATTCGACAGGATCACCGCCACGTTGAGGAGCAGCCGCGGAATCAGCTGCTGGTAGCCCGCGAACGTCGCGCGATCCATCCAGGCGAGCGTTGATTCGTCGAGCGTGACGACACTTGCCGAACGGACGAGCCGATCGGTCATGCTCATCTCGCCGATGCTTTGTCCTGCGCCCAAAACGGCCAGGATGACCTCGGAACCATCCAGCTGCTCGACCTGGACTTTGACCGTTCCACTCAAGATGACAAACAGCACGTCGCCCGGCTGCTCCGCGGTGACAATGTTCGTTCCAGCTGGAAACGTCTTGCGACGCATGTGCTGGCGCATTGCTTCCAGGTGCTCGGTGGTCAAGCCCTCGAAGAGCGCGGTCTCTGCGAGTGCCTCCACCTCTGGCAGCATTGAGACCGTTGTCGGACGCACGCTGGGATCCTAGCAGTGGGCGGTTGAATGGAAAACGGCCTAAGTCGCGGTCAGGTTGAGTTCGGCAGTGTTTGGGTTACGCCAAGGTTGAGACGTGTGAGAAGAAGGTCAGGACGCGTCGCGGAGGGCTCGAACGATGACACGGCTGAGGTATTGGTGGCTGGCTCGGTCGAAGGCGCCGCCACAGGTAATCAGCGTCAATTCCTCATCTGGCCCATGCTGGGTGAGATATTCCGTAGGTTCAGTGGTCGCGTCGATGGTCTCCACGCTCTCCACGTCGTACGTGAGCTGGCGGTCGAGCTGGTCGACGACATCAATGCGGTCGCCCTCGCGCAAGTCGCGTAAGTGGCCGAACGCGCGTAGGCGACCGGCCCAGTCCACGTGGCCGACGAGCACCGCGTTCCCGGGCGCACCAACTTTGGCGGTGAAGTCGTACCAGCCAATGGTGTCCGGGTCGGAGGGAACCTCCATTGTGCCGTCGTCGTCCATGCCGAGGGTCACCACGTTTGCTTCACTATGGAAGCGCGGGATGCTGATGCTGAGTGGCAGCGCCGCGGCGGGCCGCTGGGCTTCGCGGAACGCCGGACCTGGCTCCGCCACAGGCACGCTCGGTTTTGGCACCTCGGTCGGCGAGACGAACGCGGCTGGTACCTCGGGCAGCAGGGTGGGAACGGCGGTGGGCGCCGCCCGCACGATCGGAGGCAGCGTTGGCTGTGCAGTTAGCTGCGCAGTTGGTGCAGCAGGTCGAGTAGGCACGGCCGTTGCCGCGGCAGCGACGGTCACGGTCGGTGCGGGCGGCGGAGGCGCATCTTCCGATCGACCGCAGGCCGACAGCGCCATACTGCCCGCGAGGGCGCCCAGGGCAAGCGACACGAAAACGCCGCGGCGAGCACGGGTGTACGTCATGGCAGAGGTGGCCTCTCGACTCGAGTTCAAAGTTCCTCAAGTTCACCAGCGCGCAGCGGGCACTGCAGTCACGCAAGCAACACGTCGACTGCAAAAAATTTGACAGAGGTGGGTTGCGCGGGAGCCGGACAATTGAGCAAGGATGGCGCTCTGATACGCTGATGCGCGGCCACAAGGGGACTACGCGGCGTCGGGTGCAATGGCACAGGTGAGCTCTCGCGTTCGACCGATGACGCTGGCCTGGCTCGAGCAGGCCGGTGAACGTCGCTACGTCGAGAGCGAGACCCGCATTGGGCGCGGCGAACAGAATGACATTCGCCTGGCGCACGCGTCGGTCTCACGCGACCATGCGGTGATCCGACGAGTTGACGGCGTCTACGTCATCAGCGACCTGGATAGTGCCAACGGAACCTTCGTCAACGACCAGCGTGTCAACGCGCCGCGGCCGCTCTCGACAGGCGATCGGATCCGATTAGCCGAAGTCGCCTTTACCTTTAATGTCGACGCGCCTGAGTCACCTGCCGATACGGGCACGCAGGCGCCGGTGTCCACCAGTATCAGTCAGTTCTTGACGATGAGTGGACGGCTCGACGTTCAGAACTACTTGCAGGGCGAGCTGCGGGTGGTCAGCGTCCTGTTCCTGGACCTGTGCGGATTTACGGCCCTCTCCGAGAATATGTCGCCGGAGCAGGTGACCCTGGTGGTCAACCAGTGCTTCCAGCACCTCACCGAGACCGCCATCCGCTTCGGTGGCTTCGTCGACAAGTACATCGGTGACGCCATGATGGTTCTCTTCGGAGCGCCGAACGCGCACGAGGACGATGCTGAGCGCGCCGTTCGCGCTGCCATCGCCATGCAAGATGACCTCGTGGGGTACAGTGAGCGACTCGCGCGGCGTTCGGGAATCACGCTTCAAATGCGTGTGGGCATCAACACCGGCGAAGTGCTCGCGGGTGAAATCGGAAGTGGTCAGTTCAGTGCCTTCACGGTCATGGGGGACACCGTTAATCTCGCGTCTCGACTCGAGGCGCGCGCCCGAATTGGCCACATCCTCGTCAACGAAACGACCTACGAACTGACGAAGCACCGCATCCAGTACAGCGCGCTCCCGCCGACGCAAATTCGCGGCAAGAACGAGCCGGTCGTGGCGTACGAAGTACTCGGCGCGTTGCCAGATATCGAAACCCCGTCCGACGTCTCAGGACTTGCGTATGTGCTGGACTCGCCGCAGTTGACCGCGGAAGATGTTCGACCCCTGTTGCAATTGCGGAGCGCAGTTCAGGCGCAGCTCGACGCGTTCGACAATGGTGAGCGCAATGTGTTGCGGGTGGCGAGCCTTATCGGCCGCCCGTGGACGGCGCAGCTCGTGGGCTTCGCCTTGGCGGCGCCAGCCGGTCTGGAGCAAACGTTGGGCCATCTCGTCGACGTTGGCCTGCTCACACAGTCGGCCGGCTCTGGCGAGGCCGAGTACGCCATCCGCGCCGAAGCCATCCGTGCGGTGATCGACGCGAGTCTGCCTGAAGTAGAACGCCGCCGCCTGCACGAGCGAATCGCCCTGGGACTCCAGCGCGAATACGACCCTACCAAGCCCGATCCGGTTGGCCTGAAGCGGATCGCGCGGCACTTCGCGAGGGCTGGCAAACATTGGCAGGCCGTCGAATATCTGCTGCGCTCGGCTGATCTGGGGGTGGTGGCGGCTTCGGCGGAAGTTGCCGTCGAAGGCTACCGACTGGTCCTGGCAGAAGCCGAGCAGGTGGCCGATAAGAAAGAGCGCACCCGCCTGACCGTCGAGCTTCAGGAGCGCATCGGCGACGCACTTCTGAAGGACGGGAGCCTCGCAGAAGCACAGATTGCGTTCGAGACCGCCGCAAGCGCCGCATCACCGGAGCGCGAAGCCGAATTGCATCTCAAACTCGCGCTAACGGGCGTGCGCCGCGGAAATCCACGGCGGGTCCTGGAGATTACGCGAATCGTGCTCGAGCAGGTGGACATGACGGACTCCAGCCGCGCCACTGCCGAGGCATTGACCGCACTCAGTCTCGCATCGCAGGGCGTGGTTCCCGAAGCTCTGGAGCGAACCGAGCGCAGTCTACGCCTTGCCTCGGACGCCGCCGACCCTGGCGCGGTCGGATTGGCGCACTTTGCGGCGGGACGCGCGCAGTTCATGTCGGGTCAGCTCACGCTCGCACGTGATCAGCTCCAGTTGAGCATCGCTGCCCACCTCTCCGCTCCGGACCAGGCCGCGGCGAGCGAGGCGCAATTGCAGCTCGGACGCGTTCTTTGTGAGCTGGGAGAGCTCGACGAGGCCGAAGCTTGCGTACGGCAGGCGATCGTGGCAGGCCGCGCCGCGGATCGTTGGAACCGCGCATGCGCCGGACTGGTCCTGGGCCGTTTATTCGAGATTCGGGGTGAGGCGAGCCGAGGCAAACGTCACGTCCAGGAAGCCCTCGTGTCTGCAGAATCAGCAGGTGCGCGCGAACTCGCGCTCGAGCTGAGCATCGAGCTCGCCAGCGCGGGCGAGACCGGGCTTGAAGAGCTTCGCTCGCTGGTGGACACGGCTCTGGCGCGGCAACTCGAACCTGTAGCGTGCCTCGCGCGAATTCAGCTGGCTCGTGCGCTGTCGGCGCATGGAGGCGTCGGCGACTCGAGCAACACGAGTGTGCGTGAGGCGCTGAAAATTGCGCATGCGGCAGCCCTCCGCGCCCGTGCCAAGGGACTGGAGCTTCACGAAGCGCTTGCCCGGCGTGTGCTCGCGCAGTTGCTCGCGGAGACCGGCCACTGGCCGCATGCCGTGCGCGAATTCGAGGCCGCCGCCGCTATTCAGGAACGTCAGGCTGCGGCAGTGGAATTGGTGCGCACGCTGGTGGCGGCAAGCGATGCCGAGTCCGTGTATGCTGCCTCGCCTCGGCTTGATCACATTCGACAACAACTTGATCGCGCGCGTCGGATGGCAGGGCGCATTGGCATCAAACGCGAGAGCGAAGAAGCCACACGCCTGCTCACGGCGCTGCACGACTGACACGGAGGTGCAGCGGTGCTCTTCCACGTGACCATCGGCCATAAGTCAAAGGACTGCCCGGGCCGTCGCCCGACCGAGCCGCCCGCGCTGGTGGCCCCATCGGATACACGCGAAACGCTCGGCAACGAGCTCAACGTCAAGCTGCACTTCGTGCTCTGGGGAGCCGCGTGCATGTTGTGGGCGCAGCCCGAGCATCTGGCGTTCGCGGTGATCGAGGCCGAGGACGTCGAGTCGGCACTCCAGTACGTGACTGCCCTCGTACCCGAGGATTGGACGTCGAGTGTGCTTCCCGTGTGGAATCTCCCGTCGCAGCTCAGGCTGATTCGGCAAGTGCGCCTGGCGACACCGACACAATTTGGCGAAGGCTTGCCGCCGGCCGAGACCGCGAAGGCGCAGTCCAACAAGTCCGAGGCGCCAGCCAAGCAGCGGGCAAAGCCTGAAGTCAAAATCGAAGAGCCGGTCGATCGCATCGAAGAATCGCCAGGCACGATCACCCGGCTTCTGCGAGAACTGGATTCTCCGTCACTGGAGCCGGCCGCCGCCTCTCCAGCCAACGCGAGCGCACTCACGCCGGGTCCCGCTGCGGATGCACCTCGGACGCAGATCATCGAGCCGATCCAACCGCTACCCGATTCAACCGCGACGGTCTGGCTTGTGGCGAGCGCGGGTCCGACCAAGGGCAAGACCTTCAAGGTAGCCTCGGAAGGCGCGACCATCGGACGCTTGCCCGAGCACGAGGTCTATATCCCTGACGAAAGACTCTCGCGCGAGCACGCGCGAGTTGATTTCAAGGACGGCCGCTACTGGCTGCAGGACCTCGGCAGCATGAACGGCACAGCGTTGAACGGAACCCTCGTCACGGAGCACCAGGCCCTGCAAAGCGGCGACACCATTGAGCTCGGATCCACCAAGCTCGTGGTAACGGTCAATCCAACGCAGCCCGCCTGACCACCCTCAGGGCAACGTTGCTCCTGGCGGGACTAGCCTGCGCCCCCGCGACGAATCTCCGACCGAGCCGTCAAACAACAAACACACGATCACACTGATGTTGTCCGGCCCGCCGCGCTCATTGCTCAAATCGACGAGCCGCTCGGCGGCAGCTTCGGGCAAGAGCTGTTGCACGATGCCTGCGAGCTCATCGTCGGCGACCTGGCCATGCAGCCCGTCGCTGCACAGGATCATGACGTCCGCGGTTCGCAAAGGAATCGGACCACCCGCATCCACCTCGACCGTGGCGCCAAATCCGATGCTGCGCGTGATCGCGTGGCGGCGCTCACTGATCAGCGCATCCTGCTGACTCATGAGACCTGCTCGAACCTGCTCGTCAACCCACGAGTGATCTTGCGTAAGTCGCTGCGCTTGCCCCTGCCGCACAAGATAAAGTCGGCTATCGCCAACATGCGCCCACCACAGCTTGCCTTGCTGCACGACCGCCGCCACGAGCGTTGTGGCGGCGTGCTGTCCGAAACGCGTCAGGGTGCCACCACCCTCGAGTACGGCGGCATTCGCAGCTTCGAAGGCTGCCCGTAAAGCATCCGCGGGGTTCGATTCGTCAAGGACCCTGGCCAGCTCGCTGTTCAAGACAGTGATCGCCGTCTGGCTCGCCCATTCACCCCGTTCGTGGCCACCGACGCCATCCGCGACAGCAAAGATGTGCCAGGGCGATAAGGCGTCGGCAGCGGACGGCACCTCGGCGACTTGGATCGCATCTTCGTTGTGGTCCCGCACACGACCCGGATCCGTGCGCGCGGCGTACAGCGGCCGCAAGTACGAGCTCATGTCGAATCCGTCAACAACTTCAGTTCCCCGAATTTACCCAAATGCCCCGTCTGAACACGCTATCGTGGCGCAAACCCGCGTTTATGTCAGTGAGCGCGTTCACAGTTCGGCAGCGTGCGAGCAGCTTACAATGGGCGCACTCTGCCAGGCCGTGCGCGGTGAAGGCAAGAGAGGGGTAACGTGGAGGATCTGGTCGGCCGTAGCCTCGGAGGTGGAAGGTACCGCCTGTTGTCTGTCCTTGGCCGTGGTGGCATGGCCACCGTCTACGAGGCGGAACATACGCGCCTCCATCGGCGCGTCGCGATCAAGGTTCTCGACCCATCGCTCACCAATCGGCCGGACTTCGTCGATCGCTTTCAACGCGAAGCCGAAACCATTGCGCAGCTGGAGCACCCGCACATCCTGCCGGTCTATGACACGGGCGAAGAGGGTGACCTGCTCTATCTCGTCATGTTCCTGGTGCGCGATGGCACACTCAAGAATCGCTTGCGCTCGACGGATCCGCCGCCGTGGGCGCCCCGACGTGTCCTCCAGCTAGCGTCGCAGATCCTGCCTGCGCTGGACGTCGCGCATAGCCAGGGGATCGTCCATCGCGACATCAAACCCGACAACATCTTGCTGCATGGCGACCGAGCGTTTCTCTCGGACTTTGGAATTGCCAAGCTGTTGATGGGCGACCCCGGGCTCACCGTGATCGGCACGTTTGTGGGTACGCCGGAGTACGCCGCGCCCGAACAGGTGCTCGCTTTGCCACTCGACGGGCGATCGGACCTGTACGCCTTCGGCGTTGTGCTCTATGAGCTGCTCGTCGGCCACGTGCCGTATCAGGGCGACACACCCATGGGCGTCGCCTTGCAGCACGTGCAGGCCACGCTGACGCCGCCGACACAGGCAAACCCCGATCTCGCGGAGCTGCTCGCGCGGGTGCTTGTCAACGCACTGGCCAAGGAGCGCGACCGGCGCTATCCAACTGGCGCGGCACTCGTGGCCGCGCTCGAAGAGGCGGTGCGCGAGACGGAAGCTCTCGAGGCAGGCGGGCTCGTGACGCACGCCACGCCCACCGTAGTGGAGCCGACGTCTGGGCATTCCAGTTACCCAAGCGGTTCAGGGCTGCTGGAGTCCGAGCAAGACCGAGCCGCCGCAGATCTTGCCGCCGCCGCCCGCCGTCAGGCCGACCTCGAAGCGCAGCGCCTCGCCGAAGAGGCCGACCTCGAGGCGCGGCGGCTCGCCGCAGAGGCCGAGGCACGCCGCCAGGCCGAAGAGGAGGCCGCGCGCCGCGAAGCCGAGGTGCGGCGGCTTGCCGACCTCGAAGCGCAGCGTCTCGCCGCCGAGGCGGAGGCTCGCCGCCAGGCGGAAGAGGCCGAGGCGCAGCGTCAGGCAGAGCAGGCAGAAGCGCGTCGCAAGGCCGAGGCGGCGGAAGCGCGCCGCCAGGCGGAGGAGGCCCAGGCGCGCCGTGAGGCGGAAGAAGCGGAAGAGGAGGCCCGCCGCCAGGCGGAGCTGGAAGCGCAGTGGCGGGCCAGAGTTGAGGCGCGCCAACAAGCCGAACGTGAGCGCCAGGAGCGTGAGGCAGCCGCACAGGCCGAACGCGAGCGCCTTGAACGAGAGGCCGCCGCACAGGCTGAACGCGAGCGCCTTGACCGAGAGGCCGCTGCGCAAGCTGCACGCCGGCGCCAGGAGCGAGAGGCCGCCGCCGCCGCAGCAGCAGCCGCGCAAACCGAGCCGGACTTGGCGCCAACCGCAACCTACGCGGCAGCGGACGTGCCCATCACACCCTCCGTGCGCGCCACACCGTCCGCACCTGCCATGCCAGCCGCAGCCGCCGCCCAATCAGCCGCAACCGGGCAGGCCGGAGCTGCCACACACCCCGCGCCAGGCGTGCAGCACACAGCAGCCGAGGTGCAGGGTCCCGATCGTGAAAGCAACGCGCGTGTGTGGCTCATCGCGGGGTCGGCAGTGGCGATCCTGCTCCTCGTTGGGCTCATCTTCTTCTTGAGCACCCGCTCACAGCCAACGCCGACGCCCGTTGACGTGCA
The DNA here is from genome assembly GCA_019239775.1 of Chloroflexota bacterium. Classification (GTDB taxonomy): domain Bacteria; phylum Chloroflexota; class UBA6077; order UBA6077; family CF-72; genus CF-72. Next base: position 15,540 of record JAFAZN010000305.1, read on the forward strand.
GCAGGCGCCAACCAGCGCGCCAGTCGTAGCACCGACCCTTGCGCCGACGACGGCGCCCCAAACCAACCCGACCGCTGCGCCGCA
>JAFAZN010000506.1 GCA_019239775.1 Chloroflexota bacterium
ACCAGGCACACGCCGAAAGCGGCGCCGAACACCGCCCAGAGAGTTTTTGCGAGGTCAATCGAAACCAAGCCGCGCTGGAAGTAGAGCCAGGTCTCCAGGAGCGGAACCAGTGGTGGGTAATACTCGTGAGCAGAGTGGGCATCCACAATAGCGCCGGCATAGAAGAACGCCTGGGCTTTCAAGCCCCAATGTGAGTACGCATCCCAGCCAGTTTCGGGGAGGATGATGGCGCGAATCAGACCTGCCATTAGCACGCCCGAGAGCAATATCCAGCCGAGTCGCCCGCGTCTGATGTGGCTCTCGCCTGTCATGCCGCATGCGGAGTACGAAGCGGGATGTTCCGTTCGCCGGTGACGGCTGAGCCAACGAATCGCTCCCGCGGCGATCGCCGCCACGAGTAGCGGCAGTGGCGGCCATGCGAACGACACACCTGCAACAGCCAGCAGCAGCAGGGCGAAGCCAATCAAGGTGGCACCAATCAGCAAGCGCAGGCACCAGCGCGGGGCCCACGGCGTGGGCGCTGGCCAGTCGACGCCACTCAGCCAGCCCAGACCCAGCCACTCGAGCGCAACCGCGCCCAGGCTCACGAGCCCCGGCAGGTCGACAGCGGTCACGGGGCTACTTCACTGGTGAACTCAGCCACTGTTGGACCTGCTTGGCTTGATTGCCAGTCAAATACACAGGGCGGGACGTGGCGTCCACACCCGATCCGGTGGTGATCTGGCGTGGCTGACCCGGCGATTCCGTCCCATCAGCATCGCGACGGAAAGCCGTAGACCAGAGCTGGAATCCGTCGGCGACCTCTGCGAGGTACGCAAGAGTGCTGCCATCAGGGCTCCACACCGGATTGGCGATGACACCGGACACGAGTTGTCGTGCGTTGTCCAGTTGGGCACGTCCATTGGCGACCTGCACGTCTGCCATATAGAGGTCCTCCTCCATCGCCGGGCCGCGCCTGACGAAGGCGATGTGTTTCGCGTCCGGTGAATAGCTGGCCTGGCGCGACGGCTGATCGGTGGCCGTCAGAGGGACCAGCGTATCGCTTGAGACATCCAGCCATTCCAGCTGCTCAATCAGTTGAGTTCCAACGTACGCGTAGCGGGTAAAGATGATCTGGCGCGGGTCGTCGGGATCGGCCGTCACATCCTGGTCGCCGCCTGCGTAGGCAGGCGGACGCGTGATCTGGACCGGGGGCTCCTGACCCAAGCCGAGCTCCCAAACGGCGAGGTCGCCAGGGCCGGTGCTGCTCTTATTGAAGTCGCCCAACACGAACAAGCGCTGTCGACCCGGAACGAAGATTGGCTGAGAGGCCCAGTGGTTTTTGGAAACGGTGGGGGAGGTATTTCGAGTGATTGGCCGAGGCGGCGCGTCCGGCGATGCAAGCCAGACGTCCGAGGCGTTGCGCGACTGCTCCACGAAGAGCAACGCATCCGGGCTGAGCGTCGGCTGGCCGATATGACCGTCATTGGTCAACTGCACCGCGCTGCGCCCGTCTGACTCCCAAAGGTTGCCGCCTATGACATACAGCCACGCCGTGCCGTTCGGATCCGGTGGTTCCTGTGTGGGGCTCGGAGCAATGAGCAGATGTAGCCCTGCTATCACTGGTAGCGCCGGTGCCGCGGTGGGCACACCGACCGGCATGGCGGCCTGATCCGCCGGGGTGGCGGCCCGATCCAGCGGGGGCGCAGGGCTGTCTGGCTGTTCCGCGAGGAATGCCAGGTTGTTCAAGCCCAGCGTGCCGCTCAGCAACCCGCCTGCGATGAATATGGCCAGGGCCGTGTAGCGAACGTACTTGATCAATTGCCTGAGGCCGCGGCGTTGACGGCAGAACGCGACGGCTGGAGTAGCCGCGCGACAGTAGGTCGAATAGCGGACCAGTTTGGAAACACGACCTGCTCGGTGCCGTCGGGCGAGTACCCCAGTGACGCGAAGTCAGGTGCCGACAGTACCTGCAGCCGGATGGCGGTTGGCGGCACCTTGCGCGCCAGGGCTGCCAACTGCAGCACGGCTGGCAGCGACAGGTCGGTCTTCACGGAGTCCTGCAGGTCCGTGACCAACTGGGGCGCTTGACTCAGACCTGACAGGGTCTGAACGCGATTCTTGATGGCCAGGAGCACCTGTTGCTGGCGCGCAGATCGACCAAAGTCCGATTGCAGGTCGCCGTGCCTCGAGCGCACGTATTCCAGAGCGGTCGTGCCATCCAGGTGCTGTGGACCGGCTGGTATGTACAGACGGAAGAACGCGTACGGGTCGTTCGAATTCAGGTCATCCGGGTACACTTCGTCGAGAATCGGGTGCTGGACGTTGACATCCACTCCACCCAGAGTGTCGATGACCTGCACAAGTCCGTTCAGCCCGATCCAGGCGTAGTAGTCAATTTTGACGCCGAACAGCTTCTCGACCGTCGAGCGAGCCAGAGCGATGCCGCCGACCTCATAGGCGACGTCGATTTTCTGGTAGCCGTAGCCGCCAATCGGTACCCAGAAATCCCGTGGAATCGAGATCATGGCTACGTCCGGCGCGCTCGGGTCGATGCTGACCAGGATCATGGACTGGGTTAGCACGGCGGTTGGCGCGAATTTGAGATCGTTGTCGCTGCCCAGCAGCAGCACATTAAAGCGACGATCCGGCAGCAGCGGACCGGACCCGTCGCTCCCCAGCACCTGGGCGGCCGATGATTCGGCAGCCACAGGCACAGCCGTCGGCCTCTCGGGGATAGCCGTCGCAACACCTGTCTGAGCCACGGCTGCCAGCGTGGGCTGGAGAGTTACCGGCGTGGGCTCGTCGGACTGTGCGATCGGGGCCGGCGTTGGCGCGGCCTGATCGAACTGCACCACCGTCTGAGGAGGTGCTGGCGCTTGTGCGGCAGGGACCTTCTGGCTGGTCATGTGGAGAAGAGCGGCGGGCACTGCGTACCAGCTCGGTAACAGGATCCGAACTGCGAGCACCAGTCCAAACGACAGCATCACTCCAGCCATGACAAATCCTGCGAGCAGAGCGACGATGCGCATCATCGAGGCATTGGCCGCGCACGGAGATCCGGGAGGGCGGCTGTCGAAGCCGGGTCGAGGAACGGTCGGGCCGACATGTTTCAAGGATATGGTCAGCCCCCGTTAAGCAAGCCCCTGGGTGGGCGCGTCGGAATCGCTACAAAATCACTCCAGGTCGCAACGGATGGATTGGCGATCGCAAATGTTCACACTATTCTCACGTCGCGGTAGCGCCCAACAAAGGTACTAACTCTGGGGATGGGTAACTTCACTTGAGATCAGGTGGAGCAACTACGGCTCCCGCGGAATTCTCACGTTTCAGCGTCGCGTTGGGGGGTGGCGTGCAGCGTGTACCAACCCAAGCATGAGGCTGTACGACGCTGTCAGGCGCTCATCCGTTCTGGCTCGCCAGGATCGCCCCGCTGCAGCCGGACCTGGTGTGGTTTTCATTGGTTTGAATGAGCATTTATCAATCCGATCCGTTGTCGGCTCTCACGTACCCGCCTTGTCCAGTCACGCTGAACGTTTAGCGCGGCAACCCTGGACCGTGGCGTCGTGGTATCTGCCTGGCCGACGGCAGTGTGCGTGATCACGCCTACGGTTCGATGGGCGTGCACAAAGTCTGCTTCTCTCCGCGAGATGCTCAGCTAAGGTACAGAGTCGATGCGCCACACGGTCGTCCAGGAAGTCGGGTTCGTTCGGAACTGGAGGTCTGCGCGGTGCGCTCTGATTGCGACTCGGGCGACCTGGCCCTACCTCCTTGCGGCAGTCACCTCGCTAGCTGCCCTTGGAATCTCACTGCTGGTAGGTGGCAGTGCGACCGATGTGCCCCAGTTATTGTTCCTGGGCGCCGTCGCTGTGACGGCCTGGTACGGCGGTCTCTGGCCCGGGCTGCTGGCGACACTGCTTGGGTTTGTCGCGCTGGACTTTTTCTTTGAGCTACCCGCGTACTCGCTCGAGATTTCGGACCCCCGAACGCTGCTTGAGTCGCTGGCCTACCTTGTCATCGCCATCTTGCTGGGCTCACTCAACGCCCAACTGCGCGGGGCGCGCGCCCGCGCTGAAGTGTCGTTGGCAGAGGCCCGGGCGGCTGTTCGGGCGCGGGACGAGGCACTCGCCGCGGTCTCACACGACATGCGGACCCCGTTGACTGCTATTGAGGCGACCGTGGCAGCGCTGGAGCAGGCGGATACAGCGCTGTCGCAAAACAGTCGACAACTCCTGGCGAATATCGCGGCCGAGAGTCGTCGTCTCGAGCACTTCATCACCGACGCTCTCGCCCTGAGTCGCGTCGAGGCAGGCGTCCGACCGAACCGCACTTTGAATGCGCCAGGAGAAGTGGTTTCTGCAATCCTTGACCGCTACCTGCTCGCGCTCGATGGACGCGAGATCTCGTTCGACGTGCCTGATACGCTCCCACTCGTGTCGTTCGATGCTTCGCTCCTCCAGCAAGCATTGGGCAACCTTCTGGACAATGTGGCGGCGCACACGCCACCAGACACGCGAGTCTCAATCACTGGCCGCATTGATGGGCGCGATCAACTGAGACTCGAGGTAGCAGACTCCGGTCCGGGAATTGTGCCTGCCGACCGTGAACGGATCTTCCGCAAGTTCGAGCGGTTGAATGACCAGGGAGCAGGGGCCGGCCTTGGCTTGACGCTTGCCCGCGCGGCCACCGAGGCACAAGGCGGTGAGATCTGGGTGGAGTCCAGTTCGCTGGGAGGTGCGTGCTTCATCATCTGCTTGCCACGTGCCAAAGGCTTCACAGCGGCTGACGGACCCTGATCACGTAAATGCACCCGGTTGAAAGCGCGCGAATCCTGGTTGTGGATGACGATCTGGCGGTCCGCGACGCTCTGCGCGCCCTTGTCGGCGGCTGGGGCTTCGCCGTGAGCACCGCCGCATCCGGCTCGTCTGCACTCGAAGCCGCCTCGCGCGACCATCCTGACATCGTCATCCTGGACCTGGTCATGCCTGGCATGGACGGCATCACGGTGTGCCAGCGTCTACGTGAGTGGAGCCGGGTTCCGATCGTCGTACTTTCCGCGCGCGGCGAGGAGCCCCAGAAAGTGGCGGCGCTTGAAGCTGGTGCCGACGACTACGTGACCAAACCGTTTGGCCCGGGTGAACTGCGCGCACGCATCCGCGCTACCTTGCGGCGTGAGCAAAGTCGCCGCGAGGAAGCATCCGTCATTACCGCTGGGCACCTCGTGGTTGATCTAGCGGCGCGGCACGTCCTGGTCGGAGGAAACGAGGTCCACCTGACACGAGCGGAATACGAGCTGTTGCGCGTGCTGATCACCAACCCAGATCGAGTTTTGACGCACGCTTTTCTGCTGCGCTCGGTGCTCGGTCCGGCCTACGAAGATGCCCTCGAGAGCCTGCGAACCTACATCAAGCAGCTGCGACGAAAGATCGAGCCCGATCCAGCTCGGCCGCGTCTCATTGTCAACGAGCTTGGTGTCGGCTACCGATTCGTCCCGGACGCTTGATCAAAAATATCGATGGGCCCGCTCAGCGACTTCGGGCGCCAGTCGTTCAGCAACCACCTGGTGTCCGGCACAGTTGAAATGGATTGCGTCACTGAACAGTTCCGTCTTGTCCAGTCCGTCGAACGCCGCGGCAACATCGATCACGGGCACCTGGTCGCTTGCCGCCACGGCCCGCAGCGTCATCTGGTAATCGGCGTACAAGGTCTGGAGCTCGGAGAGGCTTCGTGTGTAGTAGGGATACTGAATTCGCGACGCGGCCCAGGCTGACATGTCGTCGTCCAGCAAGGTTGGCCAGGTGAGCGCCAGCACATCGGCTCCCGCGGCATGAGCCGCAGCAAAGATGCGATGGAGGTGATCAGCGTATTCGTTCGGCCAGTACGTCTCGATAAAACGGTCACGCGCCCCAGGGCCAGACAGGAGCGCGCCGGAGGGTGTCGAGAGATGTTCGTAATAAACGCGGCGGAACGTCTGGGCGGCAACACTCCAGGACAGCACTCGCTGCAGGGGGCTCAGCTGGAGTGATGCGCTCTCCGTTCCATCAGTGAACGGATCGACCTGATACAGGTCGTCCCAGCCGATAAACACGATGATCAGGTCCGGCTGCAATGGCAGCACGTCGCGTTCCAGGTGGACCTGCGCGCGTTCCGTGCGGTAGCCCTCGATGCCGGCGTTGATTACCTCGATGTCGCGTGCCTGGAGGAGGTCGGCGAGTGCGTAGGGGTAAGCGCACTCCGCCTCGCGAGGACCAAATGTGGTGGAGTCACCCAGTGCAACAACTCGGTACGTCCCCCCAGGTTTGGGCATGACGATCTCACGACCACGGAAGCCCAGGGAGTTGATACGGATTCCGCCCGCCGCAAAACCAGGAAGCAACGCGTAACCTGTCTCAGGATCGTCGGTCCAGTAGGCATGCAGGTCCACCGTGTTTGCGGCCCCGCTGCGAAGGGCGTAGTAGAGCCTTGTTCCTGCCTCGATGCAGAGGAGCGCCAGAACGACTGTCACCGTCGAGAACAACACCGTCTTTGCAAGCGGAATGCGCGCCATCGCACGGTAGAAAACGAACCCCTGCCGGACCAGCAAGCCTGTATTGCGCTGGTGGATGTGAAACTTGCGTGAGATTCCGGCGGGCGCGCATGTGGCTCGACCGTTCGTGCCGACAACAGCCGGGCGGCTAGAACAGCGGATAGATGAATGGCGCCAGGGCAGAAGCCTCCGAAACCACGATCAGCAGGCCGAGAAGCGCCAGCACGATCACGAACGGCAACAGCCAGTACGCCTTGCGGTAGCACACGAAGTACCAGAACTCACGCAGGACTGACAGTTGCTCCATCGCAAAGATTCTTGTAGCAGTGTCACGGCCGAGCGCTGCCGCTCTGGTCAGCGGATTCCGAGGTTTCTCACACGATTCTCATTCCCGTTGAGGCTGGCTCACCAGATCCGACATGGCATAGATCCGCAGTTGCGTCGCCACTCCGCGATTGGTGCTCCATGTAGCGAGCAAATCGCTCCAGCCGCCCCAGCGCATCCCGTGGTGCTCCAGAAGATCCGCCAGGTACCAGGCATCGCTGCCGTTGGCGACAACAAAACGCGGAGTCGCACGTGCGTAGATATCTGTCAGCTGCCCCGGAAAGAGCTCGGCTTGCATGTCGACGACCAGGGTTGGGTACCTGGTTGCCAGCTCGGCCAGATCGCCTGGCACGTCCAGGAATGCGGCCCGGAGGCGCGCGTTCGTACGCTCTTCGCCTACAAAGTACGCCAGCACCGGGCCGTTCGTGCTGGCAACTGGGCCTGCGCCTATCGCTGCAAGGACGGCGGGCATGCCCGAGGGTGCGCCATCGAGTGCCACTACCCGCGGCAGCGCCGCGACGCCGAGGGCGAGCGTCACGCACGCCACGGCAAAGCCGCGTTGACGTCCGAATAGCCTTGCGAGTCGCTCGAGCCCGATTGCGGCTGCCAGCATCACCCATGGCAAGGCCAGCGAGAAGTGGCGCAGGCGGACCTCGCCTGTCGAGTACACCGAATACAGCATCAGCGGCACCAGCAGCGAGCCGGCGAGGAGCAGGTCCGCCCGCGACCGCGGCCCTCGACGGATCCGCCACACGACGACGCTGATCCCAAGGAGCAGCAGCGCCAGAACGCCCAGACCATCCATCAGCGCGAGATCGGCAAAGTAGGTGGGCCACTCATCGAGGCGCAGGTGGGGCGCATTCATGCGCACGAAGTTCGCCATCTGATGCGCGTAATCCAGCCAATCAGTTGGCGCTCCAGTGGCCCGGCCAACTGCCGCGGCAGCCAGATAGGCGATTTCGATTATCGCCAGCGGGATGAGGAACCCGGCCGACACGGCAAGCGAGCGACGCACTAACCCTCTCCAACTCCGCCAGCATGCAAGCTCCGCAATCAGAAAGACCGCTGGTACATACGAGAACCGGTTGTTGCAACTGAACGCGACGCCCCACAGGACCCCGGTAACAAGGAGACCGCGCGAGCCCGCCGCTTTGACGTAGGCCAATGCCCCGAGAGTGGCAAATAGCAGCGCATCGCCTTCGACGAGCGGCTCACGCGAGTAGACCAGGTGTTGACCCGATATGGCCAGCAGGAGTGCTGCCGGCAGCGCCACGCGCGGGCCCCACCCGCGGAGACCAATCGCCAGCGTCGCCGCGACCGTGCCAATTCCCGCCAGCGCCGACACGAGCGCGCCAGCCAGCACCGTCTTGCCGAGAAGCAGCATCGAAATTGCCAGCAGGATGGCGTGACCGGGCTTGGCGAGATCCGGTGGGTGCCCATCCGTCCCACGCTCGGTCGCCAACGCCATGCGCTCAAGTGGATTCGTCGGTCCAGGACTGACCAGAGCTGTTGCTGCACGCTGGGCAACGCTGGCTACGAAAGCACCCTCGCCCAGGTACGCACCCGAATCGAAGTAGAGTACGGGCTCGCCGCCCAGCCCCCACAGTCGCGCTGCCGAGGCGACCAGCAGAATCGCCGCGCACAGTGCGGGTATGGTCATGGAACTGCGGAAACGCGGCAGGCTCAAGACCGCGACGCCGTCTTCGAGCCGAGCGAGCATTACCGTTTGGACACCGGGAGACAACCTTGCGTCAAGTCGCCGATCGACTCCGTGAGCACGGTCGTTCCACGGCACTGGTAACTAACGCCGGTCCGCGCGCTGCGTAACTCTGGTAGGTGGTCTTGCTCTAGAGGGTCTCATTGAAGGTAGGCTGCACGAATTGAAGCGACTAGCACAGCTTCGCAGATCGGCAGACGCTTCGCAGATCGGCAGACGGCTCCGGCCGGTGAAACCAGCAGGATCAGGTATGGTAGCGCGTATCGGAGAGAAGCTATTGCGCCACATGCGACTGATTCTTGTCGCACTTTGCGCACTCGCCATCGCTGGTGTTGTCGGCTTAAAGCTGGGCGCACCGCCTGCCGGTGCCCAGGCAGCCGGTTCATTCGTGGGCAAGAACCTGACTCTCACTCCGGTCATCACCGGCCTGACGGAGCCGACGTTCGTTGCTTGGCCGCCCGATGGTAGCCAGCGAGCGTTCAACCTCCAACGAGGTGGACTGATTCGTATTGCGGATCCCAACGGGCAGCTGAGCTCGATCGCGTTTTTGGATCTGAGCCAGCAGGTCTCGAAGGGCAACGAAGAGGGGCTACTCGGGCTCGCGTTCGATCCACAGTTTGCCCAGAATGGCTACTTCTACGTGGACTACACCGCGCTCGACCGGTCGATCCAGGTCGTGCGGTACACCGCAACGCCCGATCATCCGGACTATGTCGATCCGTCGACTGCCGAACCGGTCCTGGTGGTGCCCAAACGATCGGCATACCATCAGGCGGGCATGCTCGATTTTGGGCCCGACGGGTACTTGTATGTATCGGTTGGCGACGACGAGCAGTCGGACCGCGCTCAGGACGTGGGCGTGCTCACCGGGAAGATACTGCGGTTGGACGTCGAGTCAGCGCAGCCATATGCGATTCCGCCGTCGAATCCGTTTGTTGGAACGGACGCGCGGGGGGAAGTCTGGGATTATGGCTTGCGCAACCCATGGCGCTTCAGCTTTGACCGGGCTACGGGTGACCTCTGGATTGGCGATGTCCACCATGTGGACGAAGGACCGGGAGGGAACAACAACTGGGAATCGGTTGAGTTCCAGCCCGCCAGCCAGGGTGGTGTGAATTTTGGCTTCCCGGCGCACTTCTTCCGCTGCCCGGACGTGACGGACTGCCAGGCACCAGGCCTTACACCGCCAGTGACGCAGTATCCCCATCAGATGAACTGTTCGATCACGGGCGGTTACGTGTATCGAGGTAGTGCAATCCCGACCCTCGTCGGCGCGTACGTGTTCGGCGACCTCTGCACCGGTGGCGTGTTCGCGGTCCGGGGCAACTCGCCTCAGCCGTGGTCGAAGCAACTGGAATTGGGATTCCAACCCATCAAGATCAGCTCGTTCGGCGAGGATCCATCCGGTGAGCTGTACGTGGTCGACATTCAGGGCGGAGCCATCTATCGGATAACGGACGCTTCGCTGCCGTAGTCATTCCGAGTGGACGAATCGTCTCCCGTCCAATGTGAACGCAGGCTCGGGTTTGCGCCGTGGGCGTGAGGATGACGTGAAATGCGTGCGCAACTCGAGCGTCAATATCTTCACACCATTCTCACACAAATGACGCGGAACATGAGTCTGGCCACGGCCCCGACCTCGTTATGCCATAACCGCACATCGGCCCGCCTACATCTGGAAGCAAGCAAATGAACTATCTGGCAACCCTCGTGATCAGCATTGGACTCCTCTTCGGCGTTTTCAGCGATGACACTCAGCAGGCGCAAGCGCTCGAGGCTCAATACATCCATGCCCTGGCCCCAGCCATGTTTCCGCTCAAGAACCGCGGCAGCGAGCTGCAGAAGGCAGCGCTCCAGACTGGCGATCTGCTGCCCATCTATGGCAGCTCAGAGCTCGCCTTCGATAACCCATATCACGCCAGCACCGTCTTCGCGAGCTACCCGACGGGCTTCACGATCTTCCCCGTGGGCGGCGGTCAGACAACCAGCCTGATTATTCTCGAAGACGTCGCTGCCGAAGCCGACGCGCTACACGGACAAAAGATTGTCATTTCGGTCTCACCGCCGTTCTTTTTTCTGCACGACCGGCCGGCTGAGTTTTACGCATCGGAATCCACCGATTTGCATCTAAGCTCGCTGGTGTTCAGCCCGGACTTGAGCCTGGTAACCAAAGAGGCCGCGGCGAAGGAGCTCGAGAATTCACCAGCGATGCTCAAGCAAGATCCGCAGGTGGCACTTGCAGTCGAGAGGCTCGCCAGCGGCAGCGACGCGGACCTGGCGCTCTACGAACAGTCGCTACCCGCCGGTGAGATGCAGACTGCCAGGCTTCGGTCTCAAGACGTGTCGGACACAATCCAGTACATTCGGAGTCTGAGCGACGTCGATCCGGACGTACCCCGCCAGCCTGCGACACTGGATTGGCCAGCGCTCCTGCAACAGGCCGAAGTGGAGCAGCAGGCTAGCGCTGATAACAATCCCTTTGGTTTCGACAATCAGGTGTGGAGCGATAAGTACAGCAGGCTGCTGCCAGAGCGTCAAGCCGAGTACAACGATGCCTGGCTCGTCGACAACCTGGATCACACGGCAGAGTTCATGGATCTCGATTTGTTACTGCGCGGACTTTCCGAGCTCGGCGCGCAGCCACTGGTCATCTCGCAGCCGATCCCTGGCATCTATTACGACTACGTAGGGGTCTCTCAGCAGGCGCGCATGCAGTACTACAGTCGATTACGTGCGCTGTGCACCGCGTACGGCGTGCCGGTGGTCGATTTCGAGAACCACGATGACGACCCTTATTTCGTTTCCGATCCCAATTCGCATCTCAGCCGGCTGGGTTGGGTGTTTTACGATCAAGCGCTGGACGCGTTTTACCACGGGACCATGGACCAGCTGGACCCTGCGGAATGGAGCTCCGGTCAGTAGGCAGCGGCTCAGGAGCCGGGGTGCATGGCGGGGTAGACCTCGCTATCGAAGAAGGCTGGTGGCGCGCCGGGCGTCGACACTGTCGTGTTTCCTGTGTTGCAGCGCATAGTGCCCGAGGCTCCCGTCGGCTTCGGCGGCGCACTCTGGTTTGCATCCGGTCCCGCGACGATTTCGTCGTACTGTGGACCGCTCAGGTAAATGAAGAATCCGCCTCCGACGAGCGCGTCTGTGACGTTATCGGCGACTTGATTGCCGGTGATCACGGCGCTGTCACCCGTCACCAGATCCGATACCTCGAGGGCAACAACGCTGTTCGAATTGACATCTGTTGCCAAACCGGCCTCAATTGATGCCGAACCCGTTATCGTTCCAGCGTCCAGGTTCGTCGGTGACGGCCCGACCATCACGGACATCATTCTGGTATGCACGTTGCCGCGGCCGTCCATCGAGTATGGCCCGGCACATTTCGCCAGAATCACCTCAGGCGGCGTGAAGGTGTCGTGATCTGTGCTTTCCACTCTGTCGCCAGACGTGGTCAGGCGATAGGCTTCGAACTGGGCGAAGCGTAGATTTCCGAGATCCGGCGGAGCGTTCGGCGCGACACAAGCTGTCGTGCCATCTGAGCAATATTGTTCCTTTGCTTCGATCTCATAGACCGCTGGCAGACCCAGGTCCGCAAGAACCGGCGCAGCCGATGCCAGAACGCATACCAGTGCAACCAGACCAGGCGCGAGTCCCCGCCGCACGAGTCGTCTCTGAATCATGCGGGCTTTCTATCAGATTTTGTCTTGACTTGAGCAAGGCCCGTGACGCCCGCCGTCCGGCTCAGGCCGCCAGGAGATATCCCGAAAAAAGTAGAATTCCGAAACACATCAATTGTTTGCGTAGCAACGATTCCGTCGATAGTCCAGGCCTCAGCTGGTGAAGTCGGCGTACGGGATCACCCAGTAAACTCCTGCGCAAGTTTGCGGCGGTCCACCTTGCCATTGGCCGTCATTGGCAACGACGAAACCAGGCGGACCACGCGCGGGACCATGTACGACGGTAGGCGTTCTGCAAGCGCACGGCGTATCCGCTGCGCGCTCTCGAAGTCATCCGGGACCAGGTCATGGCTACCTACGACGAAGGCGGCCAGCGCGTGTATCTGGTGGTTTCGTTCGAGCGGAATGACAATCGCGTCGCAGACTCCGGTAACCTGTCGGAGATTCGCCTCCACGTCCCCCAGCTCGACGCGATACCCATGCAGCTTGACCTGGCTATCTACTCGCCCGTCGAAGAACAGGAGATCGTCCTCGAAGTGGCCCCGGTCACCGGTTCGATAAGCCTGCACGCCATCCAGTTTGAAAAAGCGGCGTTTGCTCAGGTCAGGACGATTCAGGTAGCCGGGGCTGACATTCGGCCCGGCAATGATGATCTCGCCCCGCTGCCCGTGCAGCACCACCTGATCCTCCGAATCGACAATCCTCACGCTCGAGTCAGGTTTGGGTCGCCCCACCGGAAGAACCGGGTACCGCTCGAGGACGGTGCGGTCGATGCGGATCGAAGTGGTCGCGACCGTAGCCTCAGTCGGGCCATAGGTGTTCCAAACTGCCGTCTCGGGAAACCGCTCCACCAGTTGCGCCGCCAGGTGTGACGGCAGGGTTTCACCACAGAACAAGAAACGCCGGAGCGACGGCAGCATCTCACGACCAAATGTTGGTTCGGCCACACACAGTTGAGCGAAGGACGGGGTCGAGACCCAGGTGGTCACCCCGGAGAGGCGTAAGGCTTCGAACAATTGTCGTGGATTCGCAATCTCGTCGCTGGTGAGCGATACGAGCCTGCCACCTGTTACCAGGCTGAGATACGTGTCCATTATCGATAGGTCGAAGCTGAAGGGCGCCTGGTTCAGGAACACTTCCCCGCCGAGCCGGAAGCAGTGCTCCGCCAGCATCCACTCGACAAAAGACGTGAGGCAACCGAGGGTGATGGTTACCCCTTTTGGCTCGCCAGTGCTGCCCGAGGTGAACATGACGTAGAACGGATCAGACGGCGCGAGACTCACCGGTCGCGGCGTGCGAGCCAGTTCAAGTGCCTCGCGGATGGTTTCGACTGTCAACGTCAGTCGCGCTCCAGCCGTTTGAATCACCTCCCGGATGCGATGCGAAGGAATCGAAATGTCGATGGGAACGTATGGGTGACCCGCCCTGGCGCTACCCAAAAAAGCGATCAGCATCTCTGGTTCCTTATGGCCGATCACGACGACGGGCGAGCGATCATCGGGCAGCGCATCTTGCACGAGCGCAGCGACGGCCGCCGAACCCCTACCGAGTTCGCCGTAGCTCAGGCGTCCACTCGGGCTGACATGTGCAACCCGCTCTGGTGCTCGCTGGCTCCAGGAATCGATGCAACTCAGGAGGTCGCGCATTTCAGAGGCTGCCGCGGGGACTCAGAAGCCGACGAACACCAGCATCTCGACAACACCTAACGAGTCGAGCAGGCCGAGGTCGAACAACTCCAGGTCAAGATTGCGGCACACCTCGTCGGTGCGCGTTATGGAAGCCAATGTCGACAGAACTTCATTGCCGGTGGCGACCTGCAGCATGGAGAGGCGACGCAAAAGATACGACCAGCGAGAGCTTCGGCGGGCGTGGGCAGCACCCCGGACCACGACAATTGACTTATCCTCACACAACTCTCACACAAAGATTGGCACAGGGGCGGTGGCAGGTCAGCCCCGTTTGCGTTTACTACCGGCGTGGCAGCGGTACCAGGAGTTATTGCCGACGGTTCACCAGTTCAGTCTCTGGTCGGCCGATCACGCCCCGGTGTGTTGGCCACTACTCGGAGGTGGTTGCTGGGACCGCACCTCACCGCGGCGCTCATGGTTGTGGGCATGTTGCTGGCTGCGCTCGTGGCTGGGACCGCCCGGGTGCGCGGGCTGGAGTCTGATGCCATACACACCATGGCCCCAGCGATGTTCGACCTCAAATACCAGGGCAGCGAACTCCAGGCCGAGGCGTTTCGCCAGCCGGATCTGCTTGTCGTGTACGGCAGCTCCGAGCTCGAGATGCCCAATCCGTACCACGCCAGCGTCGTCTTCGCCGATTACCCGACTGGCTTCACGGTGTTTCCAGTGGGAAGAGGATCTACGACTACGCTTGTCATGCTCCAGGACGCCGCGGCCGTCGGCGACGGTCTGCGCGGCAAGAAAGTTGTGATCTCGGTCTCACCGCCATGGTTTCTCCTGCACGACCGAACACCGGAGTTCTACGCGCCCAATTACTCGCCGTTGCACCTGAATGCGCTGGTCTTCAGCACGGATCTGAGCTTCAGCACGAAACAAGCCGCGGTGCGCCAACTTCTGCAGTCGCCCAAAATGGTGCACCAGGATACTTTGATTGGTTTCGCTGCTGATCGTCTTGCCAGCGACAGTTGGACTGACATGTTGCTCTACGACGCGGTTGTTCCCCTTGGCAAATTAGAGCACCTCGTGCTGCAGACGCAGGATGTCTGGGAAACGTATCGTTACATCCAGTCGCATCCGAGCAATGCGTCCCGATCCGCCTCGGCTGTCACGTCGCCCATTGACTGGTCTGCAATGCTTCAGCAGGCGGATGCCGAGCAGCAAATCGCGAGTAACAACAATGCGTTCGGCTTCGACAATGACGTCTGGTCGCAGAAATACTACAAGCTGGTACCCGAGCGGCAAGGTCAGATGAACGACGCGTTCTTCGCGGACAATCTACAGCACACCGCGGAGTTCACCGATCTCGACCTGTTGCTGCGAGGCTTGCGTGAATTGGGCGCCCAACCGCTTGTGCTTAGCCAACCCATGCCTGGGAAGTACTTCGACTACGTGGGTGTCTCGCCGCGGGCGCGCGCCGACTACTACAGCCGTCTCAGCACTATCGGCAGCCAGTATGGAGTCCCGGTAGTCACTTTCGCGGACCATGACGAGGACACCTATTTCGTAACCGACCCCAATTCGCATCTCAGTCGGGAAGGATGGGTGTACTACGACGCGGTGCTGGACGCATTCATGCACGACGGTCTCGGACCAACAACCGAAAGTTCACTTCAGTTGCCGACGCGCTGAGTGCTACGGACGGCGCCGGTCGCGCCGCAGCAGGTCTGCCTTGTGGTGCCTCGCCTCGGGCCGGCAGCGTGATTTGTGAGGAGTCTGGCTTCGGCGTGGATAGGCGTGTCCCCGCGCTTTCCAAGCCGATGGGCGAATGCAGTGCGTTGGGAGGATGGCCACGGTCGTCATCGGCGTCGCATGCCCTTTGTCCTGGAGCGGGGTCCAGCACGGTACAACAGCGTCTGGAGACCCGTGCCGACATCAATTTACCGAGTCGTCTTTGGACGGCCGTTACGCACGAGCGAGGGCGGGCGCGAACGGCTGGATCGGCCGCGAGCGCTGGGCGCTTTCGGTCTGGACGCGCTCTCGTCCGTGGCGTACGGACCCGACGAAATCCTGTACGTACTGTTGCTGGCTGGCTCAGCCGGCCTTGCCTGGAACCTGCCGATCGGGCTGGCAATTGTGGTGCTGCTGGCGATCGTTGTCACCTCGTACCGGCAGACCATCTTCGCTTACCCGCATGGCGGAGGCTCCTATACCGTGGCCCGCGAGAACCTGGGCATCCGCGCGGGCCTGGTCGCCGCGGCAGCGCTCATGGTCGACTACCTGACGACGGTAGCGGTGTCGGTCACGGCAGGTGTCGAAGCGCTGATAGCGATGGCGCCCGCACTGAACGCGTACCGTGTCCCTCTCGACGTCGGCATCATCGTTTTGCTGATGCTGGTCAACCTGAGAGGTGTGCGCGAGTCGGGGGCCGTGTTCGTCGTTCCGACCTATATCTTTATTGGCTCGTTGGGATTGTTGCTGGCATGGGGCGCATTCCGTCTGATGTTTGGCGGCGGGCTGCCAGTCCAGCCGGCAAGTGCGCCGGCGCCAGTCGAGGGCTTGTCACTGTTCCTGATCCTGCGCGCGTTCGCCGGTGGCTGCACGGCGATGACCGGCGTCGAAGCCATCGCCAACGGCGTCCCGGTGTTCGAGCCACCTGAAACCCAGCGCGCGGCCTCAACGCTAGTCATCCTGGGTGGCATCCTCAGCATCCTATTTCTGGGCGTGGTGTGGGTCGGCCATGCCATTGGCGCGGTTCCGTCCGATCAGGCCAACGTCGTAGCCCAGATCGGCCAGACCGTTGCCGGTAGTGGTCCGCTGTTCTACCTCGTGCAGATCTCGGCGGCGCTCATCCTGTCGCTGGCAGCCAACACATCGTTCAATGGCTTTCCGCTTCTGGCGGCAGTTATGTCTCGCGACGGCTACCTGCCTCACCAGTTCAGCCACCGGGGACTTCGACTCGCCTATTCCAACGGCATTGTCGTCCTGGGCCTGCTGGCGGTTGTGCTGGTTGTTGCTTTCGGTGGTGAAACACATGCGCTGATTCCACTATTCGCGGTAGGTGTTTTCCTGTGCTTCACCCTGTCGCAACTGGGCATGGTCCGCCACTGGCTGCGAGTCGGCGGCAATGGCTGGCGGAGCAAACTCGCCATCAATGGTGTCGGCGCGCTGACCACTGCCCTCGTCACGCTGATCGTCGTCTCGACAAAATTCCTGGAGGGCGCGTGGATCGTGGTCCTGCTGATTCCAATTCTGGTCATCGGGTTTTTGGCGATCCACGCCCACTACGCCGAAATGGCTCGCGAACTGGAATCGGGACGCCCATCGAGGCCGACGCCCGAGCCCCACCAGGTGCTGCTGCCGGTGGCCGGACTGGACAAAGCCGTGTCTGAGACTGTCGCTTACGGCCTCACACTTGGGGCTCCGATGCGCGCGCTGCATGTGATCATCGATGACGACGCTGCCGAAGTACTCCGCAAGGAGTGGAGCGAGTGGGGCGTTGATGTACCGTTAGTTATGGTGCCGTCGCCGTACCGCACCCTGTTGGGGCCGCTGATGCACGAGATCCATCGTCTCCACCACGAGGCCGGTGGGCGGGTCACCGTCCTTCTTCCTGAAGTCGTGCCACGTCACTGGTGGCAGGAGGCGCTACACAACCAGACCGTGCTGCAACTTCAACTGGAGTTACGAGGAAAGCCAGACGTGGCTGTCACGACTGTTCCGGTGCGACTCGATAAGTAGCGCCGCAGGGGCGACTTACAGTGGTTGCGCCGGGCTCGCTGCAATTCGAGCGGGGCTGGTCGGAAACTACCAGGCCGTCGTGGCGACGACGCTTCGAGGTCAGGAAGACCGCCGGGGCGCCAGATGCGGCAACTCGGCTTCGACGTCCTGCCAGCGTTCCTGCTCGCGATTGCTTCCTACGAGGGGTCAGGCGCTAAAACCGGCAGAGCATCGCTCACAGGAATGCAGCCGCGTATCATGCAGGGTTTCAGTTGCCGGGCTAACAGCACCATACATGCCCCCGCCGCTTTGCAGCCCTCGGATGTCAATGTCCGCGTCAGACGCTAGGCGAGTCCAACCTGGCGCACTTGAAGGCGATGAACATCGCACTCGGGATCATCGCCATTCTGACGTTCCTTGCGGTTGCCCAGGCGGTGGCCCGGGCGCGGGGGCGGAGTAAGCATCCCCGGCGCCGTCTTCGGTTCCGCAGCCATTGGTGCTCGCCGTCATCCTCATTCCTAATCTGGTGCAGCGGCCATCTGGTGCAGCGGTGATCTCGTCTTCGCGTGGCATCTTGCGCGAGGGCCGCGGAGGTCCCTCATCGAGCACCTGGGCGACACTATCGTCATCCACCAGTCGCGGTGCGCACTTGCACGGTACCCATTGGACACCAGCTGAATTCCGAGTCCGCTGAACCGCGACAACGACGACCCAGCCGCTGAAGCCCACGTCGCCATACAGGCGCGACCAGTTCAGATAGCGGGTCTCCCAGCCGCCCCAGTCGCGGATGTAGATGTCGGCCGCGTCGTAGCCGTTGCCGACAAACCAGCGGCGGTGCGGCGGCGAATCCAGGAGCATGGGCGTCGGACCCACAAGAGCAAGCGGCGCTCTGACTGGGGCAACGGTGGTGGCCTCGCGAAGCTATCGAACTGGTGCGAGCAGTCGCGCACAACTGCTCCTGCGAACGCACGGCTACCGGTGAGCGGCTTGGCGGCTGTTCAGCACATGCCATGCTGGCGCGCGACCAGCGCGCCGTTAATGGCTTGCTCTTCGCGCGCCGGATGGTCCACCAATGGCAGAGCGAGGAGTGGCGCTCCACACGACCAGCGCTCGCCGCACGCTTATTGTTTGAGTCCAGGAGAAGTGTGGCAATGTTCAACCGGATCGACGCGACACCTGCATTCACTCGCGAGGCAATGAGGCATGCCACTCTCGTTGGGGCCGTCTGGTCGCCCGATGCGATCGCCCAACGCGATCGCCGCGATTTCGAGCAGAGCTTGCGCGCCCAAGCGGAGCGGCTCAAGCGACAATCCGACCTGCGTCGAGGCGACGCGCGCTGAGTGATAAACCGTGATCACCCGGGGTACGCAACAGATGCTCGCCAAAGGACCACTGGTTCAATGCGATGAACGCGCTGGATCTCCCCGCGCTCCGTCCGCTGCTTGAGCGGCACCAACACCGGGTGGCCTGGGCAGAGCTCCGTCTGCACCTCAGCCGGAGTCGCCATTCCTGATCAAGCGGGCTTGTGGCCCCAGGCGAGGAAGTAGATGTGCGGAATCGCGAGCGTGTTGGGGTTCGCGAGGTGCTCGCGAACCTCACGGTCGAGTTCATCCAGCTCCGCTTCTTCCGCCAGGCCGCGGCCAAGGATTTTGGCGCGCATGCTCCGCACCAGGTCCGGATGGATGGTGCGCCTGGAGCTGCCGGCGGGATACACGTCCGCCCTGGCTTCGACACCGACTGCGTCGAATCCGGCCTGGCGGAGCAACTCGCCCAGCCGCCGGCCGAGGAAAAAGTCGGCCCCGTCAGCTCGCCAGGTTGCCTGAAAGATCTCGGTGAGACGGGTCCAGGCCGGATACGGCGGGTAGCACAGCGCGCAGAGCTCCCCCGACGCTACCGCGCATCTGCGCGAGGCAATGGAGTCGGCGGCGGACCCCGACCTGCGCGCCGAGGCGGCGCTACTTTTGGGAGACGCGCTCGTCGCCTCCGGCGACGCCGCCGCTGCCGAGCGTGTTGTGCTGGCCGTCCACGGTAGGGCAGCGTTGGACCGGGACCGCGAGCTGGCGCTGGAAGCAACTTTGCTGGCCGCCCAGACGCTGGCGCGATCGCCTCCCGACACGCAAGACCGCCTCGGCGAACTGGGCGGATCGCTAAGCGGCGCTACTGCATCTGAGCGCGTTTTGCTCAGCCGGATCGCGCTCGCCGAAGCTGCTTCTGGTGAGTGTGTCGCCGTGGTGCGCGACCTTGCCCAGCGGTCTCTCAAGGACGGGCAGCTCGATCTGGATCGCCCGGAGCTGTTCGGCGGCGTACGTCCAGCCTTTGTGCTGATGGTGTGTGACGAGCTTGACCGCGCCGAGACACTCCTTGTCAGTGGCCTGGAGCAGGTCCGACGCGCTGGCATGCTGCCGTGGATCGGCCTTGCCTCCGCGATCCGCGCCATGGTCGCGCTTCGCCGCGGACAGGTCGGACTCGCCGAGACCTGCGCGCTGGACTCGCTGGCCATGTCTCACGAACGATCGTTCGCCTTCTGGATTCCGATGGCGATGGGCGCGTTAGCCAGGGCACTGCTTGAACGAGGAGCGGTGAGCGAGGCGCGTGAGCGATTGAGGTCGCCGCCGCCACCGCAACTGGCAGGGACCTGGGTCATGGGCTACCTGCACCATGCCCAGGGACGTGTGGACCTGGCATCAGGTGATCTCGAAGCCGCGTTGCGTGCGTTCGACGCGGCCGCTGAGTCGCTGGTCAGCCACGGCTTCAACAACCCCGCTTTTGTGGAGTGGCGGTCAGATGCTGCGCGGGTGCGGACGCAGCTCGGTGACCGCAACGGTGCAAATGCTCTGGTCGACGAGGAGCTCCGGCTCGCGCGCGCTTTCGGCGCACCCCGCGCGATCGGCGTGGCGCTGCGCGCGCTCGCGGCTGTGAGCTCGGATGACCGGCTCGCGCTGCTCCGGGAGGCCGAGGCGACGTTGACTTCGTCGCAGGCGCGCTTCGACCATGCCCAGTCGCTACTCGAGCTCGGTGCGGCGCTGCGCCGCGATGGACAGCGAACCGCTGCTCAGGAGCGGTTGGTCGCTGCGCTGGAACTCGGGCGTCGCTGTGGATCCGCGTGCGTGACCAATCAGGCAACCGACGAGCTCGACGCGCTCGGCGTTCGTCGCCCACGGGGCGACTCGCGCGACGTCACCTCGCTCACGCCGAGTGAACAGCGGGTCGCCCGCATGGC
>JAFAZN010000117.1 GCA_019239775.1 Chloroflexota bacterium
GTGAACCCACGGAGTGATAACCCATGGAGGGGTGAACCCACCGAGGTGTGAACCAACCAGTGATAACCCCAGGGAGTGACATCCTCACGGAGTGATGTTCCCCGGAGGTGCGAAGCGTCACGGAGTGGCGTCCGCATGTGCCCCCGAGGTGGTGCCAGCGCGGATCGGGAGTTGGTAGAGCGCTCGCGCGTTCTCTGCCATCAGCTTTGGGGCAAAGGTGTCAGGCAACTTGATCTTGGGCAGCGCCTCGTTTGGCGCGTCGAAATCCCAGTGTGGATAGTCTGTCGAGAACATGAGTTTGTCCTGGAGCCACGGCGCCATCTGCAGCATTTCGACGAACTGGGAGGCAATCGGAGGCTCTTCCATCGGCTGCGTCGTCAGCCAGAAGTGCTCCGCAAAATATTCGGAGGGCTTTCGCTGCAAATGAGGCACCTCAATAGCCAGCTTGCGCCACGCGGAATCCAGCCGCCACGATAGTGGTGGCACCCACGCAAATCCACCCTCAATCAAGACAATCTTAAGCGAAGGAAACTGCTCAAATACGCCTTCGCAGACCAGCGAAATGACCTGCGCCTGAAACGCGGTCGACATTCCGGCGTGGTCCTCCAGGTACATGGAGGGCCACCCCGCGCCAGTGATTGGCTGTCCTCCTTGCCCACCGAAGTGAATGCCGATCGGCAGCCCCGCTTCAACGGCGGCCTCATACATCGGCCAGTATTTCCGACGGCCGAGTGGCTCGCTCGTGCGAATGGACAGCATCACCTGCACAAACCCAGGATGCTGTCCGAGGCGTCGAATCTCAGCCAGGGCATGGTCCGGCGCTTCGTTGGCCACGACGAGCCCCGCTCGCAAGCGTGGCTCAGGCTCCAGCCATTCAGCAATCAGCCAGTCGTTGATTGCCGAAGCAAGCGCGGCCGAGTAGTCGAGGTTCAACTGCTGCGCGGCGCCAAGCAATGGCTGCAGGACGCCGAAATCCATATCCCATGCGTCGAGCAACTGATAGCGCATGAAGTCCAGGTCCGAACCTGGCGGCAGGCCATTCGGCGGCCAGGCATCGGTGCGTGCCGCGTTTGGATTCGCTCGCGGATAGTAGGATCCGGCGAAGCCGCGGTCACCAATGGTGTCTCGATGCTTCCGCCAGCGTTCTGACAGATACGGGTGGAGTGCCTTCGGCGACTTCAGCGCCGGGTGAATGTCGCAATCGATGACAGCCAGCCGAGACTGACTCCGGGTTTCACGTCGTGTAGCGGTGGTAACCATGGGTTGTCAGGAGCCTCCTAGTCGAACCGGTAGAACGCGCGTGCGTTGTCGTACAGGATTTTGCGGCGAATGCCGTCTGGCAATCCCGCGGGCACAGCCTCGGCTGGTGTCTCGAAATGCCAATGCGGATAATCAGTGGAAAACATCAAGAGTTCGTCGGAGCCCATTTGCTCCACGATCTGGAGTAACTGCTCCGGGTCCGGCGGACCGTCAATCGGCTGGAGCGAGAGGCGGATCCGCTCGCGGATGTATTCAGAAGGAACGCGCGTATTCCATGGCACTTCTCGGCGCAGACCCTTCCAATCCTTGTCGATGCGCCACATCAGCGAGGGTAGCCAGGTCCAGCCGCCTTCGATCAGGGCAATACGCAGGTCTGGAAACCGGTCGAAAACACCTTCCACCACCAGGTTGAGGACCTGGGTCTGGAAGACCTGCGCCATGCCGACGTACTCCTCGATGTAATACGACGGCCAACCGCTGCCAGTCGGCGGATTCCCCGGCGCGCCGCCGAATTGCAAACTGACGACCAGGTTGTTGCGATCGGCGGCTTCGAAGATGGGCAGATACCGTCGATGACCGTACGGCGCCTCGGAGCGAACAGGCAGCAGCACCTGGACGAAACCCGGATGAGCACCAAGTCGATCGATCTCGCGGGCGCCTATTTCAGGCACACGCGTCGGTACGACCATGGATGCTCGCAGGCGTGGCTCCTTGTCGAGCCATTCGGCCACGAGCCAGTCGTTAACAGCGGCGGCCATCGCGGCCGCCGTATCGGGATTGTGCAGACTGTCGACGGCGTACGAGCAATTCAGAATGCCGTATTCCACGGACCACGGTTCCAGTACGTCGCGGCGCACGGCTTCGAGGTCAATTGGGCCGTTGCGACCCGGACCACGTGTTGTGGGCGCGTTCGGCGGGTATGCCGTGTCCACTGCGCCCTTGAACGCCGATGTGCGAATGTACTCGCGCCAGTGTTCGGAGAGGTACGGGAACAGGGCATCCGCGTTCGGAGTTGCCGTGTGGATATCGCAGTCGATCACGGCCTGGCTCGATGGTGGCGCCATCGCCTTCATGATGCTCCGACAAGGGTGCGAGAGACCAGTACGAGATTGAGCGCGAGGATCAGCGCGACCACGACGGACGCCAGAGCCGTCGTAGCTGCCCGATTAACAAGCCCGCCCATGAGGTCGCGCCGACTCGTGAACAGCACGAGCGGGATCAAGGCCGCGGGCAGACAGCACCGTCCGCCGTAAGTAGCCCTGCATGACCACCTGGCCGGCCAGGGTGCCGACGGTTGAAGCCGACAGCCCCGACACGGGCAACGAGATCCCGAAAATCGTGCTCGAGGCGGGACCAAGCAGCGGCGAAAGTGTGGCGTGCGCCTCTTCGATCGAGCCGATGCTGGAGTGGCCGGTCGCGTTGAACGTCGTTGCTGCCATGATCAACATTGCCGCGTTGATCAGCCCCGCCACAGTCATCGCGATGATCACGTCAATGGCTTCGAATCGAAACGCACGTCGGGCCTGGTCAGGCGACAACGCAGGAATCCGGCACGCCAACCATGCCCGCGATCAGGAACTCGAGCAAGCGGAACCCGTTTCGCTGAAGGCCCAGGATCCCGAAGGTGATCGCGCCTGTGATCAGACCTGCTGGCAGCAGCGGAATGCCAAACAGCAGCTGGAAGCCGATTGCCGCACCCAGGACCTCGGCGACGTCGGTTGCCATCGCGGCAAGTTCGGAGATGAGCCAGAGGCCCATCACGACGCTGGTCGGGAGGTGTTGGCGACACACCTCGGCCAGGTTGTGTCCCATCGCGATGCCGAGCTTCGCCGATAGCGCCTGAATCAGCATCGCCGTCAGGTTGCTTCCAACGACAACCCAGAGCAGCAAATAGCCGAATTGGGCGCCGCTCTGCCAGGACCACGCGGGCGGCCCGCACCGTGGCTGCGTCGAGATTCGCGACGTCGAGCCCGGCCATGTGGTGCGAGACTATGTTGCCATTCGGCGAAATTGCGTCCCGTGCCACGAGGTGGTTCCATCGGCGTTGTGACCGAAGTGGCCGTTGCCACGATTGACGCCGCCGTGCATAACGAGGTGCCATCGACGAAGGCGCTGTTCCCGTACCTGCCGCCGTACTGGGTCGAGCACGTACAGAACACGATGTTCAAGGGGCCGACCGAGTTCTACTACCCGCCCACGTCGCCGATTGCCGCCCGACCGGGTAGCCGACCCGAGGGATCGGCCAGTAATGAGCCCACAGGTTCGCGGCCCGGGGCCAACTTGCCGAGCGTGGTGTCAGCCGGTTCTGACCTCGACCTCGTGCGCAAGCAGGTTCTGCAAGACGTCGAGTACGCGGTCATGTGCTCTCCCTATCCGGTCGACAGTCTCCACAACCCGGATGCGGCCATTGCGTTTGCCAGAGCCGTGAACGACTGGCAGGTCGCCGAATGGCTCGACAGGGAGCCACGCCTCCGCGCATCGATCGTGGTGCCGATTCAGCTGCCACACGAAGCGGCGAAGGAGATCGATCGCGTGGCCGATCATCCCTGCTTCGTCCAGGTGGCCTTGCCTGTACGAGCGGAGCGACCGCTGGGAAGTCGTATTTACCACCCGGTCTGGGAAGCGATCCAGCGGCACGACCTCGTTGCAGGCATCCAGTTCGGCGGTGTTCCAGGGAATCCACCGACACCCTCCGGCTGGCCGTCCTATTTCTATGAAGAGTACGTTGGCGCTGCGCTCACGTTCGCCAGCCAGCTCACGAACATTATCTCAGAGGGTATTTTCGACCAGTTTCCGCGCGTGATGGTCGCGCTTATCGAATCCGGCTTCACCTGGCTACCGCCACACATGTGGCGCTTCGATAAAGAATGGCGCAACCTGCGACGGCTCGTGCCGTGGGTGAAGCGGGCACCGTCGGAATACATCCGCGAGCACGTTCGGCTCACCCTTCAACCCCTCGATGCGCCAGCCGACGTTCATGAATTGCTGGCGGTTGTCGAACAACTCGAATCAGACGACATGTTGATGTACGCCAGCCACTACCCGCGCGTTCACGCGGCTGATCCCGAGACAACACTGCTACGCCATTTGGCCGCCGACAGCGCGCGCAAGATTCGGTCGGACAACGCCCGTGCCCTCTATCGGTTATGACTGAGCACCAGGAGATTTACTGAGAGATGGTCCAGACACTCACACGGTCGGAAGCACGGCTTCGTGCGCGACCCGCGCTCATTGATGGCGACTTCCACAACGAGCTCAACACCATCAAAGATCTCTATCCGTATCTGTCGCGCCGGTGGCAGGAGCACATCGAAACCCACGGCCTGCGCGGACCTCAAGGCGCGTTCTATCCGCGGTTTATGGATCATCGCGAAGATGCTCGACCGCCCTCAGGTCGCGTCAGTGGCTCGGAGGTCGGTCATTCCGCCAGGGACTACCTGGACCCCTATAACGTCGCACACGCGGTGTGCATCCCGCTGAATCCGGCGGGGCGTCAGATGAACCTGGAGCTGGGCACAGCGCTCGCCACGGCGGTAAATGATTGGCAGATTGAGGAGTGGCTCGACAAGGAGCCGCGCCTGCGCGCCTCAATTGCCGTCGCGCACGAGGATCCAGCATCGGCCGTCGCCGAGATCGAGCGCGTGGCGCACGACAAGCGCTTTGTGCAGGTGCAGTTTTCAGGTCGACCGCAGGAGCCGATGGGTCGACGCAAATACTGGCCGATCTACGAAGCCGCCGCACGCAACGGCTTGCACATTATGTCCCACGCGTTTGGGTCTTACGGGAATCCGATCACCGGCACTGGCTGGGCCTCCTTCTACCTGGAGGACCACGTCGGTCCCGCCCAGGCAATGCAGGCGAACATTGTGAGTCTGGTTGCCGAGGGCGTCTTCGAGAATTTTCCATCGCTGAAATTGGTTTCGGTGGAAAATGGTTTCGGCTGGATTCCCTCGCTGATGTGGCGGATGGACTCCGCGTGGTCGCTGCTGAAGAGTGAGATCCCGCATCTTCGGCGCGCACCCTCTGAATACATTCGGGAGCGCGTCTATTTGACCACGCAGCCGGTCGAAGAGCCGCACAAGCAACTGTACTTTACGCAGATGCTCGAGCAGTTCGGCGACATGGTCGATCACATCCTCTTCGCCAGCGATTATCCGCATTGGGACAGTGATGATCCCGACTTCGCCGTGCCCAGCTTCCTGCCCGACGAGGTGAAAAATAAAATCTATGCCGAAAACGGCCGCAAACTGTACGGCCTCTGAGAACCGTCCGCCCTCACCGCGTATGCCGCTGGTTACGGACTTTGTGCCTCCTCACGGAGTGATGTCTCCCCACGGAGTGACGTCTCCCCACGGAGTGACGTCTCCCCACAGAGTGACGCCTCCCCACGGAGTGATGTCTCCCCACGGAGTGACGTCTCCTCACGGAGTGATGTCTCCTCCTGATGGAGTCATGACTTCTTCTTCCAGGGTGTTATCCCACGGTACTTGGACCCACGGAGTGCAAGCCACAGGGAGTCCAACCCACGGACGTGATGTCTCCTCACGGAGTGATGTCTCCTCCTGAATGGAGTCATGTCTTCTTCTTCCAGGGTGTTTTTCCACGGTACTTGGACCCACGGAGTGCAACCCCACAGGAGCGCCACCCACGGAACGTGCAACCCACGGACGTGATGTCCACTTCACAGCGTGTACTCCACGGACGTGGACCGACGGAGTCCAACCCGACGGAGTCCAACCCCACGAGTGCAACCCGACGGAGTACAACCCCACGGGAGTGCAACTCCTTGGCAGTGACAGCCCTGTGAGGGCCTCGGGGTGAAGTACCTCGTCGGACGTGCCGATGAAATCCCTTCGGGCAGCCGCAAGATCGTGCGCATCGCCGGTCGCTCGATCGGCGTGTTCAACGTCGATGGCGATTACTTCGCCATTCGCAATCGTTGCCCCCACCAGGGCGCACCGTTGTGCGAGGGCAAACTGTGGGGCGTCCTCTCAGCCGACACACCGGGCGACTTCCACTACAACAGCCGCAAAGAAATTCTTACGTGCGTGTGGCATGGCTGGGAGTTCAATATCCGCACAGGCCAGTCGTGGTGCGATCCGCAGCGACTGCGCGTGCGCAGCTATGAGGTGAGTGTGGATGAACCGGCAAACCTGCCGGAGGAGGTTCCCCAGGCCCCGGCTGACTTCGTCAAGAATCGCATGATCACCGTCGCGAATCCAAGCGCAGAGGAGGCCGATGCGCCAGCCCCAGGCATGATCAAAGGTCCATACAGCGTGCCAACGTATCGCACCACGCTGGAGGACGGCTACCTGTACCTGACGCTAGAAATCAGCGACCTGGTCGCATCACCCTGAGTTAAACAACTTCATCCCTGATGAGTGTGACACCGCGAAAGCTTGCCCCAACCGGTATGCGTTTGCACGAATGGATCGCCCTGGAGCGAGGACGACTAGATGGACGTCCGGTCCTTTGATGAGCTGGCGTTTCCGGTTGCAGTGTAGCTCAGCTCGGAACGGTGCCAGCCACCACCATCATGGCGAGGTACCCGAAGAAACGGTGCTCGGCGCTGGCCCTGATCCATTCCTCGATCACGGCGCGCGAACGCGCTCGGGGCATGCTTCCGGCGGCGTCGAGTTCTCTTGCAATACGCTCCAGGTCCGCGCCGTAGGCGATCAGTTCCGCAAAGTCGGTGATGCCCGGCACGACGGGTGTGACCTCTGCATCGGCCAGTCCAGCCTCAGCAACGTACGCGTATAGTTCGAGCCCCATTCTTGGTTGTGCCAGTCCGGCGAGCCAACCGTGCAGCAGGGCCTCCGCCGCGGGCGGATCCGATGATGCCACCTGGAGCCCAGCCCAGTCCGGTTCGGCAGCCACAACTCTGCCGCCTGGTTTCACGACCCGGGCCATTTCGCGCAACGCACGAACGGGCTTGTCGAGGTGCATGAGGACTCGTTCGCAGTGCGCCGCGTCGAAGGTCTTATCCGCGTACGGCAGCTGGTAGGCGTTGGCCTCTTCGACGGTGACCGCGGGTAGCGCAGCCACCCGCCGCCGCGCGACCGGCACCAGTGCGGCCGCGCCGTCGATGCCAACAACTCGACCGCTGGGTCCCACGGCTTCGCCCAGGCGCGGAAGGAACACACCGCTGCCGCAGCCAACCTCCAGCACGGATTGCCCCGGCGCCAGCCGCAACGCCTCGATGGACGCCTCCGCGACCTGCTGGAGCAAGGGCATGACCGAAACCCGGTCGAGATACGCGACCGCCGCCTCGGCATCAACGGCCAACGCGGCGGGCTGCCAGTCTCTCGTGCTACTCGGCATGACGCTTCATTCGACGGAGGCGACTGGATAGTCCTCCTCCTGGAGGATGTCCTTCATCTGGTCAACGCTCACCTGAGCCGCGTCGAATTCCACGCGCACCTGCCTGGCCGGAATATCCACATTCACCGTTTGCACGCCGCCAACAGGTGCGAGCGCGTTGGTAATCGTACGTTCGCAGTGCTCACAAGAAATATCGGGAACGTTCAGAATCGTGGTTGGCATTGGTAGACCTCGCGTTAGCTAATGGTAATGGTGCCGCGCATGTCCGCGGCGAAATGTCCAGGCACGTGGCAGCCATACTCCAGTGTGCCGGGTTGATCGAA
>JAFAZN010000188.1 GCA_019239775.1 Chloroflexota bacterium
GGGGAACATCACCCGTGAGGGGATGTCACTCCGTGGATTGCAGGTCCGTCGGGCTTCACCCCGTGGGACATCAGTCCGTGGGACATCACTCCGTGGGATAGCCCGCCGTGGGTTGCACCTCCCTCGTGGGGGACATCACCTCCGCGAGGGAGCAGCACTCACAAGCGCGCTGCTGCGCGCGGCGTGGGCGTCAGCTCGCGCAGCTTGGCTGTGCCAGTGCTGGCTGTATCGCCTGCGCCACCAGCCGATTGCCGAGGGCGGTGTAGTGCACGCCATCGTCCTGATAGACGTTGTCGGAGACGCCGTCGAAGACGCGCGTCGCGTCTACCTCTACGGCTAGCCGTGAAGAAAAGTGCGCAGAGGCGGCGTCGCGCAGTTCCGAGAACATGCGCGGCGCCACAGCCGACCACGTCGGCGCTCGCTGCGAGATGATCGAGACCGCCCGCGCCTCCGAAGGCGTCGAGGCGCCCGACGGTACGCCAGCGATCGGCTGCCACGCCACGATCAAGCACCCGCCGTCGGCGTGTACACGCCGCCCCAACTCGCCGATCATCCAGCCGGTGAGCTGCATCGCGCGAGCGTTGTCCCCTGCAAGCGGCTCTTGCCCGAACAGCGCCGCTGTGTTCAGCATGGGCAGCAGCTGCGTGCGGTCATACAAACCGGAGAGGCTGGCGCCGAGCGCGTAGCACGTGTAGCAGTTGTTCAGCGCGTAGCGGTTGATCGCGTCAACGAGGGGTCGGAGCGCAGGCTCATGCCGCGCGCGGAGGCCGACCTCGTAGGTGCGGCTGGACCAGTGCAGCCGGTTTTCTGGGATCCAGTCGGTGGCGTAGTAGATGTCGTTGAGGCCGGCCAGGAGCACAACCGTCTTGGGGTGCAACTGGGTGAGTTTGGCCTGATAGACGAGCAAGGTGTCGAGGCTGGTCAGGCCCGGGTACCCCGCGTTCAGCATGACCGCGTTCGGCTGGCCGCCGCTGCGCAGGCCCTGCTCGAGATAGGCGGGTATGGTCTGGTCATCGCTGGCATCCCAGCCATAGGCGGTGGAGCCGCCGACCATGGCGTCAAGCGGCTCGGGGGTGGCTGGCCGCGGGGCACCGTCGATGCGGAAGCCTGAGGCGTCGAAGGCAGGCGAGCCGCCCGGTGACACGTAGTTGGGCTTGAACCACGCGACCAGCAGCGGGTCGGACACGGTGTCGTCGGTGGGGATGGCCGCGCCGACAAAGCGCGGTGCGCGCAGCTCGGCGTACAGCCGCAGCCCGCCTTCGATGACCGCGCCTGCCAGCGCTAGGCCCAACAGGGCCATCACCATCGCGGCCCGTGTCACGGTGTGCTAATCATCCGAGCGCGCGATCATGCGTAATGCCACCTCCCAGAGGAGCAGGTAGATGGCAATTAGCAGGAGCGCCACGGCGAAGACCAGCAGGTTCTGAATCTGCCCGAACGTCCGCACGTCGGCGAGTTTCGTATAGACAGCCAGGCCCAGGGTGACAATCGCGCCAGCCAGAAAGACGCCGCTGAGCAGCATCGTCGCGCCGCCCTCGGCGGTCGTCCGCGGCGGCCGATAGTCACCGTAGTCCGGAGGACGTTCGACTCGTGACTCTTCGGGGCGGGTCGAAAGCGACACTGCGACGCTGAATGGTACACAAGCAGTCGCTTATCCTCGGACGGGTTAGACGAAGAGATGCGCCGTAGAAGTTCGGCCGACAAGCCGGTTCGCAGCACGAGTCGCAGTCGGGCGAACTTCTGTGACAGATTGCACCTGGGAACGCGGCACGCCATTCACGTCTATATCAGCCGGTTTTCGGCCGCGTTCCTAGCGCTCGTGCTGTCGCTCTTGGCCACCAGCGCGTGCGTCGGCCCGCACTCCAGCGGTGCGCTGTGGAGCCAGCAGTACGTCGACCAGGAAAAGGCGTACTTCGCACTGACCGACGCCCAGCGCCGCGAGGCAACCACTGCTTTCGAGCTGAGCCTGGCCGACGAAAGCCTTGCGGCCGAAACGCAGCGTCTGGACGCCGCCCAGCAAGCGTGCCCTGGCCCGCGCCAGCCGCTGCAAGTTTCAGCTGGTGACAAAGTCCGCGATGGTATTCGCCTCCAGGCCAGCGGCAACGCCGACCGTTTTAAGCAGGTTTCGCAGCTTGCGCTCACGGATTGGTACCTGCGACGCGCCAGTGCTACGGGCGATGCGAGCTATTGCAACCTCGCAAAAGCACACCCGGCGTCGCAAGCTGACGCGAACCTGCTTCAACGGCTGCCCACGGCCACCGTCACGCGTAACGCTGGCGCACCTGAAGCGTCACTACTCCAGGCAGAGCCATTGGTCACGTTGAGCCTGTACGCGCTGGGATCCATCGACACGGTGCGCGCCGCGCCGCCACTACCCCAGTACCTCGCACTGGTCTACGGCGGCGTCCTGCTGACGGATTCGCAGCCTGTGGATGCCGAGACCGCCGCCGCAGCTGTGGATGCCCAGGCGCCCGCCTACCCCGACTGGGAACCCGATGCGCTGTACGCCGCCTTGCGTGGCGCGCAACTGTGAGGATCTTTTTCGCTGTCCCCCGCTCGGCCTGGGTCGACCTCAACCTGCGCCGTTCGCTCGAGGACATGGGCCACGAGCTGGTGCGTTTCGACTTCCCCGGCTGGCCCGACGATGCCGACCCGGCCTGGCAGGAGCAGGGCAAGCCGCGCACCAACCATCGGCTGCTCGAACGCTTTGGTGCCGCCGGACGTGTCGACCTTTTCTTCGGCTACTTCTACTCTTCGGTTGTCTACCCCGAGACGATCGATCAGATCCGCCAGTCGGGCGTGCCGACGGTCAACTTCTCGTGCAACAACGTGCACCAGTTCGACCTCGTACGTGACATCGCGGCGCACTTTGACGTGTGCGTGGTGCCCGAACAGGCCGCGCAGCGGGATTTCCATGCGGTCGGGGCACGACCCGTACGCATCCAGCTGGCGGCGAACCCGCGCGTATACCGCCCCGTCCCCGTGCCGCGTACCTACGACGTGACCTTCGTGGGCCAACGCTACGCCGATCGCGCCGACCTTTTGCGGCTTCTACACACGCACGGTGTGGGTGTTCGCGCATTCGGCGCCGGTTGGCAGGCGCGCAAGAAACTGGACCTCGCGCAGTTGAAGGCGGGCCTGGCGCTGTTCGAGGATGAGCGACTCGATGGCGTCCGACGCCTGGTGCGCCAACGCCTCAGACCCACGCCAGTTGCGGGCACGCAGGCTTCGAGTTCACCTGAGAGCGTGGACACGTCGGCGTTCGGCGGCCCGCGCCTGCTGCAGCACGAGCTGGTGACGATGTTCTCGCGCAGCCGCCTGAGCCTGGGCTTTGCGACGGCAGGCGACTCACATCGTTCCGCCAAACGCTTGACCCATTTGCGGCTCAGGGAGTTCGAGGCGCCGATGTCCGGTGCCCTGTACTTGACAGAACAGCAGGAGGAGCTGGCGGAGTACTTCACGCCCGGCGCCGAAGTGCTCACCTATGCCGATGGTGGCGACCTGCTCGAAAAAGCCCGCTGGTACCTGGCCCACCAGGAGCAATCCGAACGCATCCGCCGCGCCGCGCTCGAACGCGCACGCCGCGAACACACCTGGCAGCATCGTTTCGCCGAACTCTTCGCCCACCTCGGCTTGCCCAACGCATGATCGGAACCGTCGAAGAGCGGCTGGCGGACGACCCAACCTCGGAACTCTGGGGCGAGCATCGCGCCCGGTATCGCTTCGCCCAAACCTTCATCACTAAAGGTCAGCGCGTCCTTGACGTTGCGTGCGGCAGCGGCTTCGGGCTGGAGATGCTTACCTGGTTCGGGGCGGTGCCGGTGGGCATCGATTACGCTGCCGACGTACTCCGCGAAGTCTCGGTGAAAGTGCGCGATACGCCGCTGGTGTGCGCGGATGCGGCACATTTGCCGCTTGGCACCGACTCGATGCAGGTCGTCGTCAGCTTCGAGACCATCGAACACGTGCCCGATGCCAGTGCACTCGTGCGCGAGCTACGCAGGGTGCTGAAGCCTGGCGGCCGGCTGATTCTGTCCACGCCGAATCGCGCTTTCGGACCGCTCGAACGCCACACGGTGAATCGCTTCCACGTGCGCGAATTCACCGCGACCGAGCTGCGCGCCATGTTGCAGGATTCTTTCGAACACGTCGAGCTGTTCGGACAACGGCCGACCGCCACGTACCGCTATGTGCCATACCTCATGTTCGAAGCAGACACATCACCCAGGGCACTGGCCTGGAAAGTCATGCTGCGTTTGCCGTTCGGCCTGCGGAATCGACTGGCTTACGCGCTCAGCGGAAAGCCGTTCTATCCCGCCGACGAGGACTATTCGTTCGACCTGGACTCTACTGATGGAGCCCACGCACTGCTGGCGGTGGCCCAATGACGCCCACAATCAGCGTCATTATTCCCACCTACAACCGCGCGGCGTATCTGCCGCACACGCTCCAGAGCGCGCTCGATCAACAGTTGCCTGAGGATGGCAGCGTTGAAGTGATCCTGGTCGACGACGAATCTACCGACAACACCCAGGAAGTTGCCGCGGCGTTTGGTGACCGCATCACGTACGTTCGGCAACAAAACCGTCGTGAAGGTGCCGCACGCAATACGGGTGCTGCGCGCGCCCGGGGGCGCTATTTCGCCTTTCTCGATTCCGACGACTTCTGGCTCGAGGGCAAACTGGCTGGCGACGTTGCGCGATTCGAACAGGCCGATCAGCCCGCGCTGGTCTATTCGCGCGGTCGCAACGTCGATCCGCAGGGACTGATCATTGGTGAACGCCGGCTGGCCAATCCGCAAGGCGACATCTTCTGGGAACTGGCGCGCGAAGCGTTCATGCCGATGAGTTCGGTCGCCGTGCGCGCGGATGCGTTTCGGGAATGCGGCGGTTTTACCGAGGATCCGAACCTCTCGGGAACCGCGGACTGGGAGCTGTGGATGCGCCTGGCTGCCCGTTGGCCAATTGGCTTTGTGGAGCAGACCCGAACCTGCATTCGGGTGCATGGTCGCAACATGTCGGCCGACCCCAGCTACATGGAGCGCGCGATGCTTGCCGGGGTGCGCTACGCCCTGGCCGACCCGGTTGTGGCGCGCCGCGCACGCGGGCGGGAGGGCTTCATTCGAGCTTGCATGTATGTGACGATCGCGCTGAATGCGTACGCGAATGGCCGACGTGGGCGGACATGGATCTGGCTGGCGCGGGCACTCTTGACCTGGCCGTCACAGGTGCTCGATGCACGTTTTGGCGGCGCGCTTGCCCGCGCCGCGCTCGGACCAGCTGTTGTGAGCAGGATGCGACATGCCGCCGCGCGAGCCTGAATCGCTGCTGTTCGCCAGGAACCTGTTCTTGCCCGAGGACCTGGGTGGCAATCGCTATCCGTACGAGACGATCCGCCGCCTCGGCGCGCGCGGCCATCGCGTCACCGTGCTCACGCCCCGCCTGCACAACAGGTTTCCGGGTCTCCCGAATGTGAGCTATCGCTTCTACGGCGTGTGGCGCCCGCACGCCTTGTTGACGCACGCGACAAACGTTGTTGGTGCTGCGCGTGCCGGAGCACGCTTGCGGCGCGTCGGGCACAGACCACGCACGGCACGGCAGGGCGGCGGCGGGTTCGAGGTCGCCTTGGTTGGTTCCTACGACGCCGCCCTGGCGCTGGGCTGGGCTGGCATCGTGCCGCGCACGCCGATGGTGTTTCTCTACCACTCGGAGTTCTATTCCGAGTGGGTGCACGCCCGCCGTGCGGTACGCCAGGTCATTCAGCGCTATATGGCCGCGGTTGAAGCGCGCGTGTTCGCGCAGAGCGCGCGCATCGTCGCAGTGAGCGAGTTCTCCGCCCGCCAGATCGGTTCCCGCGCACCGGCCGCTTCCTCGCGCGTGCGCGTGATCCCGA
>JAFAZN010000245.1 GCA_019239775.1 Chloroflexota bacterium
CTTGACCTCGAGGCCCTGAGGAAGGACGTCGAGGAGGTCATGACCACCTCCCAAGACTGGTGGCCGGCAGACTACGGGCACTACGGCCCGCTGTTCATCCGCATGGCGTGGCACGCCGCCGGCACGTATCGCATCACTGATGGCCGCGGTGGCGCCGGCAGTGGGCAGCAGCGCTTCGCGCCGCTCAACAGCTGGCCTGACAACACCAGCCTCGACAAGGCCCGCCGCTTGCTCTGGCCGGTGAAGCAGAAGTACGGCCGCAAACTCTCGTGGGCCGACCTGATCGTCTACGCCGGCAACTGCGCCCTGGAGTCGATGGGCTTCAAGCCTTTCGGCTTCGGCTTCGGCCGCCCGGATGTCTGGGAGCCAGAAGACATCAACTGGGGGCCAGAGCACACGTGGCTCGGCGACGAACGGTACAGCGGCGATCGCGACCTCAGCGAGCCGTACGCCAATGTCCAGATGGGCTTGATCTATGTGAATCCGGAGGGTCCAAACGGAAACCCGGATCCGCTCGCGGCTGCCAAAGACATTCGCGAGACGTTCCGCCGCATGGCGATGAACGACGAGGAGACGGTCGCGCTCATCGCCGGCGGACACACCTTCGGCAAGACGCACGGCGCCGCGCCGGCAGCCCAGCACGTCGGGCCCGAACCAGAGGGGGCCCCGCTCGAGGAGCAAGGCCTCGGCTGGAAGAACACCTTCGGTACCGGCAAAGGCGGCGACACCATCACCTCCGGTCTCGAGGGTGCGTGGACGAACAATCCGATCAAATGGGACAACGGCTTCTTCGAAAATCTGTACGACCGCGAATGGGAACTGGTGACCGGCCCCGGCGGCGCTTCGCAGTGGACGCCAAAGGATGGCCAGGCGACCGTACCCGATGCGCACAATTCGTCGAAGAAGGTCGCGCCGATGATGCTCACGACCGACCTCGCACTCCGACTGGACCCCATTTACGGCCCAATCACCAAACGCTTCAAAGAGAACCCGGAGGAGTTTGCCGACGCGTTCGCACGGGCATGGTTCAAACTGACGCACCGCGATATGGGCCCGCGTGCGCGATATCTCGGGCCGTGGGTTCCGTCAGAAAAGCTCGTGTGGCAGGATCCGGTGCCGGACGTCGACCATGAGCTGATCGGCGCGCAGGATATCACGGACTTGAAAACGAAGATCCTTGCATCCGGCTTGTCCATTTCTCAGCTCGTCTCGACCGCGTGGCAGTCCGCATCGACCTTCCGCGGCACCGACAAGCGCGGTGGCGCCAACGGAGCGCGGATTCGGCTCGAACCCCAGAAGAGCTGGGAAGCCAACGAGCCTGCCAAGCTGCAGCCAGTGCTGCAAAAGCTGGAGCAGATCCAAACCGAATTCAACAACGCGCAGACGGGCGGCAAGAAAGTCTCGCTGGCTGATCTGATCGTGCTGGGCGGGTGTGCAGCGGTTGAGGAAGCGGCGAAAAACGCCGGACACGCCGTGCAGGTGCCGTTCAAGCCAGGTCGCACCGACGCCTCGCAGGACATGACCGACGTGGAGTCGTTCAACCTGCTGGAACCCACCGCGGATGGATTCCGCAATTATCTTCGCGGTCGCGGCAGCAGCGGGTACGAGAAACCATCGGAGCACGTGCTGGTGGACCGCGCCGAGCTCTTGACGCTGACGCCGCCGGAGATGACCGTCCTGGTAGGCGGCATGCGCGTGTTGAATGCCAATTTCGACCAGGTGCCGCACGGCGTCTTTACGAAGCGACCTGAGACGTTGACTAACGATTTCTTTGTGAATCTGTTGGATATGAGTACGGAATGGCAGCCGACGTCGGCGTCGGTGTTTGCGCATTCCAACCCTGGCTTGCTGGACGACATCTTCGAAGGCAAGGACCGCAAAACCGGCGAGGTCAAGTGGACCGGTACCCGGGTAGACCTCGTCTTCGGCTCCAACTCCCAGCTCCGTGCGCTCGCCGAAGTCTACGGTTGTGCCGACGCCCAGCAGAAGTTCGTGTCCGACTTCGTGGCGGCTTGGGACAAGGTCATGAATCTCGATCGGTTCGACCTTGCCTGATGCAACCGCGGAGATAGCACTCCTGCGGAAGTCCGGGCTCCGCTCCACACCACAGCGGGTGGCAATTGTGCGCGAGGTTATCTCGCGCAGCCACCCTACGGTGGGGGAGGTGTACGAATCCGTACGACGCCAGTTCCCTACGATCGGGCTGGCCACCGTCTACAACACGCTCCGCACGATGACCGCGCGTGGACTCGTCTCCGAGTTGCCTTTTTCCAGCGCGGTGCGATTTGACGCCAATATGACACCGCATGCCAACCTGGTGTGCCGCAATTGCGGCCGCATTGAGGACGTGGAGTTCGGGCCTGAGCACCTGGAGACGGTGCTCAGGCACCTCGTCGTCGCCGCGGGATTTGCGCCTGACGGGCAGCGGTTCGACGTCTACGGGGTTTGCCGCAATTGCGCCGTTTCGGCTACCGCGACGACTGAGTAGCGACTGCCGCGGACTCGGCCCGTTCCGCCACGCGGTAGTCCACACCGAGAGGCGCGCAGCGTGCCACCACCGGCGATTGCCACGTTCTTGCCATTCGCGACAGAGCGCGCCTGCTCGATCGCGCTGGCGATGCCATCAGTGACGTAGGTGAAGGATGTGGCGCCCGCGCGCTGAAGCCCCGGTCGTTGTAACCGAGACGTTCGCGCCACGCCATCGAGTCGATGACCCAGCGCGTCACGCGCATGAATCCCGCAGCTTCGGTGCCGTTCATCCAATCGGAGATATCTTCCTGTTTCGGACCGGCGTAGAAGCCATCCAGCGAAACAGTCATCTGCGCTGTGACCAGTGTCACGCCACGTGCGTCCTTTCTAAATAGGCGGCAATGTTGTCGAGTAATCCGCGGGTGCCCGCCTCGCGCCCTTCCGCAGTATCAATCCCGTCCAGGTGGACCGCCTGTTCGGTATAGGTCAGTCGGGTACCTTCGCCATCCGGTTCCAGGACGATGGTGGTCAGCGACGTGGACATATGCTGGTCATTCGCCCACATGTCGTAGGTGAACACGATGCGCTGGTGCTCGACGATGTCCGTGTACACGGACTCGAAGCGCGAGGTGGGGCCACCGTGCCACTGACCATCTTCAATCGCGCGGCCGCCAACGCGGAAGTCATGCGCTTTGTTGGTGGCAGTGAATTCGCTGCCGCCACCGAACCATTCGTCTCGGGCAGCGTTATCTGAAAGTGCGTGCCACACCGCGGGAACTGGAAAGGCGTAGTCACGTTCGATCACGAACGTGGCGTGTGTCTGAGAACGCTGGACCGCGTTGTTGGTCATGAGTGTTTACTTCTTCCTTTCGGCTTGTCTGCTGAGATAGGCGCCGAGGCGATCGAGGCGCCGCTCCGCGGGTGGTTTTTGCTGGGTGATCCAGCTGGCGGCGGGACTAAGCGCGTCGACCTCGAGCTGGTAGGTACGAACACGGCCAAGTTTTGTGGATTGCACGATGCCTGCATCCTCCAGGACGCCGAGGTGCTGCAGCAGACTTGGCAGCGCCATCTCGAAGGGGCGAGCCAGCTCCGAGACAGAGGCTGGGCTGCGCACCAGGCGTTCGATGATAGCGCGACGGGTGGGGTCGGCGAGTGCGTGGAACATGCGGTCAAGGTCGGCCAACAGCGTTTGCGCCAATAGTTAGGCGACTACCTAAGTATTGCCCATCACTGGGCCATTGTCAAGTGGGCGTAAGCGTCCCGCGGCGG
>JAFAZN010000262.1 GCA_019239775.1 Chloroflexota bacterium
GGGACTGGTTGCTGAAGGGAATCCAGCGGTTCGTGGAGGAGCGGCCAGCACGACTGGACCGACTGCGCAAGGAGCTAGCCGCCGCGCAAGCCTAACCAAGCACGCGCACAAGGGATTCCGAATATTGCAACCCACCGTGCACCGGGATGTGCCTCAGATTCTCTTGAGGTTCACACCTGGATCCAATGTGTCCGACTTCCGCGCAAGCCCCATGCTGCGCGACATGCAAACGGCCATGCACCACCCGTACCGTTGTTGGGTGTTGGTGCTTGGCGCAATCCGCGTAGCAGTGTTCGGACGCATTCTTCAGCCAATCGAAAGCAGGAACGCAGTCCACGACTAGCGCGCTCGACGACCCGGCTGCATTTGCGGCGCTCGTCGACCGCTACCGTCGGCAGCTGCATGTCCACTGCTACCGCATGCTCGGCTCGTTCGACGATGCCGAGGACCTGGTCCAGGAAACTCTCCTCCGTGCATGGCGCGGTCGCGCCAGCTTCGAGAATCGTTCGCTGGTTCGCACCTGGCTGTATCGCATCGCGACAAATGTCTGTCTGAGTGCGCTGGAGCGCGCCCCTCGACGCGTCTTGCCGCAAGACGTCGCGCCGCCGGTTACTGCCGCGTCTGATCCGCGCGAGGCACGCGACGAGCCGCCGTGGGCGCCAGAGCTCCCGTGGCTGCAGCCGTATCCAGACAGTCTGCTCGATGCTATTTCGCCCGCCGATAGTGGCCCGGAGGATGTCGTCGCCTCGCGTGAAACGATCGAGCTCGCGTATCTGGCGGCGCTCCAGCACTTGCCAGCGCGGCAGCGGGCGATTCTAGTTCTACGTGATGTGCTCGGCTGGTCGGCTGCAGAGGTCGCGGGCATGCTCGAGCTCAGCGTTGCGGCGACGAACAGCGCGCATCAGCGGGCCAGATCGACTTTGCGTGCGCATTTACCGAGTGGCCGCGAGAGCTGGGCGCCTGCGGCACCGCGCAGCCAAGCAGAGCATGTCGCGCTGCGGGAGTTCATGGATGCCTGGGAGCAATCGGACGCCCGTCGCCTGACCAGCCTGTTACGAGACGATGCTCGCTGGGCGATGCCGCCGGCGCCGCTGTGGTTCGATGGCCGAGCCGCGGTTGAGATGCTCTTTCGGCTGTTTCCGCCAAGCGCGAGCGGCGAGTTTCGCACGATGGCCACCGCGGCCAATCGCCAGCCGGCGCTCGCGGCGTATTTGCGACGACCTGGAGATGAGCTGTATCGATTTGCAGGCGTGCAAGTGCTGCGAATCGAAAACGGCGCGATCGCCGAGGTGATCTCGTTCTCCGAGACTATGTGCGGTCACTTCGAGCTGCCGCCGACATTAGGCTGAGGTGCTTGCGCGGCACCGATGAGTTTTCGCGTGCCGGCTCTGTGAGTAGGTATGCGACATGAAACAGTCCTCTGCACGGATGGAACGCAGATCGCATTCGAGTGTTCAGGCAGCGGCCAGCCGCTGGTGCTGGTTGGCGGCGCAGCTACGAGTCGCGCGGTCCATTGCGAGCTCGCGACCCAGCTTGCAACCGAGTTCACGGTCATCAACTACGATCGGCGCAGCCGAGTTTGGTAATTCCTCAGGAGCGGTGCTGGCCCTCCGCGCGGCTGCTGCTGGCCGAGAACCGCCGCGGCGACGCGATGGCATTGTTCCTGTCCACGGTCGGCATGCCGGAGCATGTCATCGCCGGCATGCGATCGTCGCCCGCCTGGAGAGCGATCGAGGCCGTCGCACACACGCTTGCCTATGACGCGGCCCTCGAAGAACACGCCTTTCCGGGTAGCGCGGAATTCTGGACCCGATTGGCGTGTTCATCGGGTTTTTCAGCAACTCTCGCACCGATGCGCATTCGGCAACAGCCGAACCCGCGGAACCAACCGTCTTCTGCGTTTCCCACTACTGTCGGCGGAGGTGCATGGGAGTCGAACCCACCCTCGACCAGGAAGCTGGCCGAGCAACCGTTTTGAAGACGGCGAGGCCCACCGGAACCCGTCCACCTCCAGAGCGCGCCGACGCGACGTGCGACCGTTCTTGTAGCAGAGTTGGTCGCGCGGCTGCAGAACCAGTAGAACCCTAGCAGGTGTTCCGCGTTGTGCTGGCCTGGCTGGCCACAGGGCTGCTGATCTGTGGCTTGACCATCGCCTGCGGACCATCCGCGGCGCCACCACCCACGCCCAGCCCGGACGCATTCGCGGTGGTCCGCGCCACCGCGCAAGCGGCCTACCAGGCCGGCCAGAGCGCCATGGCCCGTGGCGACTACCTCCAGGCCTGCGTCGACTTCGACGCCGCCAAAACCAACGATCCTGACAATCGACCCGACATCCAGCAAGCGCTCGAGCAGGCATTGGCGCAATGCCTCACGCCGGCCACTTCACCACAGCCAACGTCGCCTCCCGTGGCCGCACCACAGCGCACGCTGGTCGTCGCGACCATTGCCGCGGGACTGGGAACCGCGCTCGCCCCAACCCCGGCAGGCGGTACAGGTCAGACGTCCCCGCCGGGCGTTCAAACGCCACCCGCTGTCATCCCCGCGCCACCACTTCCGCCAACGCCTGCTCTCAACGCGGCGAGCCCGATCGCCGAGACACCAAACACGTCACTCACCATGTGGAACGATCCACAGGGTCGCTTCAGCATCGGCGCACCCAACAGCTGGACCCGGGTCGACCAGCCCCAGTCGCTGGTCGGTACTGGTGCCGTCGAGTTCCAGGATCCAAGCCGTCGCGCCGAGCTCGACGTCGCCGTCGACAGCAACGCCCGAGCCGTTTCACCCGAGCTCTATGCGGCCAGCCTCGAGTTAGCCATGCAGCGGCAGGTACCCAACTATGCCAGCGAACAGATCGTGCCGGGCAATACGGCTGGCAGTCCGTCCATCCGCCGCGTCTTTACCTTTACGCAGCGCGACGCCACCGGCCAGGATCATCAAGCGCGCGGCTTTCAGTTGGCCATCGTCAAAGGCTCGACACCCTATCTGATCTCGGGCACCGCGCCAGCCGAGCAGTTCGACCAGTTCAGCCCAGCCTTCGATCAGATGGTCCAGAGCTTCCGATTCAGCTAGCCTGAGCCTTCTAGCGCACGTCGCCAGATCGACCGATGACAATGCACGTTGGGGTTGCGCGTGTGGAACTGCAACTGGCCGAAAACAGCTCGCTGAAGGGCAAGCGTATGGTCGTCAAGTCGGTCGCGCAGCGCGTGCGCAACCGCTTCAACGTGGCCGTTGCCGAAATCGATACTCAGGACACCTGGGGCGTGATCACGCTGGGCATCGCTTGCGTCAGCGACGATCCGCGCCACGCGAACGCGATGCTCAGCAAGGTGATCGACTTCATCGAATCGGAGCGGCTGGACGCGGAAGTAGGCGTGGTCGAGCTAGAGCTGATCGCGGTGTAATGCATGCGCGTGACGCCATTACGTCAAGCAACGGCGGCTCTGTCCCGCGTGACGCAAAATGTGACGTCCCGATGACGCACTTTCGGTCGCGCGTGACGCTTTTTCCTCGCCGCGTGACGCTTCGCGTGACGCCTCA
The DNA here is from genome assembly GCA_019239775.1 of Chloroflexota bacterium. GTDB lineage: Bacteria > Chloroflexota > UBA6077 > UBA6077 > CF-72 > CF-72. The sequence goes on from JAFAZN010000262.1 coordinate 3,538, forward strand.
CCTGGCACACTCGGCTTCGTGACGATCCCCATCGATCCCGTCCTCGTCAGCTTCGGCTCGCTGGCCGTGCGCTGGTATGGCCTGCTGGCGCTCGCCGGCCTTGGCCTGTCGGTGTGGCTGAGCCTGCGCGAGCTGCGGCGGCAGCAGCTCGGCTCGCGGCTGGCGCTGGACGGGCTCGCGTGGGCGCTCCCGATTGGACTCGTCGGTGCACGTCTGGTGCACGTCCTCGGCTACTGGGACTATTACCTGACCAATCAATCCGCGCTGTGGCAGGTGAACCTGGATGGACTGTCGCTTTGGGGCGGGCTGGCCGCCGGTGGGGTGATCTTCGCGGCGCGCCTGAGCCGCGGCGGCTCGATGCGGCGGCGGCGCATCCTGGATGGGGTTGCACCGTACGCGCTACTCGGGATCGCCGTGGGGCGCATGGGCGAGTTTATTGATGGCCAGGGCCAGGGCCTGCCCAGCAATCTGCCGTGGGCGACGCAGTACGCCAGTCCATTGGCGGCAAGTCCGGATTTCGGGGTCGGCCGCCACCCGGTCCAGCTCTACGACGGGGTTGTCGCGGTGGGCCTGTTCGCGGCCATCGCGCTGGCGCCACGACGGCTGCCGCCAGGGATGCGATTAGCGGCGGTCCTCGTGGGCTATGGCGCCGCGAGAGTAGCGATGGGCGCGTTGCGGCTGGATCTGGCGTTCGCGTTCGGGCTGCAGATTGAGCAGCTGCTGGCGTTGGGGGCGATTGCGACTGGCATTGTCATCGGTGTGCGGCCGCTGATCATGCGTACCGCGCCCGGGCACGTGGCTGAGGATGCAGCGGGTGGCGCCGCCGTCGCGCAGACCTCACCGGGCCAGGGAAACTCGCTGGCAGCATGACCGACGCAGACGTGGTGCAAGTGCAGCTCTACGCGAAACCTGGCTGCCACCTGTGCGAACAAGCCGAAGCAGACCTGGCGCGTCTGCAGAGACGGTATCCACACTCCGTGCAAGTGCTGGACATCACGCAGGATGCGAAGCTCATGCACGAGTACGGCGTGCGAATCCCCGTGCTTGTGGTCGCCGGCCGCGAGTACAGCGCGCCGCTCGAGATCACCGAAATCGAGCGCGCACTGGCAGCGGCGACCCATTCCCCCGCCCGGGCAGCAAGGCAGGCATAAAGACATGGCCACCGAAACGTGCCGTTCGGCGCCCGAGGCTGCAAAGCAACTCCTGCACGAGGCTTCTAGCGATACGCCAACGGCAGTCGTTGCGCCGAACCCGTTCCGCCACTGGCTCGCGACGGTGAACGTCGCCACTGCCGCGTTCCTGCTCGGTGCGCTCGCTGCGCCGGCCCTGGCCGCATCCGGCGTTCAGCCACTGGCCGACTGGCTCTACGCCGCGTATCACTTCACCTGCCACCAGTGGGCGTTCCGCAGCTTTTTCCTGTTCGGCCCCGGTGCCGCGCCGATCCATGTCTACGACCAGGCACAGCTGACCTCCAGCACACCCGACGCTTTCGGCTTCGTCGGCAGCCCCGACCTCGGCTGGAAGATGGCGTTCTGCGAACGCGACCTGGCTATTTACGTGGGGCTGCTCATCGTCGGGGTGTGGTACGCGCGCCGGCGCGACCTTCAGCCAGCCGGCTATGCCACCTACGCGATCCTTATCTTGCCGATGGCCCTCGATGGGTTCACCCAGCTTTTCGGCTGGCGTGAAAGCACCTGGCAATTGCGAGTCTTCACTGGCCTTCTGTTCGGACTGGCCAGCGCGTGGCTCGTGCTGCCACGTCTGGACGAGGCCCTGGGCATCCAGCGGGCGACGCGTCACGACACGGCCGGCCGCCAACTCTCCACACGTGAGGACGCATGCGATCCGCCCCGACCAGTCGCGGAACCCTGGATAACGCAGTCCCCGCGCGGGTGAGCCCGGGGCTCGACCTACTCCCGTGGCTACGCGGCGTGGTCAGTCTGGCCTTCGTGCTGCTGCTGCCCATGCTCATCATCGGCACCAGCGTGCGCGCTGTCTTCAGCGACCGTGCCTTTATGCTCCAGGGCTTCCGCGACAATCAGGTCGGCATCAGCACTGGGCTTGACGATCCACAACTCCAGCGCATTGCTGACGCGTTCATCGCCTACTTCCAGGCGCCACCGGGCCAGCTGCAGATGCAGGTGACCGCCTTCGGACAGTCGCGTCCGCTCTTCAATGAACGCGAAGTCGCGCATATGCAGGACGTCCAGGCGCTGGTGCAGTTCTTCTTTCGCATGCAGATCGTCGCCGCGGCTGTTGTCCTGGTACGAATCGCTCTCACCTTCGGGATCGACCGAAGCGGCGTGCCCATCGGACGCGAGATGTTGATCAGCGTCGGCCTGATGTTGGTGGCGATTGCCGTCGTTGGCGCATTCGCGGTGGCTAACTTCGATGCGTTCTGGACGTTGTTCCACCAGATCGCATTCCGTAATGGCGACTGGCAGTTCGATCCTGACCGGGACTACCTGATCATGCTGTTTCCCGAACCGTTCTGGTACAGCGGCACGCTCCGATTCGTGTCGCTGATCGCGGCGCAGACGCTGACCGTAGCGATCATCGGGCTCGCGCTGCTCTTCATCAGTCCGCGCGTGCTGTCCGCGCCACCGCCCCCCGCCTGACGCCACACCGACCGCGGACAAGTTCACGCCCGAGACACAATTGGGACCCGCACGCGCGCCCTGGTCGCTCCACTCGCGCAAAGCCGATGGCAGAATCCGAACGATGCAGGCCGGCCGGGTGTCGCAGCGCGTGTTCCAATTCCAATCCAGCGCAGCTCGGGCGCACTTGCGGATCCGCGTCGCCGTGGTCGCCATCACCTTGGCACTCTGGCTGTTGCCCTTCGGCGCAAACGTACCCTTTGCGGTCCTGCCGACCAGCGCACAGACGTCCTCACCGCCATCCGCCGGCCACGTCCTGGCAGTCATCGGCCGCCAGATTGGCTTCGTCGATCTTGCAGCGCCCCGACCGCGCATGCTCACGACGTTTTCGGCTCCATCATTTGCTATGGACGTGGCCGCACTCTCAAGCACGTCTCTGGCGGTGTTTTCGGTCTCCGAACCGTTCGGCGGCCAGGGCCAGTCCACGCTCGGTGGCGATTTGCTCAGGCTGGACCTCTCGGCACCCGGTTCGCAGCCGGTTCCGTTCCTCATGCGAAACGATGCAAACGAGTGGCTCGGTGCGCCTACCTGGTTACCGGATGGCTCGGGGGTGCTCTTCCAGCGTGAAAGCGTTCAAGCTGGGTCAGACCCGAACGCCGGACCGTTCGCGGCAGTGCGTTATCCCAGCCGCATCGAACTTGCCGACGCATCGGGCGGCGCACGTCGAGTGGTGATCGACTATGG
>JAFAZN010000201.1 GCA_019239775.1 Chloroflexota bacterium
CCGCGGGCTATTTCGAGCCGTGGCTGCGCGATCAAGGGCGTGACGATCTGGCCGCTCGCGCGGCGCGGGTACGGCACGAGGCTGACGGGCTGGAACAATTTCTGAAGACGGCCCGCCCCTCACCCCGCAAGAAGGCCGCGTGATTGATCGATTGATTGATTGACTTGTGCAAAGTGCCAGCGCAGTAGCTGGCTGAATTTGGGCGTGTTGCCCGACGACCTCCGCAGCGCGACGCGGTAGCTTGGGTCGGTGGCGCCTCGTCCGTGGACAGCGATCGGGGCGATTGTGCTGCGGCCCGCGGCCGCAAGCCTCGAGTTGCTGATGGATGCCATGCGGCGTCGGGTGGACCTCGCCGCCTCCGTGCGTATCGGCGTGGACGACGTTCGCGCGTGGCTACCCTACTCGACCGTCGATCGCTGGAATGCGACCGTGGCCGAGTGGCACATCGCGTTATCACAGGAAGTTGGCAAGCTGACCATCGGTCACGCGTTGTGCCGGCGCGGCGCAGACGCAGGTGGGGTTGAGCACGCGCTCGTGCAGGCCGCCGAGGCCGCCGTCGTGAGCGAGCGACTCTTCGGCGCGGGCCGTCTGACCAGTTACGCCGAGGCGCAGTTGGCCACGTTCCTGCTCGGGCAGCCCGGCGCGGCGGAGCTGCGGGCGCTCTACGAATGCGCGGTTGGCAAGCTAGCCAGCGAAGACGACAAGCAGGATGGCCAGCTCGTCCCTACACTCGAAGCCTACTGCGAGAGCTTCGTCACGCGCCGCACGGCGGAGCGGTTAGGGGTGCACCGGAATACGGTGCTCTATCGCTTGAAGCGTATCGAGGAGATCACGTCGGCGGACCTGGAAGACGGCGCGACGCGACTGCTGCTGCAGTTCGGCTTGCTGGCGGGGCGACTCCTGCGCATGCAAGGGCATGCGGGCGCGTCAGCACCAGGATCACTGCAAGTCGCTGTGTAACGGCGCTACTGGCACGGCGTGTGCGGCTCTAGCCGATCTGATAGATAGATGCACGCCCAGAAGACCCAGGTTGAACGCCTGGCGGCCTTCACGCAACGCGCCGTGTTCGAGGATGTGCCGCCCGAGGCTCTGGAACGCCTGAAACTGCACGTGCTGGACACCCTCGGCTGCGCGATTGCAGCGCTTGGCAGCCCGCCCACCGCGGCCGTGCGGCGTCACGCCGAGTCGTACGTCACAGACGGACCTTGCACTTTCATCGGCGGGGGCAAAGCGCCGCCCGATCGCGCCGCGCTCCTCAACGGTGCGCTCGTGCGCTATCTCGACTTCATGGACAACTTCCTGGCCCCGGCCCAAACGTGCCACCCGTGCGATACCTTCGCCGCCACGCTGGCTGCCGCCGAGTTGTGCGACCTCAGCGGGCGCGACTTTCTGACGTGTCTCGCGGTGGCGTACCAGGTGTTCTGTCGGCTGGTTCACGACGCACCGGTGCAGGAAGCCGGGTTCGACCATACCGTGCAACTGGCCTACGGCGTTGCCGCCGGCGCCTCGAAGGCTCTGGGGCTGAGCACCGAACACACCGCGCATGCCCTCGCCATTGCCGGCGCATCGGCGCAGGGACTGGTGGTGACTCGCGCGGAGTACCTCAGCAATTGGAAGGGCCTGCAGTCCGCGGACGTATCGATGAGCGCACTGACCGGCGTCCTCCTGGCGCAGCAGGGCATCACCGGTCCGCTCCAGGTCCTCGACGGCAAAGAAGGTTTTCCCAAGGCGTTCAAGCGCACGGTCAACGTGGACTGGGAGCACGAGCCGCTCGACATTGCGCTGCACTGCTCGCTGAAAGCGCACAACGCCGAAGTCCACACACAACCCGTGCTCGAAACGGTCCTGCGTTTGAGAGCCGAGCACCATCTGCACGAGCACCTGGACGAGATCGACCGCATCGAGGTTGAGGTCTTCAAGCAGGCGTATGACATCACGGGTGCCGGTGAGGAGGCCGGCGACAAATACGACGTGCGCTCCAAGGAGCAGGCTGACCACAGCCTGCCCTACCTTGTCGCGGTGGCGCTATTGGATGGCGAAGTCACGCCCCGCCAATTTGAGAGCTCACGATTGATGCGATCTGATGTCCAGACCTTGTTGCACAAGGTCCGTACGCTGCGCGACGACGAATTCACCAAGCGCTATCCGGACCAAACGCCAGTTCGTGTGGTAGTGGAGCTTTCTGGTGGCAGGTCGGTCGCCGCCGACGCACACGATTGGCTGGGCTTCTTCTCGCGCCCGATGCCCTGCGAGGAGGTGCGCTACAAGTACGACGCACTCACCTCAGGACACCTCAGCGACGACGTCCAAGACGAGCTCGCCGACGTAGTCTTGCGGCTCGAACACGCCCGGTTGCGGGACCTGACGCGCCTGCTGGCCCAGGCGCATACGACCTAGCTAGGGGGTTACGGCGGCGCGGGTGATGACCGCTTGCGTCGGATCGCGACCCACCCATTCGGCCCGCTCGAACGCGTCCTGGATGCCCTCCAGCGGGAACGTGTGGGAGATCACCTGATCCCAGGGCACGTGGCCGCGACTGCGTCGGACAAAGTCCATGGCGCGCGGTAGGATGCGCGGGTCGTACTGAAAGAAGCCGATGAGCCGAAGTGACCGGCGGCAGGCCTGGTCCGGATCGAAGGGAAAGGCAAACCCGGCAACGATCGAGCCAATCTCGAGGTAGGTGCCACCGTGCACCAGCATTTCGAGTCCTTCGGGCACCACGCCCTTGACTCCGGCCACGTCGGCGGCATGCGTTACGCCCTGGCCGTTAGTGAGCTCCTTGACGGCCGCGATGCGATCGGCAGGCGTGGGGCAATCGCGGATGTCGATCGTGTGATCGGCGCCAAATTCTTTGGCGAGCTTCAACCGCCCGGGGATGCCATCCACGGCAATGATGAGGCCTGCGCCCATGTCTCGCGCCGCGGCGATCATGTTGAGACCGAGGCCGCCGGCACCTTGCACCACCAGGCTGTCACCCTGGCGGAAGCCGCCGCTGTCCAGCCCCTGGATCACCTGCGCCAGCGCGCAGTTGATGGGCGCGGCGACCGAGTCCGAAATCTCATCCGGGATTTTGACGCACACATGCCCAGGCAGCAGGTAGTAGTACTCCGAGAACCCGCCGTTGAAGTACGGCGGGTTCCCCGGGATCCCGTTGCCAGGCCGCGCTTTATTGGGGCAGCACTCCGGCTGGTCGCGCAGGCACGATATGCACCGACCACACGGGAAGAAATAGTTGTAGATGATGCGATCGCCCTCATGGAGCGGCTGGCCGGTCGAGTCCGTTTTGACTCCAGTGCCCAGGGCCAGCACGCGCCCGGACATCTCGTGGCCCATGGCGCGGCCCTGCGGTGGGAGTGCCGTCTCGCCGCGCCAGACGTGCAAATCGCTGCCGCAGACGTTGGCATAGCTGATCTTGACGAGGATGGCGCCGGGTTCGGGGTCAGGAAGTGGATAGCGCTGGAAGGCCCACGGCCCGCGAGCCTTCTGTAATACGGCGATCGTACCGTCCATCGCCGGTCATGGTACTGAGGTCAGCGTCTGTGAAGGCGCATCGGCACGTCTGCTTTGGTGCGCAGCGTCACCACGGGCCAGGGTTCGACCTCGGCGGCGGGGTTCGCCAGGTCCAGGCGCCATTGCTGGGCGATGGTCGCCAGCAACAGCGTGGCTTCGAGTTGGGCGAAGCCGCTGCCGATGCACACTCGCTGGCCACCGCCGAAAGGCAGATAGGCGAAGCGCGGCAAGCGCTCGGACAGGCCATTGTCCCAGCGCTCCGGGAGAAACGCCGCGGGTTCGTCGAAGAAGCGCGGGTCACGGTGCATCACCCATGGCACGATCAAGACGGTGGTCCCCCGACGCACCGGCTGTCCACCGATCTGCGTATCGCGCAAGGCCTCGCGGCCGATCGCCCACGCGGTCGGATACAGGCGCAAGGTCTCGGTCACCACGTGGTCCGTGTACCGAAGGTTCGCGACATCAGCAGCTACCAGCCGGCAGTCGGTAACGACGGCCTCGACTTCCGCCTCCAATCGATCTCGCGCGGTCGCGCTCTGGGCCAACAGCACGAACGCCCATGTAAGCGCGAGGGCAGTGGTGTCGTGGCCTGCCAACAGCAGCGTCATGACTTCGTCGCGTAGCTGCCGATCGTTCATGCCCTGGCCCGCGTCATCCCGGGCCGAGAGCAGCATGCCGAGCAAGTCTTCGCTCGATGCGTCGGTGGCACGCCGCTCGCCGATGATTCGGTACACCAGCGCATCCAGGTCGCGCACCGCGGTCTGGTAGCGCAGGTTGCCCGGCGTAGGCACGTTGTCGGGAAGCAGGGTCAGCAACGTGTACAGCCGCGAGCGGAAGTGCTCGCCAAGCACGACGGTCGCGTGGCGAATGCGATCGAGGTCCTCGCCGACGTCAGTGCCGAACAGGGTGCGGCCGACGATGCGCAGCGTCAACTCCTGCATCTCCAGGTTGATCGCCCGCACCTCGTTATCCTGCCAACCGTTGGCCAGGTCGACGGCGGAGTCGATCATGGCGTCGGCCATTTGGGCCAGTCGCTGGCGATGAAAGGCTGGTTGCATGAGTCGCCGCTGGCGCAGCCAGAAGTCGCCTTCGCTGAGTAGCAGGCCTTTGCCCAGGAGTGAGCCGAGACGGCGCGCTGCATCGCCTTTTCGATAGTCGTGGTTGCGGGTGACCAGGACTTCTCCGGCGAGATCTGGGTGACCAACCACGATGGCTGGCGTGAGCCCGAGGCGGATACGGACGAGGTCGCCATAGTCGCGCGTGACCCGGGTGAGCAGGCCCAGGGCATCGCGGGCAAGGTCTGGCAGAAGGCCAAGCACACCGCCCCGCGGGGCATCAGTTCCGAGAGAAGGTGGTGGGTAGGGCGAGGCCGTTCGCGGTCCACCTACGGCGGAAGCCATCCTGTTCGCGCTTGAGCATAACGCGATGGGGCGGAGACCCTGAACAAAACCCCTAGCGGGAGCCAGAGCCTTAGTCTTTCCCCCACGGAGGGTGATTCCTCACGGACGTGATGTCCCACCGAGGTGATGTCCTCACGGACGTGATGTCCCCACGGACGGATGTCCCCACCGACGTGATATCCCACCGAGGTGATGTCCCCACGGACGTGATGTCCCCACGGACGTGATGTCCCCACGGAGGTGATGTCCCCCGGACGTGATGTCCCACCGAGGTGATATCCCACGAGGTGATGTCGCACGGACGTGTTGTCACCTGACGGAGCGGTGTTCCTCACGGAGGTGAACTTCCTCGTCGGTGACCGCTCCGGTGCGAAGCCACAGTGGCGCTCGCTGCGCTGCTGCGGAACAATGGGCGCCACCATGGCTATTGCGACGCGCAGCGATGTTGATCAACTCCTCGAGGCCGAGCCCGAAGAGGTCGGCATGTCCTCGGCTCGGCTGGGCAACCTCAGCCGACTGGTGCAGCGTTACCTCGACGAGGGCAAGCTGCCGGGCGCAGTGAGCCTCGTCGCCCGCGGCGGCAAGGTCGTCCACTTCCAGACCTACGGCAGCATGGACGACGAACGCGGCAAGCCTATGGCCGCGGATACGATCTTCCGCTTCTACTCGATGACCAAGCCGATCGCCAGCGTCGGACTGATGATGCTGTACGAGGAAGGCCGGTTCCAGCTCGAAGACCCGGTGTCCAAATTCCTGCCGGAGCTCAAAAATCAGCGGGTTTTCACCGGCGGCACCTCCGACAGCCTGGCCACTCGCGAACCCACGCGCGAGATGACCGTGCGCGATGTGCTGATGCACACGTCCGGCCTCATCGCACGCGATTCCCAAACCACGGTAGGCGAGCTGTATCGCAAGGCTGGCCTGCGGGGTTCAGATTCGGATTTTCCGCTGGCGGAATTGCCGCAGCGTTTGTCACGCATTCCGCTCCAGGTGGACCCTGGTTCACAGTGGATCTACGGCATTTCGACGGACATCGTTGGACTGCTGTGCGAGGTCCTCTCCGGTTTGCCGTTTGACCAGTACCTGCAACAGCGCATCCTCGATCCTCTGGGCATGGTGGATACAGCGTTCAGCGTGCCGGAGTCCAAGGTGGAGCGCTTCGCTTCGTGCTATGGCCCGACACCCGATGGCGGATACGTCCTGGTGGACGACGCCTATTCGAGCGGCTTTGCGCGACCGCGGACGTACTTCTCTGGCGCTGGCGGGCTGACATCAACCGCGGCTGATTACTACCGCTTCTGCAACATGCTGCTGCGCGGCGGCGAGCTGGACAGCGTGCGGATTCTCGGGCCACGCACGCTGGCGTTGATGACGTTGAACCATCTGCCGGGTGGTAAGGACCTCGCGACGGTTGGCCAACTCGCTGGTGAAACAACCCGCGAAGGCGTTGGATTTGGGCTCGGATTTGCGGTGCTGCTGGATAACGCGGTGGCGCAGATTATTGGAACGCCCGGCGAGTACTACTGGGGTGGCGCGGCATCTACTGCGTTCTTCGTCAATCCACAAGAAGAGCTGATCATGGTGTTTTTGACGCAGTTGCGGCCTTCATCGACGTATCCGATCCGGAGGGAATTGCGAGCAACGATTTACTCAGCAATTACGGATTGAAATACGTTTCGGGAGCCATAACGAGTTTTCGACGTTCAAATCAACTTGGTAACGTTGTCGAGCTGCTTATTAGGGCTCCAGGTTTCGCCCAGATAGGCCTTGCGGATGAGTTCGGTGCCGAGCAGCTCGCTGGCGGGGCCGCTCAGCACCACCTGGCCTGTCTGCAACACAAATCCGCGGTGGGCGATGCTCAGGGCCATATTGGCGTTTTGCTCGACTACGAAAATAGTGGTGCCCTGCCGATTGATCTCCTGAATCACGTCGAAGACCTGCTCCACCAGCTGTGGCGCCAGGCCCATGGACGGCTCGTCCATGCACAGGAGTTTGGGCCGCGACATCAACGCGCGGCCCATCGCCAGCATCTGCTGCTCTCCACCTGAGAGCGTGCCTGCCAGTTGCGTGCGGCGTTCGGCCAATCGCGGAAAGAGCGACAAGACGCGGTCGCGGTCCGAGCGCATGCCTACCCGGTCACTGCGGCGCACAAATGCGCCGAGCTCCAGGTTCTCCAGGACGGACATGCGTGGAAAAATTCGGCGCGCTTCAGGGACCACCGCGATACCGCGGGCGATGATCTCTGACGTATCCAGACGGTCAATCCGTTCGCCTGCGAAAACTACCTGTCCCGACGTGGGTTTCACCAGTCCCAGGACGGTCTTCATGGTCGTTGATTTGCCGGAGGCGTTGCCACCGAGCAAGCAGACAATCTCGCCTTTGTACAGGTCGTAGTTCACGCCTTTGAGGACGTGCAGCGGACCGTAATAGGTGTGGACGTTTTCCACCTTGAGAATTGGTTGATCCACCTCAGACGTCCTCACGCCGTTTTGCGGCGCTTGCCCAGATACGCCTCGATTACCAGCGGATCGTTCTGAATGCTGGCTGGATCTCCCTCGGCGATTTTCTTGCCATAGTCCAGCACGATCACCCGATTCGAGATGGTGTTCACCAACTCCAGCTTGTGCTCGATCAACAGGACCGTCACGCCGAGGTTGCACAAGCTCTTGATCTGGTCCATCAATTCGAGGGTTTCGGCCGGATTCATACCTGCAGCGGGCTCATCCAGGAGCAACAACTGTGGTCGCGCGGCTAACGCGCGGGAAATCTCCACACGCCTGCGATTGGCATACGAGAGGCTTGAAACCACGTGCTCTAAGCGCGGCAGCAACCGATTGCCGAACAGCGAAACGATGTCGTGCGCCCATGCCACCGCACCGGCCTCTTCTTTGCGGACGGCAGGTGTCCGGAGCACGGAGGCGACCACACCCGTTTTGAGCCGGGCATGTTGTCCAATGAGCACGTTCTCTAGAACTGAGAGGTTGTTGAACAAACGCAAATTCTGGAAGGTACGTGTGATGCCCAGCGCGGCGATGCGGTGGGGTGGCAACCTGGTGATATCCACGCCGTGATACATGGCTGAGCCGGAGTCCGGCCGAATGAGGCCGGTGAGCATGTTGAACAGCGTGGTCTTGCCGGAGCCGTTGGGGCCGATCACGCTCACCACTTCGCCCGGGTAGACCACCAGGTCGATGTGGTCGGCTGCCACCAGGCCGCCGAAGCGTTTGACGAGTCCATCGACCTTGAGCAGCGGCTCACCAGGGTTCAAAGTCCTATCAGAAGCCGCGATCTGGAATGTAGGTTTGAAGCCACCGCGCGTGGCCTGCGCGCTTTGTTCGACAACCGTCAAGGCGCCAACCGTGCGGCGCGCCGGAATCAAGCCCTGGCGGCGGTACAACATCATCAAAACCAGCACCAGGCCGTAAATCAGCTGATTTGCCTGGGTGAAGTCGACGGTTTTCAGCGGGCCGATGCCGGTCGCGTTGCCGATCACGTGCGCCCACTGACTGAGACTGCCGAGCACCAAGCCCTGAAAGACGGTCAGTAACAGCGCGCCCAGCGCGACACCTGGGATGCTGCCCATGCCGCCGAGCACCACCATCACCAGGATGATGGTCGAGACGGTGAACTGGAACATGTCCGGAGTAGCGGTGGTGAGTTTGGCTACGTGAAAGGTGCCGGCCAGTCCACCAATGCCCGCGCCAATCGCGAACGCCATCAGCTTGTAGCGAATGTGATCGATGCCCATCGGTCCGGCGGCAAGCTCATCCTCGCGCAGCGCGAGCCAGGCACGACCGGTCCGCGAGAACTGCAGGCGGTAGCTCACGAATACGATCAGAGCCACCAGGCACATGATCAGGTAGTAGTAGGGCAGCGAATCGAAGCCGAAGCTGAAGCCGAACAACGAGGGCGTTTGCACACCCGGAAGGCCTTGCGCGCCGTTGGTAATAGATGAGGCGTTGCGCAGAACGATCGGGACAATTTCGCCGAAACCGAGCGTGACGATCGCCAGGTAGTCGCCGCGCAGGCGCAACGTCGGCGCACCAAAGAGGATTCCGAAACCCGCGCACAACAAGCCAGCGATCGGCAGCATGATCCAGTAGGAAAAATGAAGCTGTGCAACGTCGCCGGTGCCGAAGCGGACCTGGCTGACCTGACCGAGCCATTGGAACGGGATCCATAGCACCGACCAGGGAATCTTGAGCTGGAACGACGCCGCGAGGCCATACGAATATGCGCCCAGTGCGAAGAAGGCCGCATAGCCGAGGTCGAGGAGACCCGCGAATCCGACCACGATATTCAGGCCGAGCGCCAGCAGGACGTACGTGCCCGCATTGGCCAGGTTATCGAGGTCGCCGCCGTTGGAGTCCGCCAGAGGGAGGGCGATCAGCAGCGCGAACACAATGAGCCAGCCGAGGGCGGTGCGCTGCGCCGACG
>JAFAZN010000351.1 GCA_019239775.1 Chloroflexota bacterium
GCGCGTACTGCTCGAGCGCAGCCGCTTGCCGACTCTCGTTTTCCTGTGTCATTGGGTCTCTGTCAGCCTGAGGGAGGAACGACCGAAGGATCCGTACCTTCGAAGCGCACACGCAGAAGAGGCAGAACCATCGGGGGACTCAGGGTGAAGAGGGCGCGCTCAGTCAGGATGACACCGTGGTGTGGCGCAGGCGTTTGATCAGCGCGTTCGTGGAACTGTCATGATGCAACTCGGGCTCCGCGGCGCTCTCTAGCTCGGGCGCGATGCGCGCGGCTAGTGCCTTGCCCAGCTCCACACCCCACTGATCGAAGGAATCGATGTTCCAGATCGCGCCCTGGGTGAACACGCTGTGCTCGTACAGCGCCACCAGCTTGCCCAGCATCTCGGGCGTGAGCGAGTCACCGAGGATAAAGGTAGAGGGCCGGTTGCCCTCGAAGCTGCGGTGGGGTACTAGCCAGTCCGGATTGCCTTCCGCGCGAACCTCTTCTGGTGTCTTACCAAACGCCAGGGCTTCCGCCTGCGCCAGCACGCTGGCCAGCAGCAAAGCGTGGTGGTTGCCGAGTGGATTGTGCGTGGCCTCGAACGCGATGAAATCGCACGGGATCAACCGCGTGCCCTGATGGATGAGCTGGAAAAAGGAATGTTGGCCATTGGTGCCGGGCTCGCCCCAGTAGACCTGGCCGGTGTCATACGCTACGCGCTTCCCCTCCAGCGTGACGTGTTTGCCGTTGCTTTCCATCGTCAACTGTTGAAGGTAGGCGGGGAAGCGTTTGAGGTACTGGTCGTACGGAATGACGGCGACGGTTTCGGCGCCGAAGAAGTTCGTGTACCAGATCGCGAGCAGGCCCATGAGGACGGGCAGGTTGCACTCGAACGGCGCAGTTCGGAAGTGCTCGTCCATCGCGTGGAAACCGCCGAGCATCTCGCCGAAGTGGTTCGGGCCGATCGCGAGCATCGTCGACAGGCCGATCGCCGAATCCATCGAATAGCGGCCGCCGACCCAATCCCAGAACTCGAACATGTTCTGGGTATCGATCCCGAACTTGCCCACCTCTGCCGTGTTGGTCGAGACGGCCACGAAGTGGTTCTTCACGGCCGCATCGTTGCCAAGCGCCTGCACGGTCCAGTTACGCGCGGTATGCGCGTTGGTCATCGTCTCGAGCGTGGTGAACGTCTTGGATGAGATGATGAACAACGTCTCGGCCGGGTCCAGGTCGCGGGTGGCCTCGGCGAAATCGGTGCCATCCACATTGGACACGAAGCGGAAGTTCATGTCGCGACGCGTATACGGCCGCAGCGCTTCGTAGGCCATCACGGGGCCCAGGTCTGAGCCGCCAATGCCGATGTTCACCACACTTCGGATGGCTTTTCCCGTGAAGCCGGTCCACGCGCCGGAGCGAATGCGCTCCGAAAAATCGGCCATCCGGTCAAGGACGGCGTGAACCGCCGGCACGACGTTGTTCCCGTCAACCATGATCGCCGCGTCGCGTGGGGCGCGAAGTGCCACGTGCAGGACCGCGCGATCTTCTGTCACGTTGATGTGCTCGCCGCGGAACATCGCGTCGCGACGCTCGGCAACACCACATTCCTGTGCGAGTTGCAACAGCAAGCGCAGTGTTTCCTCGGTGATGCGGTGCTTCGAATAGTCGAAGTGCAGTCCGACAGCATCTGTTGAAAAACGCGTTGCGCGGTCGCGGTCATTGGCGAACAGTTCGCGGAGATGGGTGTCGCGGATGGCGGCGTAGTGCACCTGCAGGGCTTGCCACGCCGAGGTCTCAAGAAGGGAAGGCATCAATCACCGTTGTAATGGGATGGTAATCCTCGATCTGCGTATTCGAAGGCGAGTTGGCGCGAAATTTGCAGCCACTTAGCCCCGGTCCCTGCTTGAGGCGGTTGATTTGAGAAAACCCCACCACGAGTTGGAGGAAGGTGAATCTGTGAAGAAAGAGCGTCAGAGTTTTTCGCGCATACAGCGCGTCGGAGTGGGATCTGTCCTACTCACCCTGGGCATCGTCCTCGCGTTGCTGGTGATGTTGCCGGCGACCGCGCTAGGCCAGACCACGACCAACACGCAGACGCCGATGCCGTCGCAGACGACGGTCACGAACCCCACCACGGTCACGAACCCGACCAACACGCCAAACGCGTCGCTGAATCTGTCGACGAGTTCAGGCCTGCCAGGCGCCACGCTTACCGCGAATGGCACTGGTTTCCAGGCGAATGAGACCGTCGACGTGTCGTTCAACGGCCAGGCCGTCGGCTCGCCGACCGTCACTGGGCAGGGCACCTGGAGCCTGGCGTTCAACGTGCCGAGCTTTGCGCCCGGGCAGTACGGCATCCTCGCCAAGGGCCGCGCCAACGGAGACAGCGCGTCCGCGAACTTCACCATCAATCAGGGCGCTGCAACGCTGACCTTCAATCCCACGCAGGCGGCTCCCGGTGCTCAGGTGACTTTCACTGGCGCAGGCTTCCGCGCGGGTGAGACGGTCACGTTGACCTTCAACGGCCCGACGGTTGGCACTGCCACCGCCGATACCAGCGGCAACGTGACCTGGACGTTCACGGTCCCGGCCAGCCTTGCAGCCGGTCAGTACGGCGCAACCGCGACTGGCGAAACCAGCGGCGTCGTTGTGAACGCGACCTACACCCTGGTTGCGGGCGCGACCCCGGTTGCTACCACCCAGCCGACGGCACAGCCGACCGCGCAGGCGACCGCCACGCCGGTTCCGTCGAACCAGCCAGTACCGAATGCGCCCGCGATGGTCCACGATGACCGCTACTTCAGCCAGACCGGGTATCGCATCGACAACGACGATGTCTGGAACTTCTTCAACCAGTACGGCGGCATTGAGACCTTCGGCTATCCGACGTCGCGCATGATGACGTTCCTGGGTTGCCCGGTGCAGATGTTCCAGCGACAGATCATTCAGGTCTGCCAAGGCCAGGGTGCTGCGCTGATCAACATGCTGGATCCCGAGATCTTCCCGTACACCAAGGTGAACGGCAGCACGTTCCCGGGCGCTGACACCACGCTCAAGAACAACACCCCGCAGGTCAGCTCGCCGACCTATGGCGTGGACATCGTGAACTTCATCAACCAGAACGTTCCGGATACGTTCAGCGGGCAGTCGGTTGGGTTCCTGCAGCATTTCAATGCCACCGGTGGCCTCACCATCTGGGGCGCGCCAATCTCCCAGCCAGCGCCTGATCCCTCGAACGGGAACTTCATTTACCAGCGCTTCCAGCGCGGGATCATGCACTACATCGCCGGAACCGGGACCGAGAGCATTCTGCTCGCGGACTACCTGAAGGCCATCCTGATGGGGCAGAACGTCCCAACAGATCTGCAGCAGCAGGCCTCTGAGAGCCGCTACTACGCCCAGTATTGCCCGGGCAATGCACAGTGGCTGTGCCGGCCGAATGATCTGCCTGGCACAGATCTGACTTTCGCCTTCGTGCAGGGTTAGACGCCTTCACGCGAAGAAGCGGTCCCTTCCGGAGGGAGGAAACTCTGCCGGAAGGGACGATCCGTCTCAGGATCGAGTGACGGCGGACGTTAGTCAGAGGACGCGGTCTTCTTCGGACGTTTTGGCGCAGCGGAGCCGTCGGTCGCGGTCGTTTCAGGCTCCCACAGGCGGAAGCCGCCGATGAATGCGTTGGCGTTATCGCCAAGCCGTGCGTCAGGCGGCAGGTCCTTCAGCAGTTTCGCGTTGCCGCCGCCCAGGATGATGTACTCGGGCTGAAGCGCGGTACGGAAGGTGTCGATGACCTTCTGGACCTCCTCGCGCCAACGCTTCTTGCCGAGCCGTTCCAGACCTCGTTGACCGACGTAGTCTTCGTAGGTCTTGCCCTTTTTCCACGGCAGGTGCCCGAGTTCCATGGCCTCAACTTCGCCATCGATGATCATCGCCGAGCCGAGGCCGGTACCGAAGCCGAGGAACAGCATGCGGCCACCCTCGTAGCTCCCAAGGGCTTGCATGGCGGCATCATTGATGATGCGCACCGGCTTGCCGAAGGCGGCCGCGTAGTCGAAGCCGATCCAGCCTGGTCCGAGATTGACGGGCTCGTGCGCTGGCATGTTGTGCACCACCTGGCCGGGGTAGCCCATCGCGACGGCATCGTACGGCCAGTCAGAAGTCAGGCCTTTGACGCCCGCCACCATCGCGGCGGCGTTCATGTCGGGACCAGAGTCTATACGGCGGGGTTCCGTCTGCCCGCTGAGCAGCACCTTGACGTGCGACCCGCCAATGTCAACGGCGAGGATCTGCATGCTGCCGAATACTGTACTTCGGCCAACGCTCTGTAACGGGTAAGGTGACGCCGTGCCGAGCAAGAGCGTGGTGCTCGAGATCGATGGCCGCGAGGTCACCATCACCAACCCTGACAAGGTGTTCTTTCCGCGCACCGGTCACACCAAGCTCGACCTCGTCAACTACTTTTTGGCCGTTGCCGATGGCGCCATCAAAGGCATCGACGGCCGGCCGATGGCGTTGAAGCGCTTCGTCAACGGCGCGGACAAGGAGCCGTTCTTCCAAAAGCGTGCGCCGGACTCACGTCCCAGCTGGATTGAAACCGTTGAGCTGAGCTACCCGTCGGGCAGGACAGCCGCGGAGGTCGTGGTTCGAGATGCCGCGCAGCTCATCTGGATCGTGAACCTCGGCTGCATGGACCTCAATCCACATCCCGTTCGCGCCGACGACCTGGATCACCCGGACGAGTTGCGGGTTGATCTGGATCCAGTTCGCGGCGTGCCCTGGCCGCAGGTACGCCAGGTTGCGATGGTCACCCGTGACGTCCTCTCGGACGCTGGACTGGTCGGCTGGCCCAAGACATCCGGTTCGCGGGGATTCCACGTGTATTGCAGGATCCAGCGCCGCTGGACGTTTCCAGAGGTCCGCCGGGCGGCGGTAGCCCTGGCCCGAGAGGTGGAGCGCCGCGCGCCCGACCTGGCCACCAGCAAGTGGTGGAAAGAGGAACGCCACGGCGTCTTCGTCGACTACAACCAGAACGCCCGCGATCACACGGTGGCCTCCGCGTACTCGATCAGGCCAACGCCCGAGGCGCGCGCGTCCGCACCGCTTTTGTGGCACGAGGTGCCGGAGTGCGATCCCACCGCCTACACCATTGACACGCTGCCGCGGCGATACGCCGAGATCGGCGACCCAGGTGCAGGCATTGACGAGTGCATAGGCTCACTTGACGGCCTGCTCGAACTGGCGCGGCGCCAGGAGGCCGAGGGCGCGACCGACCCGGTCGAACGTGCGGGCTCGGTGCCCGCGCCCGCACCAGGGAAGACGGTGGGGCCTACCGGGAGGCGCAGGACCAACGCGCCTTTGATCGAGATTGCTCGCGCGGCGACTCAGGCAGAGGCCATGGCTGGGCTCGAGCGCTGGCGCGCTCGCCATGCGGACGTGTGGCCGATGCTCGCGCCCAACGACATCCTGGTGGACTCCATGCGCGGACGCAGCGCGACGTGGACGCGCATTCGCGTCAACCTGCAGCACGTGCCTGAAGCCGAGCGCCCGCCCCAGGAACCGCTCGAGGTGGACTTCGACCCCTGGCAGTTCCTCCGGCCTGGTTGAGAGTAAGCTGTCCGCGGGGAGTGCAGGAGCAGTTTTTCAGGGGGTCAATGACGTCCCATGGCTGAATCTTCAAGAGATCGTGTGGCGATCCCGGGCAGTGACAAACGCCCGGTCGCCGACGCGGAACGAATCGGAGATGTGCATCCAGATGAACGCGTCGAGGTCACCATCCAGCTGCCTTCCAAATCAGCGGACGCGCTGAATGCCGAAGTCCAGCGACTCGCATCACAGTCACCCCAAGCGCGGCAGCATCTGAGCCGCGAAGCCTTTGCCGAGCGCTTCGGTGCCGACCCCGCGCAGATTGCCAGAGTCGAGGCATTCGCTCGAGCGAACAAGCTTGCGGTCGTGCATTCGAGCGTAGCGCGGCGCAGCGTGGTGCTGGCCGGTACCGCCAGCCAGATCAGCAGCGCATTTGGCGTGGAGCTCGGCGCCTACGAACATCCTGGCGGCGGCACGTTCCGCGGTCGCCAGGGGCCAATCTACGTCCCATCCGATCTGGCCAACGTCGTGCAGGGCGTCTTCGGCATCGACGATCGTCCGGCGGCACGCTCACACATCCGGCGAATTACCGACCTGGACGGCATTCAACCGCTGGCCGCCGCACCTCGAACCTCCTTTTCGCCTGCCCAGGTTGGCCACCTGTACGACTTCCCAACCGGTGTCACCGGCCAGGGCCAGAGCGTGGCCATCATCGAGCTGGGCGGTGGCTACAAGGCGACGGATCTTGCGGCCTATTTCAAACAGTTGGGGATCCCCAACCCGAAAGTGGTCTCCGTCTCGGTGGACCATGGCAAGAACGCGCCGGCTGGACCGAACAGCGCCGACGGCGAAGTCATGCTGGATATTGAAGTTGTCGGGGCGGTCGCACCTGGAGCGACCATCGTCGTGTACTTCGCGCCGAATACAGACCAGGGCTTCATCGACGCCATCACCACCGCCGTCCACGACACGACCTATCGCCCCTCGATCATCTCTATTAGCTGGGGATCGCCCGAGGTCCAGTGGACGCACGCGTCAGTTCAGGCGATGGACCAGGCTTTCCAGGCCGCGGCCGCCATGGGCGTCAGCGTGTACTGCGCGGCTGGCGACAACGGCGCCAACGATTTCCCGCCAGGTGCGGGCTCGCAGCCCGGTAACCATGCGGACTTCCCGGCCTCCAGTCCACACGTGGTTGGCTGCGGCGGTACGCACATCACCGTGACTGGCAACGCGATTTCGAGCGAAGTGGTGTGGAACGATGCGGGCGATGGCGCAACCGGTGGCGGGTTCAGCACCCTGTTCCCCCGGCCCACCTGGCAATCGGCCTATCAGGGTCAGACCACGCGCGGGGTGCCCGACGTCGCCGGCAATGCCAGCCCGCTCAGCGGCTACGTGGTGCGCGTCGACGGCCAGACGACCACGATTGGCGGGACCAGCGCGGTTGCTCCGCTGTGGGCGGGGCTCACGGCGCTGCTGAACCAGAAGCTTGCTAAACCTATGGGCTTCATCAATCCGCTCATGTATGCAGTGAACGTCTCGGCGGGCGGCTTTGTGGATATCACCCAGGGCAACAATAACGGTTTCAACGCCGGCCCTGGCTGGGATCCCTGCACCGGACTCGGACGACCCGATGGTGCGAAGTTGGCGGCGGCCCTTTCGGCTCAGGCCGGTGCAACCTCCGCCGGCTAACCCGATAGGACCGGTCGATCCCGACGAGCGTGTCGAGGTCAGCTTGACGCTGGCGCCGCGCCACCCGTTCACCGAGCTGGAGGCGCGGCTCGACCGGCCGATGAGCCGCGAGGAGTTCGCCGCCTCGTACGGGGCTGATCCCTCGGCCATCGCGCGGGTAGAGAACTTCGCGCGTTCACACCAACTCGAAGTGGTGGAGTCCAGCGCAGCGCGTCGCACGGTCCGCGTGGCAGGCCGCGCCGCCGACATCGGCAGTGCCTTCGGCGTGAACCTGGTCCAACAGCGACTGGCCGATGGCACAGAGTTTCGGGCACCCGACCGCGAGGTCGAGATCCCAGCCGAGTTGAGCGGCATCGTCGAAGGCGTCTTCGGGCTCGATACGCGACCTGTGGCGCGGCGGCGCGGGTAAGCTGGAGCGGCTATGGCCGCTCTCTCGCGTGAACAGTTTGAGGAGCTGCGGGCTATCGACAGCCCCACGATTGCCAACGCTATCGAATATTTCGAGATCCGCCCGCGGGTTTCGGGCTACGTCGGATCAAACGTGCGCTGCCTGACGCCGGACGCCGGCTTCATGCTCGGCTACGCCGTAACGTGTCGCGGCGACAGCACCACCGAAGACAAAGACCGTCGTGAGCATGCGTCGCTCTATCGGGCGATCCACGAGCTGCAGCCTTGGCCGGCGGTCGTCGTGATCGGCGATGACGGTGATCCTTCACAGATTCACCTGGCGTGTCATGCCGGCGAGATGATGGCCACGACCATGAAGCGCGTCGGTGCCGTTGGGCTGGTCACCAATGGTGGGCTGCGCGACATCCGCGAGATCAACGCGCTCGGCGGGTTCCACTATTACGGTCGCGGCCTGGTCGTGGCGCACGGTCGGCCGTGCATCTATGACGTCGGCGCCGTGGTGAACATCGACGGGATGGAGGTGCACCCGGGCGATCTGCTGCACGGAGATGAGAACGGCGTCGTGGTGATCCCTGCCGAGATCGCCGACAAAGTGGCTGCCAAAGCGCGAGAGCATCGCGACATGGAGCAAGAGCGGCTCAAAGAGATCCTTGGACCCGACTTTCACAAGCAGTTCGAGGGGCTGACGCAGTACCGCTGAGGTTTTGTGCTGCTGCCCTCGGAGGTGAGGACCCTCGGAGGTGAGGACCCTCGGCGGGTTGAACCTTTGAGCCGAAATCTCTACACGGGTGACAAATGGCCCGATTATGAGAGCCTCATCATCTTCGGCCGGTAAGGGCCAGGAAGACGTCTTCGAGGCTCGCGTCGGGCAGGCTGGCGCGCTCGCGGAGCTCGTCCAGCGTGCCGATCGCCACCAGGCGACCATTCGACAGCAGTAGCAGGCGGTCGCAGATGCGCTCGGCATCGGTGAGCTGGTGGATGCACAACAGCAACGTGCGATGCGAGGCGCGGAGGCGCCGCAGGATGTCCATCATCGCCTGCGTCTGATGCAGGTCGAGCCCATCAAACGGCTCGTCGAGCGCAAGCAACGGCTGCGGCGACATCAGCGCCAGCGCAATCAGCAGCCGCTGCAAATTGCCTTTGGAGAGTGCAGCAACTTTCTTCTGCAGCACCGGCGCAAGCGAGAGGTCGTCGACGATGATCTGCTCCCACCGCCGTGGCTCGACCTCGAACAGTCGCCCGAAGAGCGTAAGCACCTCGATGGTGTACAGCTCCGCGTACGGCGCGACCCCATTGGGCAGATAGAACATGAGATGCGAGGGATCCCAGGCGGCGGGCGCCTCGTCGCCTTCGTAAAAGATCCCGGAAGTGCGTGGCCGCAGGTTCGCCAGGCATTCAATGAGAGTGGTCTTGCCTGCGCCATTGGGACCGATCAGGCCGAGGATTTCGTTTTCATGAATTTCGAAGTTGATGTCCTGGAGGATGTCCGAACCGCCGATCTCCTTGGACAGCTTCTCCACGCGCAGCAGCACGCGTTTGTCACTTGGCGAGCTCCGTGTTTCTGGGGGCGTTGGTCGCAACGGGGTGGGCGCACCCGGTGTTCTGCGCATAGGCGGCTCGCGCAACGCGTCCACGACGAGGCGGAGGCTTTCCGCACGGGCGTTGAGTCCCTCGAGGCGGCGCTGCAAGTGGTCGAACCGCCGGAGTGCGTGCTCGTGACGTGCTTCGAGCGCGAGCGCGGCGGCGTCAATGTCCCGCCGGTGGGCGTCAACCTGGACCGTGGTGGCGGACTGCCGTGAGTTCAAGTACGTGACGAGCTCGAGGAGCAATGCGCGTGTCGCGGCCGAGCGGACAAGTCTGGGCCTCCTCGACGAGCGGGGTACCGCATCGACACCAGCGGCGCGCAGCGGGCGAGTCATGCAGGCACCAGCGCAGGCACGTCGAAACGATACCCCTCACCCCGAACCGTCACGATGAAGGCGCGCTCAGGTGCGGCGCGTGCTAGCCGATTGCGCAGGTAGCGCACATAGACGTCGACCACATTGGAGGCGGGGTCCTCGTCGTAGCCCCAGACGTCGGCCAGGATGGCCTGTCGCGACAACACTCGCCCGGGGTGGCGCATGAAGTATTCCAGTAGCGCGAACTCGCGGCTCGGCAGGTCGATCAGCTGATCGGCGTACCAGCCGCAACGCCCCACCAGGTCGAGGCGCAACTGGCCAGCCTGGAGCGTGGTTGGCCGCGGCGTGTTGCCGCCAGGCATCTTGCGGCGCACCCGGCCGATCAATTCTTCCAGGGCGAATGGCTTTACCAGGCAGTCCTCAGCGCCTGCCAGCAGCAACAGCGGCACGTCAGGACGTGCAGCGCGCAGGCCCTGGAGCAGGCCCCACTGCTCGTCCGTAAACGGCGACAGGTCGAACACGACCAGGCCGATCGACTCGTCGCCAGCGTGTAGCAGCACGTCGTGAGCGGATGCCGCGCTGCTCACCTCGAAACCGTGGCCGCGCAAGCTGCGCTCCAGCACGCGGACCATCGCCGCCTCGCGCTCGACCAGCAGAACCCTCACGCCTGAGCCGTAGTATAAATGAGAACCCGTCGCCGGCCAGCATTGCAGATGATGGAACTCTCATTTATAGTCGGAACGCGGTGAGGGTGCCTGGTGGCGACGGCGGCGAGTAGCGTCGCGGGCTCTCGCGCGAACGAGAGCGACCGCTCGCGCACGCTGGAACTGCTGTGGCTGATCGTCTCACGTCAGCTGCGCCTGAGCTGGTTCGTGCTCGGCAAGGAGGTG
The DNA here is from genome assembly GCA_019239775.1 of Chloroflexota bacterium. GTDB lineage: Bacteria > Chloroflexota > UBA6077 > UBA6077 > CF-72 > CF-72. Next base: position 10,447 of record JAFAZN010000351.1, read on the forward strand.
CGCGAGCTGCTGGTCAGCCGCGCTCTCTGGGCGATGGTCCTGGTTGGCGCCCTGCTGGTTGGCTTCAGCTTTATTCAAGCCGTCCACCAGTACAGCGACTCGAGCGGCAACGCCGCGCGCTTGCCGCAGTTGGCGGTCAATCAGAATCCGCTCGACGGCATCGTCGTACGCGTGTTCGCCGGTGTGTATCTGATGAACACGTTCCTTCTGCCGTTCGTAGCGATTCGCGCCATCGGCAACGAGAAGCAAACCGGGTCGCTGAAGCTCGCCCTGCAAATGCCGGTCGGCATGTATCGGCTGGTCGCCATCAAACTGGTCGCGTTGTTCGTCGGTTGGGCAATTGCGCTGGTGCCAACCGCATCCGCGCTGATCATCTGGAGCCTGTTGCTTGGCGGACACCTGTACTGGCCGGAACTGCTTTCGGTGCTGCTAGGCCACACGCTGTACGCACTGGTCATCGCGGGCATCTCGTTCCTGGCCGCGGCCATTACCGAATCGGCCGCAACGGCGGCCATCGTCGCGTTGGCGATGACGATTGGCTCATGGATCCTGGAGTTCGCTGGCAACACCTCGACGGGGCTCGTGCGCGCCATCGCCGGTTTCTCGCTCACCCCGGCGCTTCGCGGGCTGGAGCAGGGTCTGGTCGGTTCGCCGACCGCCATTGCGCTAGCTGTCCTCGCGCTGGGGCTGCTCGGGCTAACCGTGGTGTGGCTCCCGCCGGGCGTCTCGCGACGCGAGAAGCTGCTTCGTTCGGGTGCGGTGGCTGGCGTCGCTGCGCAAGCGCTGCTGCTCGCGGTGCAACTGCCGATCTACATGGATGTCACCGAGGATCAGCGCAACTCGTTCAATCCCGCCGACGTCCGCGCGCTGCGGCAGATGCCCAAAGAGCTGAAGGTCGACGTCAACCTGGCGACCAACGATGCGCGGTTTCTCGATCTGCAGCGCAATGTGCTGTCGAAGCTGCAGCGCACGGCGCCGCACGTGACGATCAACTATGCGGAAACGAGCACCTCGAGTCTGCTGGGCGGCAGTAGTGGCGCCAACTACGGTGTGGTGACCTACACATACGGGGGCAAACAGGGCACCAGCCGCGCAACCACGGCGCGTGAGGTGCTACCGCTGATCGAGGCGCTGTCGGGCCAGACGGTGGTGGAGGATCCGGTGCGGCCGTACCCCGGCTATCCGCTACAGACGAGCGCGGACGGAGCCGCCGTGTGGTTCTACGGCATCCTGCCGCTGTTGGCTATCGGTGCGTGGTGGTACTTCCAGCAACCGCCCACGTTGCCAGGCAGCGTGCGCGTCGAGCGTGCGCCGGTGCGTAGCCGCTGGCCGTGGCTGAGTCCGTACGTCCCAACGTTGCGGCGAGGTGCGATCGGCATCGGCGCCGCGCTCGTGATAGCGCAATTCGTCCCGTACGGGCGCGACCACACGAGTATCACCGTGACGCCGCAAACGCAAACCACGGGGGTGGCCGCGCAGTGGTGCCCGACCTTGTTTCCGCCCGGGACGGAGTCCAGCATGAGCATGGGCGCGTTCCGCGCGCAGGTCGGCGGCATGCAAGCTGGGCTCGACGGCGCGTTGGGCGCCCTGGCAGCTGGCAACGTTGGCGGCGCCCGCCTGGAGTACGGCCAGGTCGCGACGAGTCACGCGGGCGTGTCGAAAGAGCTTGCGGAGCTCTATCCGCTGCGCTGTCCGAGGCTCCTAAGTAACCGGCTCACGGCTGACTCGGCAATGCTTGGCTCGCCGGTTGACGCCGCGGCGGCGACGCCAGCCTTGGTGGCGCTGCGCGCCGGCGTAGCCAGTATCAGCGCGGACCTCGATCAGCGGATCGCCGTCGTCAGCCCAAACGCGCTCGTCGGCAACCAGGACGAGTCCGCGGCCGATGCGCCGCGGTCCACCGGCTCGCCGGCCTGGGACAGCCAACAAACGCAGGATCTTGCCACGCGCGCGTGCGCGGCTTGCCACAGCAATGCGCCCGGGTGGTCGTGGTACGCCAACCTCGCGCCATTGTCATGGGTGGTGCAACACAACGTCGATAGCGGCCGCGCTGCGTTCAACATGTCCGAGTGGGACCTGCCTCAGCCGCTTGCGGCGCAAGCTGCCGACGCGGTCCAGAACGGCAGCATGCCGCCAGCGTGGTCGGCCGCGATCGACTCGCGGATGCAGTTGAGCGATACCGAGCGTGCAACGCTCGCCGGCGGCTTGCAGGCGACGTTCACGCCAGTCGTAGGCGCCGCCGCCGTCAGCGCTCGTGCACCTTCCGAGAATTCATTCTGGTTTTTCATTGCGTTGGCGGTCATATTCGCCGCGCTTGTGCTGACGTTTTTGTATGTAGATCGGCGCCGTTCGCGTCAGGAGGATGTTGTTCGTGGTCTTGCGTAGGTATGAACGTGTGTTGGTGGGAGTGGGGCTCGGCCTGATGTTGACGGCACTGCCGCTGGCGGCAGCGGCGCAGTCTGCAGGTCCGGTGAATGAGGACTTCACCGAAGAACAGGTCGGCGCGGTGCCCACTTCGTTCAACGCGCCGATCGGGTGGTGGTCGATTGGTACTGATGGCGTCGACACCAAGCCCGTGCTGTTCGAGGATGGCACCCGCTACAGCGCCACGACCGGTCAGAATGACCTGGCCACTCAGGCGCAGGCGCAAGCCCAAGGATTAAGCGTGCATCAGCTCGCCGATACCGCACCGGGGCTGGCCTACTACCCGATCGCGATCTTCAATAAGGTGCCGAACTTCACACAGGGCACCATCGTCACGCGCTTCGCGATCGTTGGCGGTGACCTTGACACCGAAGCCGGCATCATCTTCAGTTATCAGCCGAACGGCGACTATTTGGCGCTGCGTATGGACGCCGATTCGAGCTCGCTGAAGCTGGAGTCACTGACGCAGGGGCAGGCGACGGCGCTCTCGGTCGTGGACAATGTGCCGGCCGCGCTCGCGCGCTGGCATGACCTGCAGCTGACCGTGGCGCCGGGTGGGACGCACCTGTCGGGCGCACTGGATGGGCAGAAGTTTCTCGACGTGGACATCGATACGCCGATATCAGGCCAGGTAGGCACGATGACCAAAACCGACTCCGTAGTAGTCTTCAACTCGTTTAACGTGGACCCGAACGGACAGTAGGCGCTCGCTATGAGTCTTTCGGGGGCGGTTGCAACCAGAGGTCCGTCGCGGCAGGTCACTGAGGCGGCGGCTAGTGAGCTGACCTGGCTCAGCCGCTACGTGGTGCTTGCCATCGTGTGCGTCGGCGTGTTCATGAACACGCTGGACACGGGCATCATCGACGTTCTCAATCCCGTCTTCACGGCCCAGTTCCACCTGAACCTGTACCTGGAGTACTGGATCGAGCTCTCATATGCGATCCCGCTGATCGGCATGCTGCTGCCCGCGGGCCATATGGGCGACCGTCTCGGACGCAAGAACGTGTTCCTGGCAGGCATGATCCTGTTCGGCTGCGGCTCGGGTCTGCTGACCATGATGCCGACGTTTGAAGCCATGTTCGTGGCGCGGGTCATCGAAGGCGTGGGTGCCGCCCTGATCTCCGCGAACGGCGGTGTGCTAGCCGTCTCGGTGTTCCCCTGGAAACAGCGCGGCCAGGTGCTGGGCATCATCGGCACGGCAGTCGCTCTGGGCCTCAAGTTCGGTCCCGTCGCTGGCGGCTTCCTCAGCGACAACTTCGGCTGGCGGTCGGCGTTCCTGGTCAACGTGGTGATCGGCATCGTGTTTGTGATCCTGGGTTCCATGGTGGTGCCACCATCCCGACGCAACCCGGGTAAGTCCTTCGACGTCTGGGGCGCACTCCTGTTCGTGCTCGCCATGGGCTGTTTCCTCGTCATCGTGAACCAGGCACCCACGCTCGGACTCGACAGTCCGCAGATCCTGCTGTGCATCACCGGCGTAGTGGTGTTCGGGGCTGCGTTCTTCTACGTGTCGACGCACGTGAAGGACCCCACGATCGACCTGAGCCTGTACAAGAGCCGAAATTTCTCGGTCGCCGTGTCGGCGGCTTTCATCAGCTTTCTGGCGCTGACGCCAGTCAACCACCTCCTGCCCTTCTACATGGAGAACGTCCAGGGACTGCACGTCAGCGAGACCGGCCTGATCTTCATCACCACCACGCTTGCCATCGCGGTGACGCAGCCGTTCAGTGGTCGCTGGGCGGACCGGGTCGGCTCGCGTCCGGTGGCCTCGTTGGGGTTGCTGCTGCAAGGCGTCGGCCTCCTTGCACTCACTGTGGTGCCGCTACAGATCAACCCGGACTGGCTCGTGCCCGAGCTTGCATTGATCGGCGTGGGCGTTGGATTGTTCCGCTCGCCGAACCATCGCGCGCTGTTCGGCTCGGTGCCGCGCGACAAGATGGGCCAGGCGGGTGGCTATCAGCACCTGCCGCGGCAGCTCGGCGAGTCGATCGGTGAGACGGGTGTGGTGACCATGTTCTCGGCGGTCGTACTGGCAAGCGCGGCGGTTGCAGGCATTCACGTGGATCTCTCGCCTGCTCCCGTTGCGGCGGTCGCCACGCCTGTGCCGACGCCGGCGGCCGCGGGTAATGGGCTGAAGCCCGCGGTGGTGATCCAGCCGTACGTTCCGGCGGCGCAGGCGGTTTCGCAGCTGCAGGCCGCGACCGGGGTGACCAACGTCGCTGGGACCGGGACGTCGCTGCTGGACACCGATACCTCGGATGACCAGATTGTGGATGTGCCCGACGACAGTGCGTCCGACTCGTCCGACTCTGGCCTGTCACAGGCGGTCACCTCGCTACCGGCGGACGTACAGATGCTCGGCTACCGGCTGATGTGGGGTCTGGCGGGTGTGATTGCGCTTGGCGGGGCGGTGCTCTCGTGGTACGGCCGCGACGAGGAGGAGCAGGCCGAACACGCCGCCGTGCCCGCCGCGAGTGCGCCTCCTGCGCGGCAGCGCATCCCTGTGGTAGCAGGCTCCTCGCGTTAGGCGCCCTCGCCGGGTGGCATGAAGAACTCGTATCGCGCTGGATCGCCATAGCCGTCGATCCATTCGGGCGCGACCCCTTGGCTGCCGAGGGCGGCCTGCACGATGCGTTTGTTGAACACGCTTACCAGGTCCGATGCGAAGTAGTCGTCGACGGGCATCCACAGCAGCTCTTCGATTTCTTCCGCCTGCATCGTGAGATCTTGCGAAAGGGGCGACAACCTGCAGACGAAATAAATGTCGGACTTGCCGTACCGATAGCCGTGCCAGTGCCGAAAACACACCAGCGATTCGAAGCGTGCTTGCACGCCGGTCTCTTCAAGGACCTCACGCAGGACGGCATCCACCAGGTGCTCACCAGGCTGGAGCGCACCGCCGGGCAGCTTGTAGTACGGCGCTGCACTGCGCCGATGTTTTTCGCACACCACCAGCAGCTCACGCCGGTCGTTGATGACCACGCCGCCGACACCGATGTAGTGCGTCGCGTGCATCGGCACAAAGGCGTCCTCGACCAGGCGACACACCAGCATCACATCGCCTTCGTTGGCATGGTGGAAGACGAAGCCGGCTTTGGTTGCGACCGGGAGAAGCTCCGCCAACTGGATCGGGACGTCGATCCAGACGAGTCGGCGGCCGTCGGCGCGCCAGGCCCCGAGCGAATGCTGCAAGCGCTTGCCAAAGGCGTCGGCATCGGCCGGCAGTTTGTCGGATTCGACGATGATGCCGCCGAACATGTCAGGTGCGTGCTCGAGAACGTCCATGCGCGTGCACCAGAGGGTATGCGCCGCTACCTCCCGACGGCCAGCCGAACCTACTATGGGGTAGACCCATGACGACATCGCTGGAGCGCGCGCGGGGTGCCACGCTGCCGGAGGCCATTCCGCCGGAGACGCTAGCGCGCTTGCCAACCCCGTGCTTGCTGGTGGACCTCGCCGCGGCGGACCGCAATATCGCTCGCGCCGCGGACTACTACGCGAAGGCGCCGGTGAAGTTGCGGCCCCACTTCAAGGCGCACAAATGCACCCAGCTGATGCGGCGACAGTTAGCAGCGGGCGGCTGCGTGGGCGTCACCTGCGCCACGCCGCACGAGGCCGAGGTCCTCGCCCACGAAGGTTTCCCGCGGATCCTGGTTGCCAACCAGGTGATCAACCGCGAAGGTCTGCGAGCGCTTAGCCGAGCGGCAAGGCAAGCGCAAGTGAGCGTGGCAGTGGACTCGCTTGCGCACGTGAACGCGCTCACACGCACGGCAGCCGAACAGCAAGTGCGCTTTGGCGTGCTGATCGAGATCGACGTCGGCATGGGTCGCTGCGGCCTCCCACTCGGCAGCGATCAACTCGTGCCCATCGCGCGCGCCACAAACGCGTCCAAGCGGCTCGACTTCGAAGGCTTGCAGGGCTATGAGGGCCACGCGGTGCACAAAGATGACCGCGCGCTGCGTCGGACGATGGTGTGGCAGGCGGCGCAGGTGCTGCGCGCTGAGCGCGCACGCCTGGAGGAAGCAGGCTTCGAATGCCAGGTGATCTCCGGCGGTGGCAGCGGGACCTGGGACCTGGCCGAGGAGACCGGCGTCTGGACCGACATTCAGGCCGGCTCGTATGTGCTCATGGACTCGGAGTACGGCTCGCTGAACCTGCCGTTCGAGCCTGCGCTGTACTGCGCGGCAACAGTCATCAGCCGCCGGTCCTCCGAAAGTGGCGTGCTCAACGCCGGTTTGAAAGAGCTCACCGTCGAAGGTGGCATGCCACGGCCTGTGCGAGCGGGCCTACGGGTGCTCGGCCTTTCAGATGAGCACGCGCGACTCGCGGTGGCGCCCGGGACGTCGCTGGAAGTAGGCGACACGGTGCTCATGATTCCGGGCCATATCGATCCAGCGATCAACCTGCACCCTGCGCTGGTGGTGTGGGAGGGTGGCGACCAGCTCAGCCTGTGGCCGGTCGACGGCCGCCGTGCGCTCACCTCGCTGGACTGAGCACAAACAGGCGCCAATCTTGACACATCCTTAACGCAGCGGCGTAGCATGCCCGCTCAACATCCCATTGAAGAGAGGTTCTCGGTCCATGGGAAACGCGTTTACTCCCGAGCCACAGCGTCGGCTGAGCCGCAGACAACTCCTCGTCGAGGTTGGTGCCCCCGTGGCGGGTGGTTTGTTAGCAGCGTCGCTGCTTCCGGTAACTGGCTTTGCAAGCCCGGAGTTCGCGGCTCCCGCGCAGCAGGCCCAGGCGCGACCGCTGACTCCGACCTTCTATCAGTGGATCGTCGACCTGCATCCGTCGCTGCCGCAGATCAACGACGCCTTCAAGTCCACCGCGCCGTTGAATTTCCAGATCGCGCCTGTCCAGGGCTTCGGCATCGACCGCTTCGTCGCCGAAGCGAAGGACAAGAACAGCACGTGGGACGTCTACGTGGGCATGACTCCCTTCGTGGAGATGTCGGCGTTGATTCAGGCTGATGTGATCGAGCCGTGGGACAACTACATCCCGCAGGACGTGCTCAACGACCTGATCCCATCAATCCGCAACGAGTGCACCGTGAACGGAAAGCTCTATAGCTGGCCCTTCCTGCTCGACATCACCCTTATGGGGTGGAACGCCGGCCAGGCTTCTCAGGCCGGGGTTACGTCAATGCCAGGCACGTGGGATGATGTGCTGGCGGACTCGCAGCAGGTTGTCACCAGCGGCGCGGCGCCCTATGGCGTCGTTTTCGACGCCCATGGCTGGCGGTCGCTGGCGCCAATTACGCACAGCATCAGCACCCAGGCGTATACGTCCGATTTGTTCTTCGATTTCACCAGCGATCCGGCCGTTCAGGCGTTGCAAATCATGAAGCAGATGAAGGATCTGTCGGCGCCGAACGTGTTGAACCCGGGCAATACGGACGGTGGTGTGAACGACACGCCGGATGAAAATGCGTTTGCCGCGCAGCAGGCGACGTATTTTGTGAAATACCAGAATGCGCCCTTGCGTTTTGCCGCGACGTGGCCGGATCCAAACCAGCTCCAGCTCGGTCCGCTGCCGAAGCCGGCTGGTGGCGAGGGTGCAACGGTCTTCTGGACCACCGGCGCATGCCTGTTCAAGTACGGACAGAATAAAGACCAGGCTGCGCAATACATGAAGCAGTTGACCTACAGCCAGAGCATCTGGCGCGACTCCATCGCTGGGACGCCGGTGGCACACCCTGGCCAGTTGCCCTCCTACCAGTCGATTTACGCCGGCTGGGATGCGCAGAAGCCGGATTGGATGCAGGACTGGGTGCCGCTGGTCTTTGATCAGTTGAAAGTTGCGCGGGCAATTCCGAACCAGAAGTTCGGACTCACGCAGTTCAATATCGGCCAGCCGTACTGGGAGAAATATCTGACCGGTGAAGAGTCGGATCCAAAGGTGGCCATGCAGGCTGCCTTCGATGCGGTTCAGGCACAGGCCAAACAAAGCGGCTAACCACTAACGCGTGGCTTCCACCACCGCGGTAGGGTTGCGGCACGGCGCAGCCGCCGCGCAGGCCAGTACGCTTGCGCGGCGCGCCTCGGCGTGGGTGTTCCTGCTGCCAACAATCGTGTTTTTCGTTGGCTGGCAGGTGTACCCGATCCTGCGCGTGTTGTGGATGAGCTTCACCGACTTCCACTTCCTGCGCACCAATCAGACCGTCAACTGGGTAGGCCTGCAAAACTACATCCAGGCCTTCGCAGACCCGCTGGTTTGGACCGGTCTGCTGAGAGCGGCCACGTTCACTGCTCTCTTCCTGCCAGGCATGATCTTCCTGCCGATGCTGCTGGCGATCCTGGTGGACCGTGTCACCCACTCGGGCCTGGCCACCACCTATCGGCTGATCCTATTGATTCCAGCAGTCATCCCGGGCCCGCTCATTTTCGTCCTCTGGAAGTGGCTCTATAACTTCAACATTGGTCCGGTGGATTATTTGCTTGTGCAAGCCCACGTCACCACCGCCCAGGCTGCACCGCAATGGCTAGGCGATCCGAAACTCACGCTGGCAGCTATCGCCATCATGGAGGTGTGGTGGGGCCTCGGGTACCACACGATGTTCTATCTGGCGGGCCTGGCCGCAATTCCCAAAGAGTTATTCGAAGCGGCAAGAGTTGACGGAGCTAACGAGTGGAACCTCTTCTACCATGTCACGCTCCCTCGCTTGCGGCCAATCCTGCTGGTCCTCGTCGTACTCCGCTTCGGGACGGCGATGGCCGTCATCGACGAGTACCTGATCCTGGGTGGTTTCAATCGCGCCCTGCCGACGTATACGTGGACCGTCTACATGTGGGACACCGCCTTTCAATTGGGCGACTGGTTCCAGGGCTACGCTGCCGCAATCGGTTGGATTGGCGCCGCCGCCATGCTGATGGTGGTTGGCGGACTGTTCTGGGTGTTCCGGTCCCGTGATTAACGCTGGCACGCAAACCTACCGGCGTGTGTCAGCGGGCACGATCCTGCGGCACGTCATTCTGATCTTTTTCATGTTGATCATCCTGCTGCCGCTGGCGTGGGTGTTGCTGCTGTCCATCAAATCCATTCCAGATGCGTACCGCCCCGGATTCTGGCCGAACCAGTTTGATTTCAGCCATTACACGTACGCGTTGAACAACATTCCGACACTTGGTCGGAACATGCTCAATAGCGTGATGGTGACCTCCGCCACGATTGTGATTACTACCGCGTGCGCGATCCTGGGTGGCTACGCTCTGGTGCACTTGGCGCTGCCCGGGCGCGCATTGGTGCTGGCGCTGCTGGTGGCGTCGTTGTTTTTTCCAACACGCGTCACGTCACTGATTGCGATTTTCGAGATCCAGCGCGGACTCGGTTTAATCAACACCACCGCCGGTTTGATTTTGCCCTATGTGACATTGAACCTCGCGTTGAGCGTGTTCATCATGCGCGGCATTTTCGAGCAGATCTCGCACGAGCTGGTGGACGCCGCGAAAATTGATGGCGCCGGTGCCTGGCGCACCTTACTGGAGATCCTTCTGCCGCTTACCCGGAACGGGATTGTGGTGGTGATCATCGTGAACTTCGTCAGCGCCTGGGGCGAATATCTTCTGGCAGTCACGCTGACCAACGACCAGGAGGTTCGCACGCTGCCAGTGGTACTGGCTGGCGCTTTCGGCGGCATGGGTCAGTGGGCCTGGCCCCGTATCGCCGCCGTCTACGTGATGGCTATTGCCCCCGGTCTGGCCGCCTTTGCCTTCACCCAGCGCTGGTACATGCGCGGTCTGCAGGAAGGTGCGTTGAAGCTCTAAGTATCGGGCGCAGTCAGTAGCCGGCGAGCACCGTCGCGGCCTGCCACGCGTGCTCCGACAGCACATCTTCGTTGATGTCGGCGCCCCAGCCGGGGCCGGTTGGGAGTTGGATGGAACCGTTTTCGATCACCGGCGGACACGTGACCAGGTGGGACTTCCACGGGACATCGTCGATATCGATCTCCATGATCCGCACGTTTGGCAATACCGCGCAGAGGTGGATGGAATGGAGGTCCGCCAGGTGGCTGTAGTAGTTGTGCGGCGCAACCGTCAGTTCGTACGCGTCTGCCATCTGGCCGATCGCGTATGCCTGCCCGAAACCGTTCCAGGGCACGTCGATGATGACCGTATCCGCGGCGCGAAGCTCGAGAAATGGACGGTACTGACGCGTGCTCACCAGACTTTCGCACGACGCCAGACTCTGCGGAATCGACTGCTTGATTTGCACGAGGGCCTGCGGATCCCAGGTGTCGAATTCGATCCATTGCATGTTGTAACGTTCGAGCAACCGGCCGATTTTGACAGCGCCCTCCGGCCGGAAGTTGTAGTTCAAATCCAGCGCGACCTGGACGCTTGCGCCCACACCTTGCGCGAAGGCCGCAATCAATTGGTCGATGCGGTCCAGAATTTCATCAGTCACCACGCCGTCGGTGGAACCGGCGCCCTGTGCGAAGCCCGGAAAGTATGTGGTGGCTGGCTCACCAGGAATGACGATATTCGTTTTCAGGGCTGTGAAGCCTCGTGACACCACTTCGCGACCGAGGTTCACGATGTCGTCGTACGTTTGCAGCGGCGGGAGGCCGAGTGCCTTTCCATGTCTTGCCCGCGTGGTGCCGCAGTGCGACCAGTACAAGCGCATTCTGTCGCGCAGGGGACCGCCGAACAATTGGTACACCGGCACGCTTAGCGCTTTGGCCGTGATGTCCCAGAGGGCGAGCTCAATGCCAGCGATCGCCTTATGCGAAACGCCGCCGAGGTTTTGTCGGGCCGTGCGCAGCATGTCCCAGTACAGGCGCTGGACATTTCTCGGGTCTTCGCCGAGCAGAAGTGGCGTGAAGTCCCGAACACAGCCGGCGACGCCCAGTGGATTGCGGCTGTCACTGCACTCGCCCCAGCCCACCAGCCCCTCGTCGGTTTCGACTTTGACGAAGGTCCAAGGCCGCCAACCAGCATCACAGTGAAAGACGTCGACACGCGAGATGCGCATGTGCTCAGGCTACTGCCGCCTCAGACCTCACGCTGTGCGATGGCTCGTGTTGCTCCAACGCGTGGCGATCGCACCAGCGCTGGGCGGCTTCGGCGAAGGCCATGGCGGCGGGGGAGCGGTAGCGTTCGCGATGCCACACCAGGCAGACCACGCGTGGCGGGAAATCGGAGGGTAGCTGCAGAACGCTGACGCGGTCGTCGTGCTCATTGATGGTGAGCCTGGGCATGATCGCCATGCCCATTCCAGCTCCGACCATCCCCTGAACCGCTCCGTTGTTGTCCGATCGGAACACCACTTCGGGTTCGTGCCCTCGCCGGCGCAGCTCGTTTTCCACGCGGACCGCGGTGCGACACGTCTCGAAGTTCACCAGCGGCATATCCACCAGCACGTCTACCGAGACGGGCCCGTTGCCAGCGCGCGCCGCCAGCGGCCATGAGCTTGGCACCACCAGGACGTAGGGATCGCGGAGCAGCTCCAGCGCGGTGAACGGACCTTCGGGCAATGGTGACATGGCGAATGCCACGTCGAGCCGCCCCTGCTCGATCGCGCTCAGCAGCGCCTGATCGTCATCGGTTTCGAATGGCCTGATGCGCACCCCCGGCCACGTCGCCAGGAACTCGCGCAGGAGGTCGGGCAGAATGCGCGTGCCCACACTCTGAAAGACGCCAACGCGGAGCTCGCCGGCAGTGCCCGCGGCGTAGGCGGCGAAGTCCGCTTCGGCGGTATGCAGCCGCGCCAGAATGGCTTCGGCATGCCGCAGCAGAAGCTTGCCAGCCTCGGTAAGGTCGACCACGCTGGAGCCGCGCGAGCGCTCGAGCAGCCGCTGGCCCACCAGCTGCTCCAGCCCCGCGATTTGCTGGCTCACCGACGATTGGGTGTAGCCCAGCTGCTCGGCCGCTTTGCCGAAAGCCCCTGTTTGGGCGACGGCCGTAAGCGCGGCCAGATGGCGCAGCTCGATCTGCGACCAAACATTAGTGGCCATGATTATTGCAATCATAGATGATCGTTGGACTGATCAGTCGAGCGGCAGGAGACTGGGGCTATGGAACTGCTGCTGCTCTTCGTGGGACTTGTTTTGCTCGACGTGCTGGCGCTGCGCTTTGGCGAAGACTCGCGCAATCTTGATCCACGCCGCCGCGAGCGGTGGCTGGCGGCGAGCACATCCGACTAGCTTCGCAACGCGCGCCTCGGGTTGCATGCACCCTCGGCGTGTTGCCTACGGGGTGTGATGTCCTGTCCCCACAGGAGTGATGTCCCCACGGGTGGGTTGTCCCACGGACATGTCCCTACCTCCGAACGGAGTTTTGTCCTACGGAGTGATGCCCCACGGGAGTGGCGTCCACACGGAGGTGCTGCCGCGGCACTGGAGTGATGTCCCATGGGAGTGGCGTCCACACGGAGGAGATGCCGCGGCACGGGGTGATGTCCCATGGAGGTGCTGCCGCCCACGGTCGTGATCCCACCACGGTGGTGATTCTCACGGAGTGATGTCACCCAGGGAGTGTGTCTGCCAACGCAGTGATGCCCCACGGAGTGTGTCTGCCAACGCAGTGATGCCCCACGGAGTGTGTCCTCGCGAACGTGATGTCCGCCACGGAGGTGATGTCTGCCCACTGCAGTGGTGTCCGCCATGG
>JAFAZN010000214.1 GCA_019239775.1 Chloroflexota bacterium
TGCACAGCCCCGAACCCTATCGGCTCTCTCTGGTGCGCTGCGGTCGTGAAACCGGCCCCGAAACGGTGCTTGGCTGGTTCGACGAACACGGCCCGCGGGCCACGGTCCAGGTGCTGCCGGATGGCGACTTCACGCAGACTGGCGTGCATTGGCGAGACAGCGGCAGCATCGTCGCGCCGGACGAAACCGGTCTCTATTACTTTCTCGCCGAGGGTGAATCCGGTGCATTCTTCTCGTTCCCATGGGTGGTGGCTCCGCGCACGCCAACCTGTGACCTGGCCGTCCTCGCGTCAACCAACACGTGGAGTGCCTACAACAACTTTGGTGGTCGAAGTAATTACGTCAACGCGTCGCGACTGCCGGACTATCCGACCGTTGTCGCACACCAGGATCTGCTGCGGTATCGCGAAGGCACCCCGGCGGAGCACAGCTTCCCGGACGAAGACTATCTCCCGATTTCGTTCGAGCGCCCGGAGCCATTGAATCAGATTCTTCGAGGCGAACAACCGACTCACCCGATTCGGGGTCGCCAGCCATGTCACCTGGCAGCCGCCGAGTGGCGGCTGTACAGCTGGTTGGAGCGGGAGCGCTTCCGCTACGACCTGTACGCCGAAGCCCAGCTGCACGACGGCACGCTCGACCTCGATCGCTATCGGGCTCTGGTCATCCACACCCATCCGGAGTACTGGTCCCGGCAAATGTACTCGGCAGTGAAGGCCTGGGTGTTCGAGCGCGGCGGTCGACTCGTCTATCTGGGCGGCAATGGCCTCGAATGCGAGGTTGAGTTCCTGAACGATTCGACACTCCACTTTCGAACACAGGACGAGGATCCAGGCGGACCGTTCGAAAACCGTATGCACCGGTCGTTTGAGCCAACGGCTGCGGTTCTCGGCGTGATGTTCACCAATTCGGGAGCCATGACGGCGGCACCGTACCGGGTCGTGGACGAGAGCCACTGGGCGTTTGCCAGCACCGGCCTGTGTCGCGGCGACATTTTTGGCGCGGCGAGTCTGCACGAGCGCGTACCCGGTGGCGCGTCCGGCCATGAAACCGACAAGCGCACGCGCTCATCTCCGCCTGGAACTCGTCTCCTCGCCAAGGGCACGAACGTAGACGACGGCGGTGCTGAGATGATTCACTTCGAAACACCGAATGGCGGCGACGTCTTCTCGGTTGGTTCCATTACGTGGCCGGCCTCGATCCTGGTGGACAACGGCGTGTCGCGAATTACGCGGAACGTGCTCGACCATTTTCTGGCAGCACGTCCTGGAGTACGCTAACGCTGCCTTCGATCAGCTTGTCGAGCTCGCCAACTTGCACATGCGTGTTGGTCATCCCGTACGCCCAACGATAGCGATCCTGGTCCAGGATCTCTTCGAGCGGGACATCGGCAATCTGCAAGAAGTCCTCTGTCCGCGGCAGGTAGCCCAGATAATCGTTGCTGTATCCGAGAACCATCGTGGCGCCACGGAATGGGCTTGACGAGCGGACTGCCACACCAGGACTGTTGAAGAGCTCGAATGGATTGGCGACGATGGCCGCATCGCCCAGCGCGATTGCCTGGACCTCGGCGAGAAGCGGCTCTTCGCGGCGGGCGCGTATGTTGCGGTACATTCCAACAGCACCAAGCTGATACGGTACTGGAGCGAGCTGCGCCGAATTCACGGTATGGACGTGCTCCGGCCACAATTCCGGATATGTTTCGGTTCGCGCTGCGAACGCGCGCTGCAGTGCCGTTAGCTCGTCATCGCTGAACGGGACTTGTCGCCGTCGCATCGGGACCATGACCGATGCACTCCTGATGCGCTCTCCATCAGATGACGTCACCGCCGAGGCGATACGGACGACCTCGGCTGCGAGGCGCTGGCCGAGTTCGTCGCGGTTCGCATACGAATGTTGACGCGGGTGCGGGTTGCCCATCCAGAAGTCCCAGGGAGCAACATCGCCAGCACAGCCTTGCAGAAACATGCATTCGGCTCCGGGCAGCGCAGCTTGTACTGACGAACGTAGAGGTGCGACGAAATCCGCGTTCCAATCCGGCACGTGACCGGCCATGCACGTGCCGTGACAAGCAAAGCTCGCCAGAATCGCCAACGGCTTGCCAACTGCGCAGTCCACTCGAATCACCTGGACGGAGTCATCGACACCATCCTCGTGGTGTACGCGATTGACCGAGATGCCCTCAGCACGACCGCTGCCGGAGCCGAGTCGCACTGGTTGCATGCCATGAAACGCTCCGTACACGCTTCCTGCGATGAGGTCCGGCAACAGCGCCGCGTAGGTGGCGTACTCGGGATCTTGCGGAGTCCAGCTCACGCCACCGCCGAGATCAAGCGGCGGACCCCCATGCGTGTGTGAGGCGTTCAGCAGGATGGCTGACTCCGGAATTCCTGTCGCCGCGTGCACCCGGCGGCGGACCTCGTCGGTCAATCCTCGCCCAATGTGCGGCAGGTCAATCGCGACGATCGCGACCTGCCCGCCCGCACTGTCCTGGAGTACCAGCGCCTGCGCTAGCAGCGGCTCGTGCGCCGCCTTGGCGCGGGCAGTGCGGGCCGCCCAGCAACGCAGCGGCAAACCCAGCGGCGGGGTGATGTCTACGCGAGCAATTCCAGCACGGGTGGTCATGCAGATACTGGAATGGGCCTGGCTCCGACCGCATACTGCTCGAGAATCTCCGGGTCCAGATCCACGCCCAGCCCGGGCACGGACGGAACGTCCACATACCCGTCTTTCAACGGAAACGTCTGTCGCGTGAGGCGCGTATTCAGTGGCGTTTCCGCGACGCAGTACTCCTGGAACCAGGCGTCTGGCAACACCCCGTTCACGTGCAACGACGCAGCTTTGATAATGCCGCTCTTCCAGGCGTGCGGAACTGTCGCCCGACCGCGTTCCTGCGCAAGGCGCGCGATGTGGAGCAGCTCGGAAATACCTCCGCAGCGCGTGACATCTGGCTGGACCACGTCGACGTGGCCGCGTTCGACAAGCTCCCGAAAACCCCAGCGCGTGGTCTCCTCTTCTCCAGCGGCGACCTTGATGTTCACCTCGTCGGCAAGCTGGGCGTACGCCTCCAGCTCGTCGGGCAGAAATGGCTCCTCCAGCCAGAAGATGCCAAGCTGCTCGAATTCTTTCCCGACGCGAATAGCCGTCTTCGCATCTGCGGCGTATCCCAGGCCGGCATCGATCAGCACGTCCACCTTATCGCCAGCGGCCACACGCGCGGCGCGCGCAAGCTTCACGTCGTGCTCGGCATCCTGACCCAGCGGACCCCACCCAAGCTTGACCGCGGTGAAGCCGTACTGATCTATCAAACCACTCACCTTGCGCCGCGTTTCGTCCTCCGTGTTGGGCATGAGGGTTGACGCGTAGGCGCGAATCCGCGTGCGCTGAACTGGGCCGATCAACTCGGAAACGGGTTTGCCGAGGGCTTTGCCTTTTATGTCCCATAGCGCGATGTCGATGCCGCTTATCGCGTGCAACGCAACACCCCGCCGACCGTAATAGATCGCGGCACGGTACATCGCGTCCCAGAGTGCCTCGATCTCGAGCGGGTCGCGGCCGACCAGGACATGTCGCAAGCCGGAGGCAATTGCATGAGACGCTGGGGCGTCGATCACTGCCTTGACCACCTCGGGCGCCGAATCAACTTCGCCGATGCCTACGATTCCTGCGTCGGTGTGAACGCGGATAACCAAGTCGTCCTGGCTCCCGTCGGCAATTGATTCATCCAGCACCGGCTGGCGCAGGATGATCGCCTCCACCTCCGTTATCTTCATGTAGTCCAAGGGTACTCGCCACGAATGCTACGCTGACAGCGTGCTGTTCCATGAGATGAGCCGCGAACAACTTGCATCTATTGCTTCGGATGCACTGGTTGTCGTGCCCATTGGCGCGACGGAGCAGCACGGGCCGCATCTGCCGGCTGGAACTGACTTTCTCATTGTCGAGCGGATCGCACGTCGCGCAGCGGACGTTGCCGAAGCAGAAATGCCAGTAGTTGTCACGCCGACGTTGCCGTTCGG
Source organism: Chloroflexota bacterium (assembly GCA_019239775.1). GTDB lineage: Bacteria > Chloroflexota > UBA6077 > UBA6077 > CF-72 > CF-72. The sequence goes on from JAFAZN010000214.1 coordinate 4,020, forward strand.
ATCCTCACACCATCACCTGCCGTTTGGCGCAACGATGTCGCTTTCGACGGAGGTCTATTACCGCGTATTGATGGATCTTGGTGCGTCACTGGTTACCGATGGGTTCCGTCGTATTTTCTTCCTGAATGGCCACGGCGGAAATCACGAATTGGCGCAGGTTGTGGCACGAGATCTCGCGCTTCAGCAGCCAGTAAATGCAGCTGCTACCTCGTACTGGGTGGTCGCCTGGCAGGCGCTCGCGGAAGCGGGCGCTGGCGAACTCGGCAGGTATCCTGGGCACGCCAGCGCATTCGAAACCTCGTTGATTCTCGCGTCTCGTCCCGAGCTCGTCGACACCAGCCGGACCCCGCATCGAGACGAGCCAGGAGTCGCACCGCTTGCGTCCGAAGCGGCGTATCGGGCCGAGTACAACGGCTACTGGCAATCGATCGATGGTTTTACCGGCAGTCCCGACCTGGCCGATCCGGAGTTTGGCCGCCGCTTTTTCGACGTCATCGTGCAGGCCACGGCGCGCGCGTTCGTTGAGTTTGGCCGTGTTACGCTACGCGCACGCCAGATTTGAAGACGGCCGCGACTCGCGTGAGATTGTTCTCGTGGGCCAGCGGGTCGGCGTCTAGCAGCAGCAGGTCCGCGATCTTGCCAGCCTCGATGGTGCCAATGTCAGCCTGGAGTCCGCAGAGGCGGGCGGCGTTGCGCGTCACAACCTGCAACGACTCCATCGGCGTCAGGCCTGCCTGGCGCGCCAGGTGAACATTGTACTCCAGGTGGCCGAACTCGGTGTCGAATGGACCTGCGTCACTGCCAAATGCCATGCGATCAACCACGCCGAGATTGCGCAGGGCACCGATGACTGGCAGGAAATGCTCGAAGTAGCGCTCCAGCGTCGCCAGCTGATCCTGTTCGTCCGGGGTGAGCTCGTTCCTTGATCGCAACAGGACCACGGTGTCCCAACCGCTGGATTGGGGGTTCAAATCGAGAAAGGCCGAGGAAGCGGCAAGTTTGTCCGCGACCCGCGGATCCAGTTGCGGGAGGCCAGTTGGTGCACCTGCCCCGCCTGTATCCAGAAGCGGACCGGGGCTCAGGAACTCCACGTGCGCGATGGCATCGATACCCGCGTCCACGCAATTCTCGATCGACTGCGTTGCACGCGCGTGCGCGACCGTTCGCCGCTCCAGCGCGTGCGCAGTTTCCACGCCAACTCGCAGCTCCTCCACGGTATAAGAGGCAAGATATGGAATTCCGCCGCGCGTGCCACCGCCGGATGCGACCAGTTTGATCACATCGGCACCCTCGGTTACGAGCACGCGTACGTTTCGACGGATCTCGTCGAGTGTGTCTGCGACGCTGCCACTCCACCAGATGTGACCACCGCTGTGCGTGATTGCACGCCCGGCAAGTTGCAGTCGCGGACCTGCAAAATAACCGCGGCGGATCGCTTCGCGGACCCAGAACATGGTTTGACCACGCGCTGCGCAATCGCGGACCGTGGTCACGCCCGAGTGCAAGTGGGTGGTGAGCTGGCGCACCGCGGTCAGTGCGAGCATTTCGTCTGGTTGCTGTAACTGGACCTCGAATGGCTGGCGATCGGGAAAGAGCGTCGCGTGGGCGTGACAGTCCACCAGTCCGGGCATGAGCACCCGGTCCGGGCCCAGCGAGTTGGTTGAATCTGCGCGGCTGCCGAACTGGTCGGCCACTCCAATTTCGGCGATATGGCCGTCGTCAATCGTCAGAATCGCCTTACGCAGCGGCGGACCACCGTTGCCGTCGATCAACAAGCCGACACGCCACGTGCCAGTGAGCGCGTCACCAATCGCAGGGAGTCCAGAGGTTTCCATCAACTCGGTTCCCAAGTTGACACGACGCCAGTTCCGAGTTGCAAGTCGGTCTGACCCAATTCGCGCGAGTCGCAGGGGGAGCGTCTATAACCTGTGGATGGCTGAGCGCGTTCAAGTCTGGCGTGGAAAGCATGCGGATCGCGAGAACCTGTTCGGTCCGTTGCCCGGGTTGCGCGCAGGCAACGTGGTTGCCTACGAATTCGAATTGCCGACCGATGGCCGCCACTACCGCATGCTGGACCTCGCCCGCGTCTATTCGCGAATTGTTCGATCTGCCTCTCCCGTTTGCAACGCCGGTGCGATGGAACGGCTAGACCGCACCCGGCGCGACACTCGTGCTGGATTGGAGCCAGCGAGCCGCCAGCGCGATCGCGACAAGGGCGATCGAGGCGGTGACGTAGAGCACGAGCGAGCCGAGCGGACCTCCTGTGAACGACTCGACCAGTCCAACCGCGAAGATCACACCTGCCGCGCGCAAGATGAGCGCCTGGTTGCGCTGGTGATTGGCGGCGAAAGGTCGGGCAAGCACGAAGCATGCTGCGATCAGCGCAAAGAACGCGAGGCTCCCGAACAGCATGTGCAGCAACGCATGCGTACTTATCGTGGTAGGAATGACGTCCGGCGTGCCCACTGGGAAGCCCAGGCCCGGGTCCGGGTGAAAGAGCGCACCACCGATAAACCCGAGCCCGCAGACACCCAGCAGCACGGGTCCCCAGACTCCGCCGCGCCGACCGCGCAGCGCGCGTCGCACACCCGCCGCGTAGCCGACGAGCAGGATCCCGCTGACCAGGAAATTGGCGATCTGGATGCCGCCCAGGGGACCGGTCTCGAGGGCGCTGATGGCGTGTCGGGTGATCTGGAAGCCGGGCACCGTGAGCACCTGGACCAGCGCCACCACCACAAATAACGGCCCAGCAACCACTCCGCAGGTCAAAAATCTCGGCGTTGTGCTGCCCGCACCAGTCTGCTTCGCTACTGGACGCTCGTGCATGATGCTGATGGAGTGCGCCATGGATGGATTGTTTGACCTGTCCTTTCAGTTGGAAGTCGGAATGCTCGGTTTCAAGACGGCGTAGATGGCCATGGCGTGGCCATGTCCGAGACCGAAGTCTGCTTTGAGCCAGTTCACGATTTCAGTTGCCTTCACACCTGCGCGTAAGAGTCCCTGGCGCTGGGCTAGCGTGTGGAAGTCGTTGGGCGTCTTGCCGGTCTTGGCCTGAATATTGTCAAGGTAGGCCTTGAACTTGGGATCCACGAGTCGCGTCCTTTCGGAAACTAAACTGTGTAGTAATACTAAACCGTGTAGTGTATAATTGTCAAGAGCGAGGCACCCTCGGTATGGACGATCAGGACGACACCCGCGCCGGCCGCAAACGCCGCGACATCATGCAAGCCGCCATGACGCTATTCCTCACCAGGGGCTATGACGGCACCAGCATGGATGAGGTGGCGCTGACCGCCGCTGTTTCGAAGCCAACCGTCTACAAGCACTTCGCGGACAAGGAACAGCTGTTCCGCGAGATCGTGCTGAGCACCACCGATCAGGCGGTTGGCCTGGTGCAGATGGTGACCGAGACATTTGCCGACAGCGACAACGTCGAGCAGAGCCTGCGTGAGCTTGCGCAACGGTTCATTGCCAACCTTATGGAGCCGGATGTGCTGCGTTTGCGTCGACTGGTGATCGCCACCGCGGAGCGCTTTCCAGATGTGGGGCGGACCTGGTACGAGTCTGGATTTGAACGTGCGCTGGAGGCGCTCGCCGGCAGCTTCGAGCTCCTGACGGCTCAGGGCGCACTGAACGTCGAAGATCCGCTCACCGCGGCCAACCACTTTGTTGGACTATTGCTGTGGATACCCGTGAACCGGGTGATGTTCACCGGCGGCAATGCGTATTCCGAATCGGAAATCGCGACGTTCGCGACCGACGCCGTCGACACGTTTCTGCGCGCGTACGCCGTGCCGCCAACTGCCCTTGCGCCTCCGCCGCAACGTGACGGGACGCGGCGGACGCGGCGCTGAGTTCAGTCACGTCGTGATCGGAATTTCGCCCGTTCCGTTCTAGCCGGTGACTTCGTCGACCGACATCTCGATCTGCGGAGCGAAGCCGGCGGCAACACGCTGTCCTCGAGCCAGCACCTGTCGGTCTGTGTACGTGGATCCAGAGGGTGCGCGGTGCACGTAAAGCGCGCGGTTGTTGAGGTCCACCACCCAGTATTCAGTGACGCCACCGCTGGCATAGATGCGCGCTTTGCGCCCCAGATCGGTGCGCAGCGTGGTGTCCGCAACCTCTACCAGCAACAGGATGTCAGCCGGCGTGGGCGTCGCGGTGGCATAGAAATCCGCTCGTGGCTTCAGCAGCGCGAGATCAGGCTGCGGCTCATCGTAGTTTTCGATGCGGACAGGGTCCTGGACAGACACCACCACCTGCTCATCGGCAAAGCTCCGACTGAACAGTCGGTTGAGCCGTTTGACGCACGCGGCGTGCGGGTCGTTGATCGGGCTCATCCACACGACCTCGCCGTCGAGCAACTCGACGCGGGTGTCCTCATCCCAGCCTTCGGTCTCGGCAAGCGCTTTGAACTCCTCGACCGTTAGCGGCGGTTGCGACTCGAGCTGCAGATCTCGAAGGGGCATGGGTGTCTATCCACTCAGCACACTAATTATCGCCGTCGGCCAACTCTCGCGGGAAAGCCACGCGTGTGCCCACCACCTCTCATGAGCCGAGCCTCGGGTAGCCTAGACCCTCGTGCTGATCGCGTGGCCACTAACTGGGGCCTTGCTTGCAGTTCCAGCAATGCGCGGCTGGCATGTCTGATCGCGTCCAGCTGCGGCCGTGGCAGCACGCGGCGCTGGAGCGCTTTCTCAGTCGGCAGCAACGTGACTTCCTTGCCGTCGCCACACCGGGTGCGGGTAAGACGACGTACGCGCTCGTCGCCGCGCGCATGGTGCTCGCCGAACGACCAGCTTCGGTGATTGTCGTCACGCCGACGGCGCACCTGAAGACGCAGTGGGCAGCGGCTAGCGCCCGGCTGCTGCTGCACCTGGATCCAGCGTGGTCGGCATCTGACGGAGGCCTCCCGCCGGACATGCACGGCATCGTCACGACCTATCACCAGGTCGCGCTCAACGCGGATGCGCTTCGGCGGCTCGCGCCTGGCGCGTTCGTCATCTTGGACGAGGTCCACCACGGGGGCGAGGACCGCGCCTGGGGTGCCGCGCTCCAGCATGCATTCGGCGTGGCTGGCCGTCGGCTGAGCCTGTCGGGCACGCCGTTCCGCAGCGACACCCTGGCTATCCCGTTCGTCCGCTACGACGACGGTGAAGCCGTCGCCGACTTCGAGTACGGCTATGGTGACGCGCTGCGGGACGGGGGCGTGGTGCGGCCGGTGTACTTTCCCGTGGTCGGTGGGCTCATGGAGTGGGCCGCGCCGAACGGTGCCGTCTACGAAGCGTCGTTCGACGATCCGCTTCGCGCCGAGCTGGCCAACCAACGGCTGCGCACGGCGCTTTCGCTCGAAGGCGACTGGTTGCCGGGCGTCCTGAGCGATGCTGTGTCTCGACTCAGGGAAGTGCGCCGTGCGCAGCCCAACGCTGGTGGGCTGGTGATCGCGACGGACCAGGTGCACGCTCATCGCATCGGCGAGCTGTTGAGATGGGACTTTCGTGTGGACGCGACCGTCGTCACTTCGGACGATCCGGCGGCCTCGGAGCGCATCGCCGCGTTCGCCTCGAGCGAAAGCGAATGGTTGGTGGCAGTCCGCATGGTCTCAGAGGGCGTCGACATTCCGCGCCTGCGCGTGGGTGTCTACGCGACGGTGACGACCACGGAGCTGTTCTTCCGCCAGGCCGTCGGCCGCTTCGTGCGCTGGGAGAGCGAAACCGGCGTGCGAAACCAACGCGCCTGGTTGTACGTACCCGACGATCCGCGCCTGCGGACCTGGGCGGCTCTCCTCGCCAAGCAGCGGCGACATTCCCTGGCACGAGCGATGAGCCGACAGTCGGGCGAGTGGAACGGACACGCCGCGGTGATCGATGACCGGGACCTCGGCCAGCTGTCGCTGTTCGCGCCGCTCTCGGCCGTGGCGACCGAGACGGTGTCGGTGAGCCCGTGGCACGAGCAGCTGCCGGCGGACTGGTCGAATGGAGACATGGCCATCGAAGTCCAGCTCGCTCCGCCGCCAGCCATCGCCGCTCCGCCGATCGCATCAGTTGAAGGTCAGACGCGTCGACAGACAAAAGACGCACTGCGAGTCGCAAATGCCGCGGCTGCCCGCGACATCGCTCGGCGAACTGGACTGACGCACGCGCAGGTGAACACAGAGCTCAACCGTCGCGTCGGCTTGCGACGTATTGCCGAAGCGACCGCCAGCCAATTGCAGGCTCGGCTGGAGCAGGCCGAACGCTGGCTAATGAGAACGTAGCGGTCGGAGACGGAACGGTGGACAGTAACCCGTACTGGCGATGAGTGTGCCGGGCATGCTCGCCATGAAGGAGCAATTCCCGAACCTGCGCGAGCACCACAGCGGTCCGGACGGCTCACTCATGACTGGGATCCTGGCGGAACTGGCGGAGTATGGCTTCGAAGCGCTGGGCCAATTCGGTGTTGCCGACTGAACGCAGCGCATCGACGAGGATGTCCAGTTCGATGGGCGTGAGAACGATGTGAAGGCGCCCTGGATCGACGTTGATCCAGGGATCGCCTTCGGGGTCGGACGCGCGTTCGCCAGACACGACGGGTGAGACCATCGCGCCGTGCGAAGCGAGCCAGGTTGAGGCCGGGTCAGCTTGTGGTCGCTATCGGCGGCGTTCCGATGGCGTACTGGCGCCGCGCCTAACCAGCGCGCAGAGCATCGGATCAATAACCCGACTGCCCGGGGGCCTCAACAACTACGTCGTCTTCAACTGTCGGCGCGCGATTGCGGCAACTGCCGTAAGCCGCTCGCTTTCGGACCTCAAAGCTGTCTGTCCGAGTGCAGTGAGCTTGTAGTAGATTCGACGCGGATCCTGCGTGTTGCTCTCGACGACGAGGCCGGCAGCGATCATGCGATCAAGCGATCCATACAGCGTTCCGGGCCCCATCTTGACTGACCCCTGAGAATCCTGCTTGACCTGCTGCATGATGTCATAGCCGTGACGCTCGCCGGCGTGGAGCGCCAACAGGATATGGAAGACCGCAGGCGTAAGCGGGCCCGTGCGCCTGGACTCGTCCATGCGACTCATGATATATCCGTCCCGGATACAGTCAAGATGGACAGGCGCATCGAGTCCAGGTATGTGAGGCTATGACGAGCCCCGTACGACCAGAGGCGTCCCGCTCGTTACGCCTCTACGCGCGGCTGTTGGAGCTTTACCCGCCGTCGTTTCTGCAGCAGCATCGCGCGGAGATGCTGCAAAACTTCGCTGACTTCGAAGACGCGGCGGGATCGAAGGCGGGGCTCTGGCTATTCATCGGAAACGACCTCGTATTGAGCCTTGGTTCGAACGTATTCCATTCACGGCTTGGCAAATTCGTGATCGGCGTCCTGGTCGCGTGGACGCTGCTGTTCGCTCTCGGCTATTTCTTCGTCGGCTCGACGCCCGGCTATCCGGCCTTGCACTTTTTCGGAGGCTTTCTGCCCGGGCTGCTGGTCATGTACATCACCGCACGTCTCTATCGAACGCCACAAAACAAGCGCTCGCACTTCTTCAGGTCACGCTTTGACCTATCTGCGATCGGATTGTTTGCAGGGTGGTGGTTAGCGCTGGTCGCGGCCGGGCATGCGTTCTCCGGCTCCGGGCCCGGACATGCGGCTTTGCAAGTTTTCGGAGGCTGTCTTATCGGCATGATAGCCATGTACATCGCGACACATGTGTACGGAACGTCCTAACTCAGTGGAGTGAGTTGTATCTGCTCGGCAAGGCTATGGGCGGTGGAGACGTCGCTGTCGCTGTAGACGAGCACACGACCAAGAACCAGTACCGAATCGTTCGGCGAGGAGATCTGCTGCATTCCCGGCGGGACGCTTCCTCTCCAGCCGGGACCGGTGATCAGGTAGTCACCCGCCTGCGTACCGGTAGTGCGCTTGCCGACGTACGCGAAGTCGATGTCAAACGGGTCAGTGAACTGTACGCTGTAGTAGCGGCCTGAGAAATCCGGCACGTGCAACACTTCGGGTCCCTTAGCGAGGTCGAGCCAACCGACGGTCAGCAGTGTGTCGTGGTTCACGCCGACCGTCATCAAGTTCGAACCCGAGGTGGACTGTGAAGTCAGGGGGTCAGCAAAGAGGGCTTCGGGCTCCGTATACAGCGTATTGATTGGAACGGGGCCCTCGCCGAACCCTTCATCGAGGATCGCCTTTTTGTAGACGTTGTTCACGACGTATGGCGAAAAATAGACGAGGACGAACGTCCCGAGAGCCCAGGCCACGACGGTCGCCGCGCCGAGTGTCATCAGAGGCTTGTGCTTCAAGACCGGTGTCATTGTGCTTCGATGACTGGCGGCACTGTGTACCTGCCATTGAGAATCGTTTGACCGGGCAAATACACACGGAGCCAGAGAATGAAATTGCCCGACGGCGCAGGTAGCCAGTTCGTCTCACGGCCCGCCGGGGAGCTATTCTGAATGTAAATGTCAATTGAGCCGTCGGCGTTCTGCGTGAGCCCAGATCGATCGCCGACGTGGTACCGATTGATCGAATTTGCCACGAAGTGGTTTTTCGCATCACTCATCGTGAGCGACCAGAATGCATCGTTCGGCGGAATCTCGCCTGCAGCGAAGTGCAGCATGTAGTCGCGGTTGCCCGAGAGGTTTTGGCCGGCGCCATCTACCGACGTCCTCCAGTACATCGCTTCTTGGGATACGTTGATTGGGCCCACAAACGTCTGGCTGCACGCGGCACGCAACAGAATGCCCTCGTCGGGCTCGCCGCATCCGAACATGGTCGTCCAGCCGTTCACCTTTGTGACATAGGCGTTCCCGACGATCCGCAGCGTGATGAACGCCAGTCCCACACCGACGACGATGCCAAGCACCACCGACAGGAACATCTTCGTCCGCACACCTCAACTGTATATCCGTTACGGATATAGCGTCAACGTTCAGCCGAGCGCGATCCGCTCCGAATCGCTGAACTGGCCAGTCCCTATCGGCCTGATCTTGCCGGCAATCACCAGAGTCGTGCCGAAGCTGACGCCGTTGGTCGCCTTCGGCCTAACACTGGTCATGATCTTGGCGGCTGCATTTCACGTCGTGCGGGGCGAGTACTACTTCGTGCCAATCAATCTGATGCTCGGAGGCGTCGCCGCGTTCATCGCGTTCGGACGACTGTTCGTAAAGCCCCTTGCGCCGCGGCACCCTTGCGCTTGGTGTTGCTGTTGATTAACTTCTCAAGTGGAGTCGGCAGGCGCGTTTCAAAGTCTAGCAATTTAGCCCAGTGCGGCTCGATCGAGATTCGCACCATTTGCACGTACAGTGCGCGGACTTGCGCTTCGAATGCGGCCATTCCCGCATCGCCGACAGATTTACGCGACGATTCAAGGTACTCTGGTGGCACGCCGTCGACGGTTTCGAGCGATGCCGTGCCGCGCACCAGCAAGGCCTGCGGTGGGAACGTGTCGGTGTCAACAGTAAGCGCCACCTCGGGGTGCGCCCCAAGAGCGCGCACTTTCGGCGACTCGGGAATTGTGCAGATCACAAACTGCGCGCCGTTCCAGTGGAAGCCGAGCGGAACCACGCGTGGTGTGCCGTCGAGACTGGTGTAAGCCACTCGAGCGGGAATGCTGGATTGCATCAAGTCTGTTGCCAACGGATCGTTCAGTACGTGCATGACATCGTTGCGTTGCATGTTCATCCTCCTCATGCGTTGCTAGTACTCCTGACGTTTTTCAGATGGATTGCGGAAACGTGAACAGCCGGTCCGGGTCATACGCCCTTTTGGCTGCCACGAGACGCGAAAAGTTGTCGGCGTGGTACGCCGTTTGCCAGTCCTCCAACAGCAGGTCCGGGAAGTTCGGGTAGACACGGCCTGAGCCGTCAGCTCGAGCGATGCCCCAGGAACGGTCCACCCAATCCCCGGGCTCGCCGGCGATGATATGTTCGAGCATGAAACGCTGCTGTCGATGAGCGAACGCGGTCGCCGTTTGCGACACCCGGTTGTAGGCGCCACCAAGTGCAGTGAAACTGAGCTGTCGCCGGCCGGAAGCGTGGCCATGAACAAGCGCTGACAGAAGCGAATCAATCGTCGCATCGTGCATCGGATGTGCGAATAACTCCGACCGAATTCGAACACCGGATGCAAGTTCCTCGCGCGCATCGAGATGTTCGAACGTGCTCTTCAGGTGCGAATAGGGCAAGCCGCCGCAGATGTCGACCTCCGGAGACACGCCGGCCAGATCGCAGAATTCCAGCAGTCGCGCTCGCGTGAGCCTCTCATCGAGCAGCGCGGCCCCGAAGACAACCGCGTACGGCCGCCGGCCGACTTCGGCAACAATGGTGAGATTGGCGGTGAGGTCATCCGGACCCCCAGGTGCCCAGCGCTGCCACGTCGCAATGAGCCTCTCCAGTGGGCCCGCGAACACGCGCAGCTCGAAGCGGGTGGTGGTCGGCTCCGGCAGGGTGTCAAAGATCAACGAAGTCACCACTCCGAATTGGCCGCCGCCCGCGCCGCGCAACGCCCAGAACAGGTCGGGTTCCCGCTGTGCGTCACATTCGACAATCCGGCCATCCGCAAGAACCACCTGGGCACTCACAAGCCAGTCGCAGGTGAGCCCGTACATGCGCCCCAGTAAACCGATGCCGCCACCGAGCGTGAGACCCGCTACGCCAACGCTGGCGCCGCAGCCGGCCGGAACGGTTCGCCCATGCGCATGCAATGCGGCGTACATCTGGCCGAGACACGCGCCCGCGCCGAGAATTGCACGGCCGTCGTCTCGCACTCTCACGCGATCCAGACCTCGAAGGTCCAGCACGAGGCCTTCGGTGGATGACCGACCGGCGAAGCAGTGGCCACCGCCGCGCGGCACAACCAGCATGCCCGTCTCACGAGCGAATTGGATTCCGCGCGCAACATCGGCGGCGGATCCGCAGCGGAGCAGGAGCCGCGGGTAGACCTCTGCGTAGTTGGGGTTAGCAGGACGTCGGAACGCTTCGTAGCCCGCCGAACCAGGGCTGAAGAGTTCGCCGTCGAGCTCTGCGTCCAGCCTGGCGACAGCCGTCACAACTCTGAGCGTAGGCAGGACAAGCCTTCAACGGCTTGAACGAATCGCGCATCTTCACAATGCGAGCGGCTGTACCGCGCGCGTGGCGAGAAACGGCTTGTATGACGCGACGTGATCGTGACCGCATGCGCAACGATCGAAGCTGCCACCCAACAATTCGCTGGGACTGAGTCCCGTGAGGCGGACACACTCGCGGCTCAGGTGCGCCTGATCCGCATAGCCCACGTCGACCGCGAGTCCAGCCAGGCCTCGCGCGCCGCTGCGCAGAGACGGCGCCGCGCCCGCTTGCGCCAGGGCCAGGAAGCCCTGGAAACGGAGCGTCCTTTGGAGCGCCTTCGGACTGATGCCGACCAGCTCGAGGCAGCGGCGCCGGAGCTGGCTCGTGGAGATCGCCAGATGCTCGGCCAGGGAACCGACGTCGACCGGATGCCACGGCATCAACCGCAGGACGGCCTCGCGAACCAGGGGATCGGGACAACCCACCTTTTGGAAGCTCGATACGAGGTGATCCTGGACGAGGAGCAAAGCGGTGTCGGGGTTGCTTGCCTCGGCCACTGCTTCACCAAGTCGCTCGGCTGTGCTGCCCCATAAGGCGCCAAGATCCAGTTCGGCGTCGACGAGATCTTCGAGGCTCGTCGGCAGCGGTGGCGCCGCGCCCGGGTGAAGGCGCACTCCGATGAGCGTCGTAAACGGGGGAATCACCTCGAGCCGTGGACCGGTCAACGGCCCGAGCAGCCGCGGCGACCTCCCGACCGGAAAGTGGATTTCGACGCCGCCCGTCGGCATGTGCCGCTGTACGTATGCCATCGCGCCCGTGCGCTGGATCCAGACGGTGCGCACCGCGCCGCGCAGCTCGGCGACCGGCGGGCGTTCGATATAGGACTGTGTTTCGGGGTCATTGTGCAGTTCCACGGACCGTCAGCTATTGGATACCAGATTCTGAATGCCACACTCCAGAGCGCTATTGGCGGTGCGCTCTGGTGATGGCTGCCTGCGTCTCGAGGACCTTCCAATCGGGCTGCGTCGTGGTGAGGTCGTCAGGCCATGTCTCGACGATCTGCGTGGACCACTCGGCCCAGCGCTCGACCATGAGCTGGAAGTCGAGCAGGAACTGTCCAACAAGGACCAGCCACGGGAGTCGGTCTGGAAAGGGGCCGCTTCCGTCGAGGTACCGACTCAGGGACGTGCGCATTGGCGGCGAGCCGCTGGGCGGTGCCTTCGCGCACGGCGGCGAGCATGGCAAGCGGATCCGCTTTGCTCGCGTGTTCCGCGGCCCACGTTGGTAGTGCGTTCTACGCGTTTGGTTTGGTGTTGCTTCCGCCGCTGACTTTCGTCGGGCTGATCACCTTCGCGCGTGCAGTGCAGTCGGGGGTCGAGGACTACGGGTACGCGG
>JAFAZN010000406.1 GCA_019239775.1 Chloroflexota bacterium
CACTCCGGTGGAGACAACTGTCCGTGGAGACATCACTCCGGTGGAGACAACTGTCCGTGGAGACATCACTCCGTGGGAGGCATCACTCCGTGGGAGGCATCACTCCGTGGAGACATCACTTCGTGGAGACATCACTCCGTGGGGAGACATCGCTCCGTGGGGAGACATCACTCCGTGGGGACATCACCTTCGGGGGAAACATCGCTCCGTGAGGAGGTAGCGCTCCGTGGAGGGGTGGCGCTTAGTCGTCGGCGGTGGCGGCGGGGACTTTGATGCGGTGCATTTCGGCGGTTATCAGGGCGGGAACGGCGCTGCCTTCGGCTTTCACTGATTCTTCGTAGTTGGTATCGACAATGAGTCCCTCCGGCCTGCGGTACAAGCCCATCGGATCGCCACCACGGGCGACAACGTCGAGTTGCTCCTGCATCACCTTGCGCAGGAGCGCCACACCCCGGTCGGAGTAACTGAGGTGCTCCAGCGAGCGGTCCGCAATCGGACCTTGCGTCTCCCACATGGCATGGTCTTGCGCCAGCACGCTGTCCATGGTGTATCGCGCATAGGGGTGTAGCGCAGAAGGTGGCAGCTTGTACGGCTCCTTCCACTCGACTGGCAGATCCGCGGAAGCATCGATCGGATCATCGCCAGGTGTGTAGAACAGCTGAAAGTGCAACGTGTGCGTATCGTCCACCGGTACGCGGATCTGCATGCCGAAGCCCTGGCGCAGCATGTTGGGGAAGATCAGTGGATGCTCATCCACCCGACCGTCCTTGTACGTGCGCTTCTTCATGAGCCCGAAGTCGGTGGTGTAGAAATCTGTCGCTGCCACCTCGTCGATAAATCCGCGAGTGGAATTGACCGGCTCATGCCCCGGCCGGGTCAGAAATTCCTGGTGCAGAATCTGCAGGTGGTCCGGATCCGCGGAATTCTCCATCGCCTGGAACCAGTTGCAGTCGAGCATCGGATGGACGACAAGTTGACGGCTACCAGTCGGCTTGGTGAACAGGTCGTACGGCGGCAGCAACGGCGCCGGCTCCGGCCCCAGGTACGCCCAGTACATCCCGACGAACTTGCGCACGGGATAGGCAAGGTGCTTGACCGAGTTGATGATGGCCTCGTTGCGTTCGGGCGGTGTCTCGAGGATGTTGCCCTGGGTATCAAAAAGCCAGCCATGGTAAGCGCAGGAGATGCCACGCTCCTCGACGCGGCCATAGCACAGTGAGGCGCTGCGGTGCGAGCAGCGATCGCCGATTAGACCGACGCGGCCCAACTTGTCGCGGAAGAGCACCAGGTTCTCGCCGAGCACGCGGACAAATTTGGTCGGGTGCTCCGGCGTGAGCTCCTGGGCGATCGCCACGGGATGCCAGTAGCGGCGCAGCAGTTCGCCGGCGGGGGTGTCTGGCCCGACACGGGTCAGCAGCTCGTTCTCTTCCTTAGTCAGCATCGCGCTGTACCCTTCCCATTCCGCGAAGGTAGGATATTCAGACGGTACGATAGTCCCGCGAGGGGGTCAAATGGCGATCGAAGTTGGAATGAGCGCAGGACCCGACATCACCGCCGAACTGGAGCCGCTCGAGCGCGTCGACGCCTACGAGCAGTGGCAGCGCTCTGAAGGGGTGCCGGTGGTGACCGGCTTCTACGTCGGCGATCTGAACACCCTCGAGCTTGGCGCCTGGCCGCGTAAGGGTGGCTCGGGCGCGTTCGTCAACCTGGAAGGCACCGGCGGCGTCAACGACATGCACGTGGTCGAGATTGCGCCTGGCCGCGCTTCGGAGCCCGAGCGACACCTGTACGAGGAGATGATCTACGTCCTGTCGGGTCGCGGCTCAACGCAGGTGTGGTACGACGACACGAAAAAGGCGAGCTTCGAGTGGGGCCCTGGCAGCCTGTTCGCGATTCCGCTCAACGCGAGTTATCGCATCTTCAATAGCTCAGGTGTCCAGCCTGCACGCTATGCATCGGTAACCAACGCGCCAACCATTGTCAGCCTGTTTCACAATCGCGGCTTCGTTTTCAATAATCCGTACGCCTTTACTGATCGGTTCGGCGGTGAAGACGACTATTTCGCGCGCGACGGCACACTCCACCGCGGGCGCATGCTCGAAACGAACTTCATTCCTAACGTGCATACGGTGCAGCTGCACGATTGGAAAGCGCGCGGCGGCGGTGGCACCAACGTGATGATCGAGCTCACCCAGAACAGCATGGGTGCGCACGTCTCCCAATTCAGACCTGGCACGTACAAGAAGGCGCATCGCCACGGGCCCGGGGCCCACGTGATCATTCTGGACGGCGTCGGTTTCTCACTGCTCTGGCGCGAAGGGGATGCGGAGTGGCAGAAGTGCGACTGGCGACCTGGCGCGGTGGTCGTGCCACCGGAGAACTGGTTCCACGAACACTTCAATTCAGGCCCAGAGCCGGCGCGCTACCTGGCGTTGCGCTTTACTGGCCTCCACTTCAAGCAGCGTGGCGCGTTTCAGTCGGGCGCCGCGGATGTCAGCGTGAAAGAAGGTGGTGCGCAGATCGAGTATGAGGACGAAGACCGACGCATCCACGAGCTCTTCGAGCGTGAGCTGCACGCCAACGGTGGCACATGCCGCATGAAGGGACTCGTGTCGTGGTGCAGCAGCGAAGCCTGAAGATCGGCATCATCGGTATTGGTGTCGGCGGGGCGGAGATCCTGCCGGCCATGGAGTCGATGGAGACTATCCATCTCGTCGCTGGCGCCGACGTCGTGCCTGCCACACTGGAACGATTCAAGGAACGCTTTCCGTCTGCTCGAACCTACCAGTCCGCCGAAGAGCTGTGCGAGGATGCGGAGGTAGAGGCCGTCTGGGTCTCGTCGCCGAACCGGTTTCATGCCGAGCACACCATTCTCGCGGCACGCCACGGAAAACACGTGGTGGTGGAGAAGCCGATGGCGGTCACGCTCGAGGATGCCGAGCGCATGGTGGAGGCTGCCGACAGATACGGTGTGAAATTGCTGGCGGGGCACACGCGCGCGTTCACGGTGCCGATCCGCGCGATGCGCCGCGTCATTGAGTCCGGGAAATACGGGCAGCTGCGCGCGCTGAACATCTGGTCGTATTCGGATTGGATGCTGCGGCCGCGCACCGCGGACGAGCTGGACCTTGCGCAAGGTGGTGGCATTCCGTATCGGCAGGGGCCGCACCAGGTGGACACGGTTCGCCTCCTGGGTGGCGGAATGTTGCGCAGCGTCCGCGCGCAGGTAGGGCAGTGGATGGCCGAACGGCCCATCCCAGGGTTCTACTCGGCGTTTTTGGAGTTCGAGAACGGTGTCCCCGCGACGATTTCGCACAACGGATATGGCTACTTCCTTGGTGCGGAGCTGGTCCCGTGGGGTGAGGATCGCCAGCAGTACTCGGCGGAGGAGCGCGCACGGATACGCGGTGAGTTGCGGTCCGGCACCCGGGCGGAGATGGCGGAAAAGCAAGCCATGCGTATTGGCGGCTCGCAGCAACGCGTCGTCTTTGACCGCATGAAGCCCAAAGCCTGGGTGCCTGAGGACATGGGCATGGCTATCGCTTCGCTCGACCGCGCAGACGTTCGGCAGTCGGCGTACGGGCTGTACATCCACTCCGACGACGGCAAGATGGAGGTGGATGTCGAGGCGCGCTCGGGTGGCGCCGTCGGACGCCGCGCCGAGCTGGAGGAGCTGTACGCCGCCGTCGTTGGAGGGCAGCCCGTCTGGCATGACGGCCGGTGGGGCATGGCCACCCTGGAGGTGTGTCTGGCGATTATGCAATCGGCCCGCGAGCGGCGCGAGGTCATGCTCCAGCACCAGGTGCCCGTGCCCGCGGGGTATGACGCCGACATGCCGATACCGGGAGAGGCCTCCGCGGTGCTGGCGTGACTGACCCCGCCGTTCTCGAACTGCGTGAGGTGCACAAACGCTTCGGTGCCACCGCGGCGGTGGATGGACTCTCGTTGGCTATTCAACCCGGTGAGGTGTTCACGCTGCTTGGCCCGAGTGGCTGCGGAAAATCCACCACGCTGCGTATGGTGGCGGGACTGGAGGAACCCGACAGCGGCGAGGTCTTCCTTGACGGCAAACTGATTGCCTCCACCCGTTCCTGTTTGCCGCCGGAGCGACGGAACGTCGGCATGGTGTTTCAGAGCTACGCGATCTGGCCGCACATGACGGTATTCGAGAACGTCGCGTTTCCACTCCAGCTGCGCGGCGCCTCCAAAGCCAGCATTCGGGAGCGGGTGGACAACGTTCTGGAACTGGTAGGTCTGGGCGGGCTTGGCTCGCGTGGCGCAACGGACCTCAGTGGCGGTCAGCAGCAGCGCGTCGCGCTCGCGCGAGCAATCGTGTACGAACCGAAGCTCCTGCTGCTGGATGAGCCGCTGAGCAACCTGGATGCGCGGCTCCGCGAACACATGCGGGTGGAGCTGAGAAGCCTGCAGCAGCGACTCGGCATCGCGGTACTATTCGTCACGCACGATCAGGCAGAGGCGATGGTGCTCTCAGATCGCATCGCGGTGATGTCCGCTGGGCGAATCGAGCAGGTTGGAACGCCGGCCGCGCTCTACGAGCGGCCCGCCACGCCGTTCGTTCGCGATTTTCTCGGCCGTGTGCTGACGTTGCCGCTGATCGTGTCGTCGGAGGACTGCGCGGAGGTTGTGGGCGAGACTGGCGTTCGGGTGGAACTCCCCCGTGGTGCACCGGCTCCGCTGCGTGGCGGCAGGGCGCTGCTGGCGTGTCGGCCGGAGGACGTTTACGTGGAGCCGCACGCGCTGCCCGGACTGAACCGCCTCGCGGCCACCGTCGAGACCGCCGCCTATCTCGGCGAGCACATCGAGTATGGCGTGCGCACCGCTGGCGGACAGTTGCTGCTGGTGATCAGTCCGCGGCGTCAGCGCTTCGACCTCGGCGCGGCGGTCAGCGTGCGCGTGGATACCAGCGGAGCCACGTTGTGGTCAGGGGAGTGAATGGCAGTATGCAGTATCGTCGGCGTGACGTTCTCAAACTTGGGCCGACCGTCGGTCTGGGCCTTCTCGCAGTAGCCTTTGGCGCGTGCGCGCCGGCTGCGCCCGCGCCGATCGCCGCGACCGCCGCCCCAGCGCAGACCGGTTCAGCCAATGCGCAGTGGGACCAGCTGGTTGCCGCCGCGCAGAAGGAAGGCAAAATCGTCGTCAGCGGACCTCCCGCGCCAGACGCACGCACGAAACTCCCGGACGCGTTCAAGCAGCGATTCAACATCGACATGGATTATCTGGCTGGCAACAGCAGTCAACTGGCCTCCCGCATCGAATCGGAACGTGCCGCGGGACAGTACACAATTGACCTTAGCCTCGGTGGTCCCGATACGGTGTACGGGACCTTTCTTCCCAACAAGTGGTTGGACCCGCTCAAGCCTGCGCTGATGTTGCCAGAGGTGGTGGATGCGAAGGTTTGGCCCACCGGTGCGCCGTGGTTCCGCGATCCCGGTGGCGACACCAGTTTGCAGATCTTCAACAGCATCAGTCCAATTGGGTACATCAATACGTCAATGGTCTCACCGGAGGAATTGCGCACCAGTGACGATCTGCTGAAGCCACAATTCAAAGGCAAGATCGCTTCCTACGATCCCAGTGTGAACGGTGGCGGGCTCATTTTTGGTTCGGTCCTCTACGTTACACGCGGCGCGGACATTGCCAAGCAGTTGTACCAGGGGCAACAGGTGGCCTATACGCGCGATTACCAGCAAATCGCTGATTGGGTTGCGCACGGTTCGTACGCGATTGGGATTGGCGCCACGCCCGTGTTCATGGCGCAATATCAGGGCGCCGCTCCGACTGCGCAACTGGTCTTATCCGATATCAAAACCATTGTGGCCGGTGGGTTCGGCATCGTCTCGTTGTGGAACCAGGCGCCACATCCGAGTGCCGCCAAAGTCTTCGCCAATTGGATCGCGTCCAAAGAAGGGGCGAGCATTTACGGTGCCATCGACGGCTCGGCGCCAGTGCGCACCGATGTCGACGCCAGCGGCTGGCTGGACAGGTCGCTGATTCCGAAGCCAGGTGGCGATTACTTTGACACCTACGACTACAAGTACGTCGTGGAGCAACGCCAGCCGATCTCGCGGTTCTATGACGGTCTCAAGCAGCAGGGCTAGCGCGTCTGGCAAGTGCACCGCAAGGGAGGTCTACGGTGGTTCTGCTAGGAGTAGGTCCAGATCTCTGCTGGTTCAATCTCACACTGAGGTCTGTCGCAAGTGCGGTGTCCCGACTGCGGTCCAGGATCCCTCCTGGTTTGGAATGGGGTCCAGGATCCCTCCTGGTTTGGTCTCTTACTGCGTATGGCCAATGGGGCGAACGCTGCCAGTGATCACACCCTGTGTAACGACGAAGGTTCTCTTCGAGGAATGCATAAGACTAGAGGTACTTGAGAAAAGGAGTATGGTGGCGATATGGCACGTGTTGTAGGTCTCGGCCACATTGGCCTGTACGTGCGCGATCTCGAGCGCATGACCGCCTTTTACCGTGACTTCCTGGGTATGAAGGTAACCAAGCAGAGCCCTGGCCGGGCGGTGTTCCTCAGCTCCGACCCGCAGCTTGTGGACCACGAGATTGCGCTGATGACTGGTCGCCAGAGCGACCAGCAGCCACAATTGATCCAGCAGATCTCGATGCGCGTTCCGTCACTGGAGGACCTGCGCACGTTCAAAAAGCGAATTATCGAGAACGGCTACAAGATCGATCAGATCGTCACGCATCTCAGCGCGATTGGCTGCTATTTCTTTGATCCGGAGGGCAACCGGACCGAAGTGTTCTGGCTGACCGGTAGGCCGTCGTGGATCATGATCGGCGTGCCGATCGACATCGACCGGCCGGAGGCGGAGATCATGGCCGACATTGACCGCGTCTGGGAGCAGACGCGCCACGTCAGCGTTGGTATGGCGCCAGACGAGGCTGCGCAAGCTGCCATGCAGCGCGCCTACGAGGACGCGCGCAAGCAGCCTGTCGCAGCCACCGCTTAGTTTCTCGAATCTGCTTCTCTTTAGAGTTTTTCACGGCCTCGGGCCACCAGTGGGAATGAAACCTCTCCCACGGAGGGTCCAGGGTGCGGAGCGCTGACGCGCGTTTGCCTTCGGCAGCAAGAGCGTTCGCCCCGCATTTTCAGAGCAGAAGTTTTCCTGCGCGGCGTTTGAAGCGCTCGGCACTAGGCGGCCGGGCGCTCCTGTCCTCGGAACGGAATATCCAGGATGAATACTGTGATGGACTCTGTCCCAGTGAGTTGCTCAAGCTTCTGCGTGCGCGATTGATCCCTGAGGCTGATTGTCGATTCGCTCGGCGATGGCGACGAGCCATTCGGCGATTCGCGCGCGCATGGGCCGGCCGGGCTTTGCGGCCAGATCCGCCAGCCGGTCATTTTCGACCTCACGCATGAGCTCAGCGACTTTCATCTGAACGTAGACGTCGCTGTACGCCATATTGGACATCATGAATCCGCCCTCCTGTTTGCGGGCATAAAAAATGGGGCCTGTCTCAGGCCCCGTTCCGAATCACCGTTTGCTAAAACGGTCGTTCGCGGAAACCTGATCAGCAGAGAGTTAAGCGAGCCGCGCCAAGACGCAGCCGGCTGAGACTGTGGAACTGACGAGTACGCCCGGTGCTCAATGTGGTGGCGGCTCCTTTCATAGTGGCTTTCGCAAAGAGAAACGCCCATGACGAAACAATTCGTCTGGACGCCCACCCCCACAGTAACAAAGTCATACGTAGTTGGCAAGCAGGAGTTCGTTTGGAAGTCGAAAGACCGTAGTCTTTCGACTGCCAAATCTTAAAGCGTTAGTAGGTGGCGATAGGGCGAGAGGTGACCTCGCGGTCGTCGTCGGTGATGCGGAGGGCGGCTTTTACTTCTTCTTCGATCATCTTCCAGATCGCGTCTACCAGTTCTAAGAAGCGGGGGGTGCGCTTGACGGAGAGGTCGCGTGGGCGCGGTATGTCTACGTCTAGCACAGCTTTGATCTGGCCTGGCCGGGAGGTCATCACCACCACGCGGTCGGCCAGGTAGACGGCTTCGTCGATCTGGTGCGTCACGAACATGACCGTCTTTCTGTCCGAACGCCAGATGCGCAAGAGTTCGGCCTGCATGATCTCGCGCGTTTGGGCGTCGAGCGCGGCGAAGGGCTCGTCCATGAGCAGGATGTCCGGATCAATCGTTAACGCACGCGCGAGGTTGGCTCGCTGGCGCATGCCGCCTGAGAGCTCATGCGGGTAGTGGTGCTCGAATCCGCCGAGGCCGACCAGGCGCACCAGCGCATCGGCACGCACCAACGCCTCGTGTTTGGCGCGGCCCTGGACTTCGAGCCCGAAGATGATGTTGTTCAGCACGGTGCGCCATGGGAACAAGGCGTCTTGCTGAAAGACGAAGCCGCGGTCCGGTCCAGGTCGCGTGACCCGGGCGCCATCTACCAGGACTTCTCCGTGCGTAGGTGCCACGAGTCCGTCGACGACGCGCAGCAGCGTGGTCTTGCCGCAACCGGAGGCGCCCACCAGAGAGATGAACTCCCCGGCCTCGATGTCCAGTGAAATATCGCGCAGCGCCACAAAGCGACGCCCGCGCTGCGAATAGACCATCGAGATGCTGTTGAGCGCGAGCTTCGGCGCGGTCACTTGAGCTCGAACTGCCGCCACGGCGCCATTCGCCGCTCGACGCGCTGGAGGATGCTCACCGCCAGCACTCCAGTGCCTGCGAGGAGGAACACGCCCACCCACATGGCGTCGATCTGAAAGCCCTGGGAGGACTTGAAGATCAGATAGCCGAGTCCGGCGCGGGCACCGATGAACTCGCCTACCACCACGCCAACCAGTCCGCGACCGATCCCCAGCCGCAGGCCCGCCACGATGAACGGCAGCGCCGACGGGATCAGCACCTTGGTAAAGATCTGCATCCGGTTGGCGGAGAAGGAGCGGGCTGCTTCGATGTACACGCGGTCCGTCGAGGTCATTCCGGTTGCGGTGTTGATCACGATCGGAAAGACCGCGAGCAAGAACACCACCGCCATCTTGGATGGCGCATCAATGCCAAAGACAAAAATGAACAGCGGCGCCAATGCCACAGTCGGCGTGGCGTAGACGGCTGAGACCCACGGGTCGATAACGTCTTTTGCCGTCTGGCTGCTGGCGATCACGATCCCGAGCACGACGCCGAAGACGGCGGCCATGGCGAAGCCGACGATGAATTCATTGAGACTGACCAGGACGTGTCGCAGCAGCTCACCCGAAGCCGCCAGCTGGAGGAATTTCAACCAGATGTCTGAGATTGGCGCCAGGATGAGAGGCCAGCGGCCGGTGCGCCCGGCGATTTCCCACACTGCCGCGACCACAAGCAGCGAGAACGCGCCGCGCAGCGTCGATGCGTGCGTCCGGAAAAAGCGGGTGGTGGCGGATTCGTGTTCTTCGCGCTCCAGGTCCAGGGGAATCGCCACGTCAGCCATGACTATCAGGCTCCCAGGACTTTGGTCACCAGGCTGGTGTCCACGTACTTCATCGCATCTTGGGGTACGTTGTCGCTGCCAGCTTTGCGCAGGTTGTCGGTGAACTGCTGCAGCATCTTTTCTTGCATGCGCAGGTTCTGCGGCACAGATTGGCTGTCGACGTGCAGTTTGTAGACCGCCTGTGAGCCGGCATCGGTGCCGCCCATCGTCTTTTTGGCGATGGCGATGACTTCGTCCTTGTTGGCCGGGTCGTAAATCCACTTGGTGATCGCGTCCCAGGCGCGCACAAAGTTGGCGGGTACGTCGCTGTTGCCCTGATACCAGCTCTGCTTGGACATCAGCACGATCGAATGAACGCCTTTCAGCGGCGCGTAATTGTCGGCGGTATCGATCTCGGGAAAGCCCGCGTCGCGCAAAAGCGACGCCTGGGGCTCGAGGTTGGCGCAGCCATCGATGGACTTGGCCTGCATCGCTGCGGTTCGATCCGAAATGGCGCCGGCCTGGACCAGCGTGTAGTCAGTTGTCGCAAGACCATTCTCGTTGGCCATTATTTTGAACGCGGTGGTATCGGCGCCTCCGACGAGCGCAGAAACGCCGACCGTTTTGCCTTTGAGGTCGGAGACCTTCTTGTACTCGGGCTGGGTGAGCATGACGTACGGCGTTCCGTTGGCTACTGGCCAGAGCTGTTTGACGTCGGTGGCTTTGTCCTGGGCAGGCCAGGCCGAGTCCGGGGTTGCGGCTGCAACGTTCACCGAGCCGCCGACCAGCGCATTCACCGCGTTGGGCGAGTTGGTCGTGGTGAGAAGGTCGAATTCGACGCCGAACTTGTGGGCAAGGTCGGGCTTCTCGGAACCGACGGTCGCGACGAAATGCAATCCGTTCGGACTGGCATATGCGTAACTCACCTTGGTGACGCTGGTGTTTTGAGCCGGTGCGACCTGGGCCTGGGTTGCTGCCGGGGCCGCCGCGGGCGGGGTGGAGCAGGCCGCCAATAAGGCGACGCCGGCGCCTGCCCCGGCAGCGCCGAAGACCAGCCTCAGGAACGTCCGACGATCGTGATGCGTCGACATAACGGTCTCCCCGCGTTGACCTAGCAGGTGTGAGCGCGCGTTCGGCCGGAGGCTATCAGCCGGTGTAGCGACTGTCGATATATTCTCGCGCGATGCGTTTGATGGTCGCGCCGATCCCGAGCACCCGCCCGGTCGGCAGTCTGTTCGGGAGCCACAACCTGCCGGCGCTCTTCGAGTTTGCGCGCATCGCCGAGGACCTGGGCGTCGACGACCTGGGGTTGAGCGAGCACGTGGTGATGGCGCATCGGCCAGGCAAGTACGGGCCGACCACTGCGCCACACCACTTCGACGAGCCGTGGCCGGAGCCGCTGACCACTCTGGCGGCGCTGGCGGCGGTTACGCGGCGGATGCGGCTGATTTCCACCGTGGTGATCGCGCCGTTGCGACCGCCGGTGTTCCTGGCGAAACAGGCGGCAACGGTGCACGCGCTCTCAGGTGGGCGCTTCGTGATGGGCGTTTCCACCAGCTGGCAGGAAGAGGAATACGCCGCTCTGGGCGTGCCGTTTGTGGAGCGCGGCTCGAGACTTGACGACCTCGTTGGGGCGTGTCGTGCGCTGTGGGGGCCTTCGCCTGCTTCGTTCTCTTCGAAGTCGATTTCCTTCGAGGACCTTATTTGTGAGCCACGACCAGCGCGAGCGGAGGACATTCCGGTCTGGTACGGGGCGTCGCTCTCGCAGCGGTTGGTGCGCAGAGTGGTGCGCGATGGCAGCGGCTGGATGCCATTCATTGGACCTGAGCCGAAGCCGCTGGAGATGATCGCTCGCGGCGTTGGCCTCATGCGGGACGGGCTGCATGAGGCTGGGCGCGATCCTGGATCGCTGGAAGTCAGCTGTTTGCTGCTGGCGCGGGGGCGGCCGTTAGAGCAAGCGCTCGATGAGGACCTGCCTCGGCTGCAGGGCGCGGGCGCCACGCACCTGCGGGTGCAGGCATCGATGTTCTGTGACTCGCTGGACGCCGTCCCCGCCTTTCTCAAAGACCTCGTGAGTCGAGTGCACGCCTTCGACTAAGGTCCGTCCAAGGTTGGCCGATGATCATGAGACGATGACCGCCGGGCATCAGGCGGTGCCGTACCTGCCTCGGGTCACAAAAGCGCACTAATATTGCGGGGATGCCGCCCAGTCCGGTCGTCCCGCAGCCGATGCCCTTCGGCAAATACCTGGAAAAAACCTTTCTGCCGCTACAGCTGAAGGACCGCACCTGGCCGGACAAGTCCATCAACAAGGCGCCGCTGTGGTGCAGCGTCGACCTGCGGGACGGCAATCAGGCATTGATCGACCCAATGGACCCCGAGCGCAAGCGGCGCTTCTGGGACGTCCTGCTCAGAGTCGGCTTCAAAGAGATCGAGGTCGGCTTCCCGTCAGCCAGCCA
>JAFAZN010000481.1 GCA_019239775.1 Chloroflexota bacterium
GGAACGGCTCGCGCTCCCATGGCTTGGAGCTCAGTGGCCGTGAGCGTTTCGGTTAGATCGGTGTCGATGCCAGGGCCACTCAGCAATACCTGCAGCGTGGCGCCCTGGTCGAACACGACAACAACAGCGTCGGGCTCGAAGGCTGGATTCTCGTCGGACCGGTCACCGGGCGAAATCCGCGATGGATTACAGCCAACGCAAGCAATGGCCAAGAGAAGCATCCAGATCCAGCGGTTCACCGACAAGTACCGACGTTCGTCAGGGCGCGCGCGCCAGGGCCATGCACCAGTTCGACCGTGAAGGTCTATGTCATGGAGCGTTCGATGCGCGTGCCGCGCAAATGGTGCACGAGGTAGTCGGCCACGGCCAACGCTCGGCTCGCGCCGACCTTGGCGCCTCGCGCCGTGCGGGTTGTCAGGCTGCGGCAGCGCCGGCTCGTCAATGCCCACCTGCAGGGCCTCAACACCAGTGGCCGAAGTCACAAGCCGCTTCCTTGTGTTCCTTACTCTCCTGGTCCGAGTCTAGCGCGAGTGCAGCGCCGAGACGGGGTCACCCTTTGTGCTGACCACAAGATGTCACAGCTATGCCGTTTGCTCCCCCGCGCGGAAGCCCGCGGGGCGTAGGCTTGGTGCGCGGCCTGACGCGCGCACCAACACCTGCAATGCGCCAAACCACACTGGTCTTCGTCGAGGGTTTGCCCGGCAGTGGCAAGAGCACAACCGCCCGGTACGTCGCCGGGCGATTGCAACAGTCCCAGGTTGATGCGCGCCTGATCGCGGAGGTCGAGTCCGACCACCCGCTGAACGTCGGCGGCGTCCTGCATCCAGCAGGTGATGCAACCGGCGAAGAGCTGTTTCAGAGCTACACCGTCGAGGCCTACATCGCCGAGAGCCTCCAGCGCTGGCGGACGTTTGTCGCCGGGGCTTCTGGCCGCGCCACCGTCAACATCCTGGACAGCTACCCGTACCAGAATGCCGCCCGCGTGCTGCTCCAGATGGACAGCTCGACGGAGCGCATTGCCGAATACGCGCACGAGGTCGAAGCCATCACGCGACCGCTCGCGCCGGTGCTCATCTACCTCCAGACCAACGCAAGCCCCGAAGCGCTGACCGCGCTCACGCACACCCGCGGCGAAGCCTGGACAGCCTACGCCATCCGGGTCATGACGAACTGTCCGTACGCGCGCCAACGCCAACTGACCGGCGGACCCGGAGCCATGGCCATGCTCAGCGCCTACAGCGCCTTGCTCCAGCGCCTGCTGGCCGAGTCGGCCCTCCCCCGCCTAGAGCTCGATAGCTGCGGCGGCGACTGGCAACGCTGCTATGAGCGTATAGACCAGTTCCTCGCTCTCTGAGCCTCGGGTCAGCCAACAACCAGGCGCACGGCAGAGAACAAAGCTCCAACCGCGAGGTCGGCCAGCCAGCAGCGACGCCTGTGGCGGATACGCGACCTTGGGGACCATGCATCGCCTCCGGTCATCGGCAGCGTGCCAAAAATAGCGCCAGACACATACGCGCACGTCCTGAAATCCGAGCAGTCACCCTTCCCTCGATGTTCCATTTATTTGCAGCAGTGCAACATCGGTGACCGCACGTTTCGCCACGGGTCGAGCGGCACCTTTAGGTAGTGCACGATGTGCAACCCTTGACGGCGGGCCTACCCTTTGGCCGTGCGCACCGGAGTCGTTGCGGCGCCAACCGGCGAATGGTGTCTCCATGGCCTCGGAGACACTCGCAAATTGAGGTCTCACATGACAACGATACGCGAGCCGTCTATGCGGAGCTCGGTGCCCAAGGACCGCGAGCGACCGTCGATGATGTTGAAGATGCGCGCACCTTCTCCCTCATTTGCGTCGAGAATGGCAACCTGGTCTTCCGGTGTGCGCTGCACCGGCAGCAGCACGCAGCTCACGGGCTTACCATCGACCGCGACCACCCGCGCCAGTAGTCCGTCGCTTGTCGCGTTGCGATGCATCTGCCAACCAAAGATGAAATTTCCGAGGCTATAGAAGATCAATCTGTCGTGGTAGCGCTCCACCGGTTGCGGCTGATGCGGATGCGAGCCGGCTACGATATCGGCACCGGCGTCGACGAGCGCATGGCCGATCGTTCGCTGATATTCGGTGGGATCATTGCTGCCGGTCACACCCCAATGGCAGTAGACCACCAGACAGTCCACCTGCGGCCGTACCGAGCGCACGGCCGCTTCCGCCCGCTCGAGCTCACTGGAATCGGGCCATGAACGGATGATCGGTGGTACGCCAGGCATTTCAACAGCTCGGGGGTTCGGCTCGTAGGCCGCATGTGCTTTGATCGTGGCGACGCCAGGCGTGTTCACTCCAGCGGCGTGTCCAATCGGCCAGAACACGGACGTGAACGACAACAGACCGATGCGGGTACCACCACGAGTGAAGATCGCCGGGGCGCGCGCCTCGACATCGTTGCAACCCGCGCCCGCGTGACAGATCCCGAGCCGGTCCAGGATGGCGGTGGAGCTCGGGATGGCTTCACCGTGGTGGACGTTGTTCGCGCAGCCGAGCGCGTCGAACCTGCCGTCCAGCGCCGACGCCATGTCCGGTTCCAGGTGGAACCAGCCTGGCTTGTACTCCAGCTGGACCGACGGATCGAAGAAGGCGCCTTCGAGATTGCCCATGCGCACGTCGGCGCTGCGCAGCTCGTCGTCGACGAGACCAAAGGCGTGCTCCGCGCGCAGGTGCAGGTCGCGCTTCAAATTGATATCTCCGACAAGGTCAAGCGTTAGTTCGGTGGTCATCTCTCATTCGGCTCCATTGGTACGTCCTTCTAATTGTTGGGCGAAGAGTCACTCCCGGCACCCGTTGAGTCTGGCGTATCCTGAGCGCACAATGCCGCGCACTCGCTTACAGCCTAACTCGCTTCCAGATCCCGTCCGCTATAGCCATGGCTTTCGTGTGGGCAACACCGTTTACCTGGCCGGCGCACTTGGCACCGAGGCCGACGGCAGCATGTCGCCTGACATCCGCGTACAGACCCGCCGTGCATTCGAGAAACTCGCCACCGTGATGCAAGAAGCCGGCGGCAAGCTGACCGATATCGTGAAGTTGACCGTGTTCATCACGGACATGCGATGGCGCGAGGGTTACGGCGAGGTCCGCGCCGAATTCTTGCCGTCGAATCCGCCGGCCAGCACACTGGTCCAGGTGGTCGCGCTTGCCGACCCGAACGCGCTGATTGAGATCGAGGGTATCGCGGTACTGGACTAACACGTCGTGCAGTACGGATAACCGCGCGACATGCGTGGTGACTGGCCCGTTGCGGCCATTCGCGAGCGCGTGGTGCGCGGCCCACCGCGTCTGGGCCGTTGACGTCTCCGCATCCGAGGCAAATCACTGCGCGACTGTGTACGCCACGTCATTTCTCGGCGATCTCAATCAGCGCTTTGATCTGCCCCGGACGCCGCTCGAATGCGAGCTCCACATCACGCATTGCATATCTATGGGTAATAAGCGCTTCGACTCCGCCGGGGAATGCCCGGCGCATCGTCATCAGGTCCTGCACAGCCATGCGCCAGTCGTCCATATTTGCGTTGACACTGCCGAGGATTGTGAGGTTGCGTCCGACCATCCCACCTAGCGCGGACGCCTGAATCGGCACGGGCTTCCGCTCTGGCGGTCCGCCAACCAGGTCCAGCACACCGTTCGGCGCCAGCACATCGAGCATTGCGACGGAGAGCTCGGCGGCGCCGGTTGCCTCGATGACCGCGTCGAAGACACCCAGCGCGGCCTGAGGGTGATCCAGCTCGACCGATTGCAGCGGAACATAGGTTGCACCGCAGTCCTCAACCAGGCGCGCGGCCGGACCGCTGGCCGGCTGGCGCGCCAGAATCCACGTGGCGACGCCACGCAAGCGGAGCGCCATTACCGCCAGCAACGCGATCGGGCCGCTGCCGGTGACAAGAGCGCGTGAGACACCGTGGAGCGTTCCGTCTACCGGTAGATGTGCCCGCGCATTGTCGATCCGGCGTAACGCCTTTTCAGGCGTGCAGAGCGACTCGACCAGTGGCGCCACGTGATCCAGGTCAGCGGGAATGCGGAGCAGGTGCCGTTCGCGCTCGACGATGCGTTCGGCCAAAAAGCCGTGTAGTCCCACGATGCCACGCTCGCGGACACGACCGGTGAAACACAGATCGGCCTGATTGACCGCGCAGGCGGCGCACTCCCCACAACCGCGGCGCACGGTTGGAACAACGAAATCACCGACTTGCAGGGAGCTAACTCCCGAGCCGGTCTGTGAGACGCGACCGACGGCCTCGTGTCCAAGAATCAGGAAGTCATCGCCGGCGGGCAATGCACGTTCATTGCGTGGAGGAAATTCCATCACGTGACGGTCGGTGCCACAGACGCCAACGCGCAGCATCTCGACGAGAACGTCGTCCGCATTCGCAAGCTCCGGCTCCGCGACATCGACGACCCACGCTCTGCCCGAACCCGGTCGAGTTGCAATTGCCCGCACGCCTGAACACTACACACCTGTCCAGGGCAGACGCCAGCAACCAACTGGCCGATCCGGGTGACGGTTTACACGACCGCTCTACGATTTCTCAGACACCCGCCCCGTGCGCCGTGTGCCCGACTGGTTTCACAAGCTCCAGAGCAATCAGGCCGGGCGTGGACGTGTACGCGACGTGTGCCGCCTCCGCGCACCATTCCTGCGCCGTCGGACCGCCGTACTGTTGCCCCGCGTCCGGCCAGCACGCCTCGATGCAAACGCGAATGGTGAATCCGGCGTTCACCGCCGCGTTGACATAGTCCGAAGGAAGAAACAGACTCAGCGGGAGGCGCACCAGCCGCCCGTCAGGTAGCACCACTTCCGCGCTACCACCAAGTGGCTGCGACAGATGGTGAATGTTCGAGACGATCGCGGCGCCGCCTGGACGCAGGACCCGAGCGAATTCCGCCATGACGTTGTCGAGCTCCGGAAGGTGCGTCAGCGCGAGGCTGCACACAACCAGGTCCAGCGACTCGCTCCCGACGGGCAGCGAGCGAACATCTGCCCTTCGGAAGTCCACCGACGGTAGCTTCGACGTTGCGCGTTCAAGCATCTCAGGCGACTCGTCGACGCCGATCACCGCGAAGCCACGTTCGGCGAGAAACTTTGACCAGCGGCCGGTGCCGCAGGCGGCATCGAGCGCTGCGCCCGACGCGTGGCGGGCGATCAGCGGAGCGAGGGTTGCCTGGTCCAGCTCGATCAGGGGATTTGCCTCATCGTCGTAGGATTGGGCCCAGACGGCGTAGCCGTCGGCTGCCGCTGCAGGCTGCCAGTTCGCGTCGCGCTGGAGGGCAGGCTCACCCCAGTGGTCGAGGATCCTGCGCAGGTCGTTGACGCGCGCGTCGCTGTATCTCTTTCCGCCAAGTTCCTGGACACGCCCGCGGAGCAGCGCCAACGCCGTCAGCCCGAGGAGCAGGTCGCCAACGCGGGTGTAGGCCACGGATCGATAGTGTAGGTTCGCGGGTCGGACCCAAAGGCCGGCGCGGCCCGTCCCCAAGTACGGGGTCACCCGTCCCCGAATTCAACTACGATGTAGTCAAATGAATTCGACTCCGCTAGAGTTGAATGCGAGAGAGGACTCGAGCAATGGGCTACGGCACTGTTTCTGACGACGGGTATGCGCGCGCCGCCGCCACCGCCTTTCGCCATAACCGCCAGGTTTTCGACGCCGGCGACCTGAAGGCGCATCCGTCGCTGGATCCCAGTGGGTTGACCTATCGCGAATCACGCGATAGCGCTGAGCACCCGGACTCCACTCCAATCGCCGTCTGGCTGGACGTCACTGGCTCCAACATCAGCCAGGCGCGCATCGTTCATCAGCACCTGCGGAACTTCATGAACCTGCTACTCCAGCAGCAGTACGTTACGGACCCGCAGGTCATGTTTTCTGCCGTCGGCGATGCAACCTGCGATCGGGTTCCGCTCCAGGTTGGCCAGTTTGAGTCCGACAACCGCATGGACGAAAACCTTGGCAATCTGGTACTGGAAGGCGGTGGCGGTGGCCAGAAGCGCGAAAGTTACCAGAACGCCTTCTACGTGATGACTCGACACACCGTCACCGACGCGTGGGAAAAGCGCGGCAAGAAGGGACACCTCTACGTGGTTGGCGACGAAATGTCGTGGCCATCCTTGCGCAAGTCGGAAATCACTTCTCTGATTGGCCCCGAGCTCGAGCGCGACATCGCCCTCCACTTCGTCATCGCTGCGGTGTGCCAGCGCTGGAACACCACCTTCATTCGGCCAGAACGTTCCAACTACGGGCACGACCCCGAAGTCGAAGCCTTCTGGCGGGCGTATCTGGGCGAGAGTTTCGTCACCATCCGCGACGCCGAAGAAATCGTTCCGTACATCGCCGCGGATATCGGGAACCGTGAGGGAGTGCCACTGGATCGCATCACGTCCGATCTAGCCGCGGCTGGGTATCGGCGCGACACCATCTCGCTCGTACGCTCCACAGTCGCGAGTCGAGCATTCACGATCATCTGACGCAGATGTCCACTTCGGTCATTGTTTCAGGCCTCGGCTTTGGCGATGAAGGCAAGGGCTTGATCACGTCCTACTTGACGAAGACTCGGCATGCACACTGGAATGTGCGCTACAACGGCGGGGCTCAAGCTGCGCACCACGTCGTTCGCGAAAATAGCAAATGGCATCGATTTCAACAACTTGGCTCCGGGACGTTTGATTTCGCCTCGACGTTTTTGAGTCGCTATGTGATTGTCCACCCGCTGCGACTGCTGGACGAGGCGCGAGAACTGCAGGACAAGCATTATCTCGCCAATCCACTCCGAACGCTATTCATCGACGGTCGAGCTGTCGTCATCACGCCGTACCACACGGCGCTGAACCAGTTGAAAGAGCGCTCGCGCGGTATGGCTCGGCACGGCTCGACGGGTCTCGGAGTCGGCGAAACGCGGGCGTTCGAGAAGAAGCACCCGGACCTTGCCCTTCGTGCGAGCGACCTGAGCAACCCGAGCCGCCTCAAGGAGCGTATGCGCGCGATCGGCGAATCGCTTGCAGACGAAGCACGCGAGTACGAGTTCTCCGCCCAGTTCGACGAGGCCGCGTTTCGCAGGTTCGTCGGAGATTACATCGAGGCAGGACGCCACCTCGCCGTCGTTAGCGATGACTTCTTCGCTACGCACATTGTGCGTGACGGCAACATCATTTTCGAGGGCGCTCAGGGCATTTTGCTCGACGAGCTCTACGGCTTTCATCCGCACAATACCTGGACAAACACGACCACTGCCAACGCCCGAGCCATGTTGGCCGAAGCGGATTACTCGGGTGAGGTCGTCTCGCTCGGAGTGATGCGCTCGTATATGAGCCGCCACGGCGCCGGGCCGTTGCCGACCGAAGACCTGCGCCTGGCGGTTCGCGACGAGCACAACACCACCGGGGAGTGGGCTGGCCGCATGCGCTATGGACACCTTGACGGCGTACTGCTGCGCTACGCGATGCAGGTCAGCGGTGGCATTGATGAAATCGCGGTGACGCATGTGGACGAGCTGGACAGACTGCCGGACCTCGCCGCAGTTGCCTACCGGCGAAACGGCCGGCGCATCGAAAACGTCAGCGAGCTCCTGGACCCGGAGGAATTCGGCGTCCGCGAAGGCCACATGGCACTGACGAAGCGACTCGGCGGCTTCGAGCCGGAGTACGCCGCCAAAGACGGACTCGAAGGAATTGCCAGGCTGCTTGATTGCCCGGTCACGCTGGCGAGCTGTGGCCCGCGAACCCGTGATGTTGTGGATCTGCGAGGGAGTGATACCCCACCAGAGGTGATGCCTCCACGGAGTGCACCCCGGGGAGTGCTGCGTGCGTCGCTCACGAAGGTCGGACCGGGCTCTTTTCGAGCACTTCGACAGCGCCAAGGATCAGGTCGGTTCTGATCTCTGTGGGTAAACCGTGGCCGCGCCGTGTGGCCGCCAACTCCCAGTCGACGTGGTCGAGCAGATCAAAGCAGCCGGCTGCTTCCGCATGCACGTTCCCAGGGCGTATGGCGGAGACGAGTTGATGGTCCGGACGTGATCGGTGCCGGTTCGCTCGCGCCCAAAGGCCAAGCGGTGGCGGTCCAGCCGCCGCGCGACGCCCAGTGCTCCAACTGCTGTGGTGCCTGGAGTACGCCGATTCCCATCCGACACGTGAGCACCAGGCCGTTACCGACGAGGTGTGTGCCGAGCTCGGGATCGCGCCAATCCCCTTTCGGTGACGACTGATGCATTCGTGCAGGTGAAGGCGGCAGAACTTGGCATTCTCGCGAAATCCGAAGTTGTCGCGATCTGGCCGCTGAGGTCGAGCCGCTGTTCGGGAACTCATCTCCGAGGTCTCTGCGCCGGGCGCTCGCTGAAGAACTCG
>JAFAZN010000061.1 GCA_019239775.1 Chloroflexota bacterium
TGGCGAACCACTGGGCGTACGCGCGACGGCCTCAGCTCGCGACCGCCGCAGATCGTGACCGCCCTCAGCTCGCGAACCGCCGCGGAGCGCGATCACCCTCGGAGCGCGACCGCCCACGGGGCGCGATCAGCCTCGGAGCACGACCGCCCACGGGGCGCGATCAGCCTCGGAACACGACCGGCCACGGGGCGCGACCACCTCGGGGCGCCCCTCCCTCGGAGCACGACCGGCCACGGGGCGCGACCACCTCGGGGCGCGACCACCTCGGGGCGCGTCACCCTCGGAGCACGATCAGCCCCGGAGCACGACCACACGCACCTCGCGGCCGGCTCACGTTCGCTCAATGCACCAGACCCCTTGAAGTTGGAAATGGAGGAACACACCTATGCATGGCACTCTCGAACCTGCTGGCGAGCAGTGGCGATTGCGCTTCAGTCGCCGGCTTGCGCACCCGCTCGAAAAGGTGTGGCGCGCGGTGGTCGAGGCCGAGCATCGCGATAGCTGGTTTCCGCAGCGCATCGAAGGCGAATGGCGCACCGGAGCGCGATTGAAGTTTGTATCCGAGTATGGCGATTTCGACGGCGAGGTCCTGGCCTATCAGCCGCCGTCACTGGTGGAGTTCGTCTGGGGCACCGACGTGATCCGACTCGAGCTTCAGCCCGACGGCAACGGCACCCTGCTCACGCTGACCGACACGTTCGCCGAACACGGCAAAGCCGCGCGCGATGCGGCAGGCTGGCACGTGTGCCTCGACGCGCTCGAAGCCGCGTTGGCTGGCACCAGGCAAGCCGCGCAGCCTGACGGCCGCTGGAAGGCGGTGCACGCCGAGTACGTCGAACGTCTTGGACCTGAAGCCGCCAGTATCGGGCCGCCCGAGGTGCCGTCGCGCAAGGCGTGAATCGCGGGAGCGGCGGGTGCGACTCGGACATCGCCGAAAAGTATTGAGACAACCGCCGCCGTCGATCAACAGGCTCGACATGATCACCCGGTGTCGCACAACACGTACGCGTGGCTACGCATTCGGCGGGCGATCTCGGGGCTGGATCGGCCGACTGCCAACCAGCTATCGCTCAGACGACCCCGTCGCACGGCGAGCAGGCCGAACGCCAAGCGGCTGCCTCTCAAACGTCGCGGGCCAGGGGTTCTAGACGCCGCCGACCAGGCGGCCGAACTCGTCGAGCCCGCCGCTCCACATGAAAGCGCTTACCTGCGTGAGCACTATCGCGACGATGCCGCGGTGCGGGTCGTTGAACCAGTTCGTGCCGTAGCCGCCGGCCCAGCCGTAGCGGCCCGGCACGGGCCATTCCGCACTTGGCCTGGTGACTACAGCCTGGCCGAAGCCCCAACCCTGGCCGCCGAGGATGATCCCCGCCGTGGCGATCTGATCGTCGGTCAGTTGGTTGGAAGTCATCGCGTCGACTGAGGCTTCCCTTAGTAATCGCTTTCCTTCCCAAACTCCGCGATTGAGCAGCAGCCGACCGAACTTCAGATAGTCGTCCGCGGTGGATACCAGGCCGCCGGCGCCTGATGGAAATACGGGCGGCCGGCTCCACTCTTCGGGCGTGGACACATCGCGCAGCTCGTTCTGCCCTGTCTGGGAGTTGGTCGAGTAGTAGCTCGGCAGGCGGCGCGTGATTTCAAGAGGGAGCCAGAAACCGGTCGTGTGCATCCCCAGCGGCTCGAAGATGCGCTCGCGCAGCAGGTCCTCGAACGACTGGTTTGCGACCCGCGCGACCAGCACCCCGAGCACCAGCGAGGCCACGTTGTACTGCCAGCGCTCACCTGGCTGGGCCATCAGCGGCAACGTCGCGAAGCGACGCATCCACTCGTCTGGCGTGTGCGGGGTCCGCGGATCCGGCTGGCTCAGCGCGAGTTGCAAGTCGTAGCCGGCCTTCACGATGGGGTAGGGTGGATCGAAGCTCGGCTCCACGATCATGCCGAAGCCCATACGCATGGTCAGCAGATCGTCCACGGTGATCGGTCGGTTGGCAGGCACGGTGTCGTCAAGCGGACCGTCGATGCGCTTAAGCACGCGGCGATTCGCGAGCTCGGGGAGCCAGCGATCTACTGGATCATCCAGGCGGATCTTGCCGTCTTCCACCAGCATCAGCGTGGCGACGGCGAGGATCGGCTTGGTCATCGACGCGATGCGGAACAAGGTGTCGCGCTGCATCGGCTCGCTGCTGCCAAATGCCCTCATGCCGATGGCGTCAACACGGACGTCGTCGCCCTGAGCGACGAGGGTAACCAGGCCTGGCAGCTCACCTCGCTCGACGCGTGCCGCCATCGCCGCGTGCAGCTGCTCCAGGCCGGCCTCACGCACAGGGCTGTCCTGCCACCGGCTCGGTCATCACTTCACAGGTCACAAACCCAACGGTAGCAGGCTGCTGAATCGCTACCCTGGGAGTGGTGCGAATCGCAACGTGGAACGTGAACTCGGTGAAGCAGCGCGTGCCACGCTTGCTGCCCTGGTTGGACGAGCGCAAGCCTGACGTGGTGTGTTTGCAGGAAACCAAGCTCGGCAACGACGCGTTCGAAGGCCTGCTCGGCAAGGACCTGCGGTCGCGCGGTTACGAGGTCGCGCTGCACGGCGAGGCGCAATGGAATGGAGTGGCGATCCTTTCTCGGGCAGGTCTCGAGGAGGTGTGCCAGGGTGTCCCGGGTGCGCCGGGCTTTCCGAATCCCGAGGCTCGCGCGGTCTCGGCGACGTGCGGCGGGATTCGCATCTATTCGGTTTACGTGCCCAACGGGCGGGTGCCCGATTCAGATCACTACCAGTACAAGCTCGCCTGGCTGACGGCTCTGCGGGCGGCTGTCGCCGCGAGCGGTGCGGCGACGGTTGTTTGTGGCGACTTCAACATCGCACCCACCGACGAAGACGTGTTCGATCCCCTGGCGTACGTCGGTCAGACGCATGTCACGCCGGCCGAGCGAGCCGCGCTCACCGAGCTGAAAGGCGTTGGGCTGCACGACGTCGTGCGCGAGCATTGGCCGACGCAGCGAGTGTTCACGTACTGGGACTATCGGGCGGGGATGTTCCACAAAGACCTTGGCATGCGCATCGACCTGGTGCTGGCGACGGAGGGCGTCAACAGTCGCGTGCAGGCCGCCTGGGTGGACCGGCAGGCGCGCAAGGGAACGCTGCCAAGCGATCACGCGCCGGTCATCGTCGACCTCGACGAGGCGCCCGACGGCAACATCGGCCCGGTGGTGCCACCGCCCTCGGCCACAGCGCCAAAGCGTGGCGCGTTCAAACTGCCACAGGCGTAGAGTTATGATCTGCCGCACGATGCGAAGGATTGTTGGACGCCAACTCACCGAGGTGGACGTCGGCTAGATCGACGAACTAATCGGCTGCCATGTTGGCGCGGTGGTCGATCTTGGTACGGGTGATGGCGGGGCCGTACTTCGTCTCGCGAGACGACGGCCTGACACGCTTGTCATCGGAGTGGACACCAACGCGGCGGCGCTGGTAGATGCCTCACGCAAAGCAGCTTACAAGGCGAAATTGCCGAACACGCTGTTCCTCGTCGGCGATGCGACTGAGGCACTGCACCTGTTGGAAGGACGGGTACATGAGGTGCGTGTCACGCTGCCGTGGGGCGCGCTGTTGCGGCGAGTACTCGAGGGCGAACGCGAGTTCGCGCTGGCTGTTGCGGGCTCCTTGTGAGGCGGCGGATGCGCGCGAGTGCTGGTTTCTGTCACAGACACGGATGCGCCCGCGCACACCCAACCCGAGATCAGCGGTATTGAATCCCTCAAGAAGTTGGCGGCGGCGCTGCGCGAGCGAGGGCTTGACGTGGAGTGCCGTGAGGTTTGTGCCAACGACGTCGAGGTGCTCGGAACCGCCTGGGGCAAGCGGCTCGGTATTCCGCGCCTGCGGCCAGGCTGGCTCCTGGAGGCACGGAAGGCTTAGACGATGCGGAAGACAGGGTGGTTCGGGGCGATGCGCGCGATCTCTGAGTCGGGCGCATCGGCACCTACACCTTCAAAGAACTGACCTGACTCCCACTTCCAGCGGCGCAGGTAGTGGCGCAATAAGGCTGGCTTTTCGGTGTCGGCCAGCTCTACGACCCTGATCGTCTCGTGCCGCGGACCGAGTCGCAGTTCGCCCCCGCCGCTCGCGCGCATGTTGCGTACCCAGTCGGTGACTCCGCGCGGCGCCACCAGGAAGCGTTGTCCCTCGAAATCGAGCAGGTTCACGGCGGTGGTGCGCCATTGGCCGCTCTTGCGGCCTCGCACGGCCAACACACGCGAGCCCCAGACGCTGACGCCGAGCCCAGTTAGCAGCCGCACGCCTGGGTTGAAGACGTTCTTGGTGAACCAGTCGGGGCGGACGTAGCGCTGGCTCACGTGCTGTACACAGAAAACGCGGCCGTCGTGGCGCGCGCGCGCCAGTCCGTTAGTACGTTGACGAGGGCGGGACAGTCGGCGTTGAAGGCGCGCTCCAAGGCGGGCCGTATCTGAGATGGATCCTCGACGTACTCGCCGTGGCAGTCCAGTGCTTCTGCCATCTGATGAAAGCGGGTATACCCGAGCTCACGCCCAGTTTTCTCGCGCGCGGGGTCGGCGGTCCAGCCACCATTGAGGCTGACGACGGTAACCACCGGAATCTTGAAGCGGGCGCAGGTATCCAGCTCCATCGCGTTGAGGCCAAAGCTGCCGTCACCGTGTAGCACCAGCACCTGGCTGTCCGGCTTGGCGACCTTCGCACCGACGCCGAAGGGCAGGCCGACTCCCATCGTGCCGAATACGCCCGAATTCAGGCGGTGGCGCGCCACGTACGTTGGGATGGACTGGCGTCCGTAATTCAGGATCTCCTGACCATCCACCACCAGAATGGCGTCCCGATCGAGGAAATCGCGGACCTCTTTGCACAGCCGCAGCGGATGAATTGGCCGTTGATCGGTGCTCATGGCTTGCTCGGCGTCGTGGCGTTTGACCTGCTCGACATTCGCGAGATGGTCGCGCCAACTCGAAAAACGCTTGGAATCGAGCTTGCCGTCCGCGGCATCGAGGAACTGGCGTAGAACGGCGCGCGCGTCGCCGACGATGCCGACGTCGGCCGGTCGATTATGGCCAATCTCGGCTGGATCGATATCCACCTGGATGAGCTTGGCCGCGGCATTGAAGCGCGGCGGCGCCAGGTGACCGATGACGTAGTTGATGCGCGTGCCGATCACCAGGATCAGGTCGGACTCGCGGAACGCGGTCGCACGGGCGGCCGGAAACGAGAGCGCGTGGTCATCTGGAATGACGCCACGGCCCTGGGGCGTGGTGTAGAAGGGAATGCCGACTTGCTCGGCGAATTGCTGCAGCTCGGCTTCGGCGTCGGACCAGAGGATGCCGCTGCCGGTGAGGAGCAGCGGTCGTTCTGCGCGAGCGAGGAGGCGAAGCGCGTCATCCACCAGTGCCGGGTCACCGCGCGGACGAACGCGAAAACTCGCGGGATCGATGTCCGGATAGCTGACTTCGTCCTCCTCCACCTGGCGGTACAGCACGTCGCCGGGCATGTCGAGGTAGACGGGGCCAGGTCGACCACCCAGCGCGTGGCGAACGGCGGTTGACACGAGCTCAGGGACGCGGCGTGGATCGCTGACCTGTTCGGCCCACTTCGTAATCGGCTTGAAAGCGGCTACCTGGTCCATTTCCTGGAAGGCGCCTTTGCCACGCTGACTCAAGGGCGCCGAGCCACCGATGGCCAGCACCGGAGCGCAATCGGCCCACGCGTTGGCGACGCCCGTGATCAGGTTGGTGGCACCCGGGCCAGAGGCGGCCATGCACACGCCAAGTGTGTTTTTCACTCGACCGTAAGCGTGCGCCATCATCGCCGCGGCCTGCTCATGGCGCACGTCGATGGCGCGCAGGCCTTCCTCAACAGAAGCCGTTTCGGCGGCCATCATGGGGCCGCCCATGATGTAGAAGAAGGTGTCGACGCGCAGTCGGCGCAGCGAGCGCGCGAGAATCTGAGAGCCATTCACCAACGCCACGTCAGATCACCTCCTGCGCTCGAAGCGCACGTACTTCCTCAGGGCTGTAGCCAAGCAGTTGGCCGTAGACATCCATGTTGTCCTGGCCCAGGAGCGGGGCCGAAGCAAGCGGGACGCACGAGTCTGACATCTTCACCGGCCAGCCTGGCATGGTGAGCGGACCCCGAACGGGGTGATCGACTGTGGCGAACATGCCGCGCTCGCGCAGGTACGGATCGTTGATCAATTCGTCGGTATCGAAGACGGCGCCCGCGGGAATGCCGGCGCGGCCCAGGGTTTCCATCACTTCACGCTTGCTGCGTTGGGCAACCCAGGGGCCGAGGACCTCGTCGACCTCATCGCGGTGTTCCCACCGATCGGTGTTGTCCTTGAAGCGCGGGTCGTCGATCAGGTCGTCTCGGCCAATGACGCGCAGCAGCCGTTCCCAGTGGTGATTGGCGGCGCGCGTGGTGTAGATGTAGCAATAATCGTTGGGGCCGCCGCCCTTGCACTGGTAGGCCTCACTGGGGGCATTGGTGCCCATCACGCCGCGGTTTCCGACGCGCGGCGCAGGCTTGCCCCACATCATCTGCGACGAGTACGCGATACGGCAGAAGTTGATGACCGCGTCTTGCATGGCCACTTCTATGCGTTGTCCACGGCCGGTTGACTGCCGCTGATAGAGGGCGCCCAGGATTCCGATGGCGGTGTGCAGCCCGGTGCCGGTGTCGCCAATCGTTGGGCCTGGTTTCAGGGGTCGTCCGTCGGGCTCCCCGGTCGTGCTCATGGCGCCGCCGACCGCCTGAGCAATCATGTCGAAGGCGAGATAGTCCTGGTACGGACTCCCGCTGCCGAACCCTTTGATCTGGGCGTAGATGATGCGCGGGTTGACGCGACTCACGTCGTCATAGCCGAATCCGAGGCGTTCGATGACGCCCGGTCCGAAGTTTTCGACGAACACGTCCGCCTGTTCGATGAGTCGACATAAGATGTCGCGGCCGCGCGGGTCCTTGAGGTTGCAGGTGACGCTGCGCTTGTTGGCGTTGAGCAGTAAGAAGTAGTAGGAATCCACGCCCGCGCGCTCGGTCGAAGCGCCACGGCCCTGGTCTCCCCGCTTCGGCTCTTCGACTTTGATGACCTCCGCGCCGAGCCAGGCCAGCGTTTCGGTACACGAGGTGCCAGCTTCGAATTGCGTCAGGTCGACGACGCGCACCCCGGCGAGCGCCGGGCGATCGACTGTGTCCGTCTCGGTGGGCCGCACGCCGGCCAGTGTACGGCGGTGCCCGAAACCGTAAGGATCCTGTAGCGCGGCCCGCGTTACGATCGGCCCAACCGAGCGCTAGGGTCCTAGGAATGCGGCCGAAAACCCTGTTGCAAACGTTGGAAGCGCTTGCCGCATTCCTAGGCCAATCTCTGGAAAGAAGTTTTATCCAGGCCTACTGCGACCCGGGCGGAAAACCGGCTTGCCGGCCGAGCTTCTAGGGTGGCACGACCCGCGCCGCCGTCGGATGATGGCTCGCCGGCGCGGCTGATCGCCACCATGGTCGGCATCGTCGGCATTCTGCTGCTGGGCAGCCTGGCCTGGTCGGCGGTTGGCGCGCTGGTGTCTGCCGTGGGCGCGGCCGGATCGGCATTTTCAACGGCGGCAAGTCCGCCGCCACCGGCCACGCTCGGGCCTGCAGAAGCGGTAACGCCAAACGCGGTCACGCCGCTGGCCGTGCTATCGCCAGTCAGCGAGGCGTCCACCCAAACTGCGCTAGCGACGACAGCGACGGCCACGCCAGCCCCGCAAATCGCGACGGCTACCGACGTCGCCACGCCGACGCCTCAGGTGGCAGCCACCGCGACGGCAGCGACGAGCGCGCGGAGCCCGTGGGTGCTCCTACCGCAACCGGAGCCGGGTGCGAAGGTACAGCCCGGTCAGGTAACTGTTGAGGCGCGCGGGCGCGGAGATGCGCCCATCACCGCGATGCGGCTCGAGCTGGATGGCGCTGCGTTGCCAACCGCGTTCGAGCAGCGCAGCGACACCACCTGGCGCGGATCGGCCTCGGTCAAGATCACGGCCGGACAGCACAACGCGCGTGTGACGGTCACCGATGCGGACGGGCGGACCGGCAGCTTTCGGTGGACCTTTACTGCCGCACCCGGTCCCTGATCGGGGCGAGCTCCATCAGCATGACGGTCGGCTCGTTGGGCAACGATGTCGGCGTGACCGATACCCGATTGCGCGGAGCGGCCTCGGTCGCGCCCAGCTCTTTGCAGAAGCGACTCACGTCGTCGAGGTCCAGGTGGCCGCGCGTTTCGTCGGTCGCGTAGTGCATCGGCACGATCAGCTTCGGCTCGACTTGCGCGACGACGCCCGCCGCCTGCTGCGCGTTGACGGTGCAGTGGCCCCCAACGGGAATGAGCAGGATGTCCGCGTCTTTGATGTGGGTGAGCTCGTCGTCGCTGAGCGGCGCGGTTGCGAGGTCGCCGAGGTGGCAGACCGTCAGCTCTTCGATCTGGATAATGAACGCGGTGTTCTTCGTGGTCAGCTGTGCTCCAGCGGGTCGCGAAGTGCGCACTCCCCAGATCAGCACACCGCCGATCTCGTATTCGCCGGGACCGCGCAAAACGTGCGGTTTGCCCTCGACGGCTGAAAGCCCCGCATGGTGCGGATGATCGTTCGAGACCGTCACGACGTTCGCGCTGGTCGCAAGCGGCGGGTAGCCCCAGCCGTTGCCTTCGTACGGATCGGTCAGGATCGTGACGTCACGACCGCGTAGCCGAAAACAGGCATGGCCCAGCCAGGAAAGGTCCAACGTCTGAGTTTACCAGTCCTCAACTGAGTTCTTTCCTGAAGCGTTACTCAGCCTGGTAAAACCCATCTCGACGAATGAAGCTGGTCCGCGCGTTCCTGTTCCTGCTGGTCATTTCCGCGGGCCTGGGCGCAGGCGGAGTCATTCAAGCGCAAGCCGCGCCCGCTGCGTCGGTCGGGATGGTCCAATCGGCCACGGGCGAGGATGCGGACGCCCAATCGCGAACGCTGGCCGAGGCGTACAACGTGCTGCTGGACCACTACGTCCACCCGTTGGACACCGCTGCATTGCTGCACGCCGCCTGGGACAACCTGGCGAAAGAGGCAGATTCAAAGGCTGCGCCGCCAGGGCCGAGTCCTGATTTCACCGGTGATCGCGCCGCGGACCTCCAAACCATGCGCGAGGCCCTGGGCGCCTACCTGGCGAAACCAAACAGCCAGCCCGACGGTTTCACGGCCGCACATGCACTGATCCGGGGCATGGTCCGCTACGTGGACGAAGGCCACACGTACTTTCTCGACCAGCAGCAGTACAGGGACTATCAATCCTGGTCGCGCGGCGATAACACGTACGTGGGCATCGGCATCAGCGTGACGTCGAAGGACTCCGAGCCGCGCATCGTGGAGGTCTACGAGGGTACGCCCGCGCAGCAGGCCGGCCTCCAGGCGGGTGACCGGCTGGTGAGCATCGACGGCCAGTCAGTCGCGGGAATGGCTCTGGATGAGATGACCACGCTCGTACGCGGCCCGGCCGGCACCGACGTCCGGCTGGTCATCCAACGTGGAGACGATCCGACCGAACGACCATTCGACGTCCAGCGCGCTGAGATTCACCTGCAATTCGTGAAAGACAAGGTGGTCGAGGACGACATCGGCTATGTGCTGCTGCGTGGTTTCCCAGAGCCGTCGGTGGTGGACTCCATCGAGCAGGACGTGACGGCCTTCGAGTCCGAAGGCGTGCATGGCCTGGTGCTCGACCTGCGCGGCAACTCTGGCGGACGAATCGACGTCGGAACGCGCCTGCTGAGCCACTTCCTGCCAAACGGCTCATCGGTGTACCAGGAGGTCGATCGCGGCGGGCAGAACAGCTTGCATTCGACGCATGGCTCCGGACAGTACGCACTACCGCTGGTGGTGCTTGTCGACGGCGGCACCGCTTCGATGGGGGAGATCTTCGCCGCGGCCGTCCAGGAGCACGGCGCGGCCACGATTCTCGGCAGTAACACCGCCGGCAGTGTGGCCGCCGCACAGGTCTTCGGATTGCCCGATGGCTCGGGCCTCCAGGTGACCGTATTCGAGATTCTGTCTTCGGACGGCAAACCGCTCAATAACGTGGGCGTGGCGCCGGACGAGGTCATCGCCGACGACGCGTCCGGGGCGTCCGACCCGGTACTGGCACGCGCCATCGAGATCCTGCACAACCAGATCGCCGCCAACGCCGGGGCGTGAACAAGGT
This sequence comes from Chloroflexota bacterium, assembly GCA_019239775.1. Lineage (GTDB taxonomy): Bacteria > Chloroflexota > UBA6077 > UBA6077 > CF-72 > CF-72. The sequence continues at coordinate 10,223 of JAFAZN010000061.1, forward strand.
CCCATCCGCCGGGAAGACGGACGAACTTACGCTTGCGCAGGTCATGCTGCCCGAGGATGCCAACCCACGCGGCAACGTTCACGGCGGAACGCTGATGAAGCTGGCGGATACGGCCGGCGGGGTTTGCGCCACGCGGCACACGCGCAAGCGCGTTGTCACCGTGGTGATGGACTCAATGACCTTCGAGCAGCCCGCGTACGTAGGCGACCTGGTCGTCGTGCACGCACAGGTGACGTGGACTGGCCGCACGAGCATCGAAACCGAGGTCAATATCAGAGCCGAAAACGCGCTCACCGGCGAGGTTCGGCAGATCTCGACCGCCTACTTCGTGTACGTGGCACTCGATGAACACGGCCGACCTTCGCCAGTTCAGCCGCTGAAGGTCACCACGGCCGAGCAGCGTCGCAAGTGGGCGGCCGCTGAGGACCGCCGTACGCGGCGCATGCAACACCGATTGGAAGCGGCTCCCACCGCCTGATTGCTGTGACACCAGTCACGTCAAATCGGCTGCCACCCGCGGCGGTCCGAACGCTCGACGCCTATGCCGATTCGGTGTTGGGCTGTCCGCCGCCAATCGCGCGCGCGGGAGGCGTGCATCTGCGGAGCGAGCCACAACGGGGTTTGCCAGCGTGGCACGGCTTCACGATGCCGATCGTCGCGCTCAGCTTCGCACAAGGTGCGGTCATTGCTTGCCGGCCGGACCTGGTGGATCGGCTTCGGGGTGAGCTCGGCTCGGACATTCGGCAGTCCTACCTGGATGGGCCGGCGTTCCGCAGACTATGGCGCGCCGTGGCGCGTTGCGCAGAGAACTCGTTCACGCTTGCAGGCGACCTGCGCGCCGCGTCCGCCGCGACCTTCGTTGCGCCGGCGACCATCGACCGCGCGGAGCTTATCGCCGAGGACGATACCGCTGCCCTTCACCTGCGGACGCGCTTCGACGGCGCGATCTTTGGCGTGCGTGGGCCGCACGGCCGCCTGATTTCGTGGGCGGCGATCAAGCTCAAGTCCGACAGCGTGTGGGAGCTCGCGGTCGCAACCGAGGCGGACTATCGCGGACGAGGGTTTGCACGCGACGTGGTTGCGGCGGCGACCCAGTACACACTCGAACAAGGGCGGCTGCCGATTTACATCCACGATCGAGACAATGGCACCTCGGCCTTCGTGGCACGGGCAGTTGGCTTTCAGCTGTATTGCGAAATCGTGCTCTGCGAGTACTAACCTCGGCCGAGGTACGCTGCGGGCAGCAATGCGTTTCGACACCTTGGCCGTACACGCGGGCGGGCCATCTTTCACGATCAATGGGGCTCACCCAACGGCGCTGCCGCTCGTACCCGCGTCCAGTTACTGGTATGACTCGGCCGACGAGCTGGACCGCGTTCTGGGCGATCAGCTGCCGGGTTACTCGTACGCACGGTATGCCAGCCCAACCGTCGTAGCGTTCGAGGAGGCGGTCGCCGCGCTCGAGGGCGCCCCAGCGGCTGTTGCGTTCGCCTCCGGTATGGCAGCGATCCACGCGGCGGTGCGCTACTTCGCTCCGCGCTCCGACGCGGTGGTGTTTGCCTCTAGCGACTGCTACGGGGGGACGTTCACGCTGCTGGGCAACACGCTCACCAACGAGGGCCTGAACGTCAAGTTCGTGGACGTGTTCGACCTCGACGCGTTGGAGCATCGCCTGCGCGAAGAGCATCCCGCGGCCCTGCTGGTGGAGGTCATCTCCAACCCGTTGGAGCGCGTCGCCGACATCCGGGCGATCGCGCAACTGTGCGGCAACCAGGGTGTGGCCTTGATTGTGGACTCCACGTTCACCACGCCGTGCTTGATCAAGCCCCTGGAACTCGGCGCCGCGTGCGTCATCCACAGTGCCACCAAGTACCTCGGCGGCCACGGTGATGTCACGGGCGGGGTCGTTGCCTGCGCGAGCGAGGAGCAAGCCGGCGGGCTGCGCAACTGGCGCAAATATGCTGGTTCGGTCCTGGGCGTGCTGGAAGCGTTTCTCTGCGTTCGGGGCATCCGCACGCTCTCACTGCGGATGGAACGCCAGTGCGCCAACGCCGCGGCCGTTGCCGAGGAGCTAAGCGGCGACGGCCGTATTCAGGAGGTCCACTACCCGGGCCTGGCGTCGAGCCCCTATCACGACGTGGCCACTCGGCTGTTTCCTGACGGGACGTTCGGGGCGGTTCTCGCGTTTGGGATTGAAGGCGCGGACAAGCAGGCAGTGATGCGGTTCATGGAGCGCCTGAAGCTGGTGCGGGCGGCGCCGACGTTAGGGGACTGCTTCAGCCTCGTGCTCTATCCGGTCATTGCTTCACATCGCGGCCTCACGCCTCAGGAGCGACACGACCGTGGCATCGAAGACAACGTCGTGCGCTTTTCCGCGGGCCTGGAGCACCCCGAGGACCTGCTCGACGACTTCGATCAGGCGCTGGGCTGACCGCTTCCGTCGTCAACTGGCGGCGGTGGCGCCGGGGTGCCAGTCACGATAATCGTGCCCTGCATCCAGGGGTGGAGCGTGCAGACATAGTGGACCTGGGTCCCAGGTTGATCGAAAAACCACGAGAAACCGTCGCTGGGTTCGAGTGTTTGCGAGTCGAAGGAGCCGTCATCGGCGGTTACGGTGTGTTCGTCCTGGCCATTGTTCGACCAGGTAACCCACGTCCCCGGGGCGACACGCCGCGTGGCAGGCGCGTAGCCCCACTTCGTTTGGTCCTTTGGCTCAACGATGTTGATCGTGACCTGGGGTCCCAGCGTTTGCGCGTAGCCGCCACTTGCGCTCGCAGAAATGAGCGCAAGCGCCAGGCCAGCCGTGATCGCGCCGAATCGCCTCACGCGCGCAGGACGTCGATCGGTGGAAAGGTGCCCCCGAGGATTGCGCTCGGGTCCGTGCCGACCACGTCCTTCAGCATCCCGGCGTACACCGAACGGAAGTCCGCGTTGAACTTCAAGTCGCCGTTGTTGTCCAGGTCGCTGAGAGACGGGTAGCTTCCGTATAGCCCGCCCTGCACCTTGTTGCCCATGACGAACATCGGCTCAGCCGTACCGTGATCGGTGCCGCTGGATCCGTTCTGCTTCACACGACGGCCGAACTCAGAGAACGTCATGATGACGACGTTGTCCTGTTGGCCGATGTTGGCGAGGTCCTGCATGAACGCGTCCAGGGCGTCGCCGAGCTGCCCCAGGTTCTTGTCCTGGGTTGGCTTCTGGTTGGCGTGGGTGTCGTAGCCGCCCATCGCCACTGAAAACAGGCGGGTGCCGAGATTGCCGTTGATGACCTGGGCCACCAATTTGAGCTGCGCTGCGAGGGCGTTGTTCTGGGGATATTGCACCGGCGTCTGGTAGGTTGCCGCGACCTTCTGCAGCTCGTCAGAGGCGGAGAGCGCCTGTTGCGTACCTCTGCGGATGAGCGTTTCGTAGTTCGACCAGTTGCCCGCCTGGTTGTAGATGTTTTGCATCGTCTGCATCTGGAAGGTGCGGTCGTTCTTGTACTTTGTGTCGGTCAGGAACGAGAACGCACCGAGGCTGGCAACTGCTGGCACCAGCGTGGTGTCGGTCCAGAACAGTGTGTTGAGCTGATCGCCGACGCTGATCGCGGGCAACGAGTTGTCCTGCGCGCACTGGCACGCCGCGATGTAGCGTCCGAGCCAGCCTGAGCGCTCGAACGACTCCGGGTGGGCCGAATGCCAGATGTCCATGCTGCGGAAGTGCGAGCGGTTCGGGTTCGGATACCCGACGCCCTGGATGACCGCCACTTTGCCCTGGTCGTAGAGCGCCTTCAACTTGGCAAGATTTGGATTCAGTCCGACCGAGTCGCTGAGGTGCAGCACGTCCGTAGCGGCGAAGCCAAGGGTTGGGCGCAGCGTGCTGTACTGCGGATCTCCAAACGGAATGACGGTATTGATGCCGTCGTTGCCGCCTGAGAGCTGCAGCACCACCAGAATCAAATTGCTGTTGGCGTTGGCGCTGGTTGTGGCCAGGCCGCTGCGACTGTCGAGCGCCATGGCCGTCCGCGTAATGAAGGACGGTGCGAGAAAGCCGGAGGCGACAAGGAGGGCGCCGCGTCCGAGAAGTGAACGTCGTGAAAATGCCATGGCCTTAACCCAATTGGTAGGTAGGTGTGGCAAGCGCGAGGTGCACCAGGCCACGAGCCTTGAGGTCGATCGCGGCGCCATCGCTCAGCGCAAGCGGCGTCGGCTGGTTCAGGTAGTCAATGAGGTTCTGGCGCGCCTCAGGCGTGACGTCGCCGTCGACAAATAGCCCGACGTAGTAGTCGACAAGAGCATCAGGTGAGCCGATGCCCTGCGCCTGGATTTGCCCGGGAATATCCGCGAAGTAGGGCTTGGTGGAGTCGCGGCCCATCGACAGGCGGTCGCCCCAGTTGAAGCGCTCGAAGAGGGTGGTCGAGTTGATCCATGCCGGGCCGCCCTTCCAGCCACTGACATCCGGCGGGTTCAGGAGGTCCTGACCCATGCGCCTGAGTACCTGGGTTACGTCGGGACCGACGTTCTGGACGTTCAGGCTTTTGAGTGATCCGACGACGAAATCAACAGGCTGTTTGATAACGCCGTGGAAGGCCTGCGGCGACAGAAACTCTGGTCCGGTGAAGATATCTTTCAGGACGGAGCGAATGTCGAAGCCACTCGACGTGAAGGTGTTGGCCAAACGGTCGATGACCGACGGGTCCGGGTTGTCGTAGACGAACCAGCTGAAGAGCTTTGTGGTGATGAAGCGCGCCGTCGCTGGATTGCGGACGAGGATGGCCAGGATGTCGTTTGCGTCGAAGTTGCCGGTCTGGCCCTGGAACGTCTTGGTCCCGTTGTCGTGCTGGTTCGCGTTGAAGACGTAGTTGAGGTTCTTGTCGAGGCTGTGGCCGGTGAACGCGCGCGCAGCTTCGTGGATGTCTTGCTCGGTGTAGTTGCCGATGCCGACCGTGAACAGCTCCTGGACTTCGCGGGCGTAGTTTTCGTTGGGAGCACCCTTGCGATTGAGACGATTGTCTAGCCAGATCAGCATGGCCGGATCGCGGGTTACCTGCTGGAGCAACGTCTCGAAGTTGCCCATGCCCTGGTCGCGGAACAGCTGAATCTGCTGCAGCATGAGCACCGAGTTGGCCACCTTGGTGTTGGCCGTGGCGAAATGGTTGTGCCAGAAGAGGGTCACCTTCTCCTGGAGGGGCCGCTGCGTGTACAGCATGCGGTTGAGCCACCAGAACTTCGAAGCCTCTATCTGCTTCCGATCGCCGAGGTTGGCTGTCAGCGGCTGCAGCAGTTGATCGGTGGCCGAGTCATCGACCTGCTCGGGATTCAGGAGGCGGTCCACGGCCCCTGCGAAGCCGTGCTGCGTATACATGTCGAGTTCGGCTGCGGTTGCGCCGAAGCCCGCTCGGCGCAACAGGTGCGCGACTTGAGAACGTGCGTTGTCTAATGCCATCCAAGTTTGTCCGTTGCAGTTGATACGCAACTTGAGCACCAGAAGTTACGGGCGGGGCTCCAAAGTCAACCTAACCTTAACCTTGGATCCAGTTGGTCGGAAGCCGCCCGGTACTTTTGGCTTCCAGCACCCAGTACCTTCGCGCTACAGTTGGCTCCGTACTCACCGGAGGTCACCACCGTATGGGCATCCTGGACCGCGTCTCCACGCTCCTCAGGGCCAACATCAACGACATGATCGACAAGGCTGAGGACCCTGAGAAGGTCGTCAAGCAGTTGATCGCCGACATGAACAACCAGCTGATCCAGGTCAAGACTCAGGTCGCGGCCTCGATCGCCGACGAAAAGCAGCTCAACCAGCGCTACCTGGACAATCAGGCCAAAGCCAATGACTGGCAGCAGCGTGCTGAGATGGCCGTTGAGAAGGGCCAGGACGACATGGCGCGCGAAGCGCTGCAGCGGCGCAACGCCTTCCAGCAAACCGCCGATGGCTTCAAAGAACAGTACGAGCAGCAATCACAACAGGTGGAATCGTTAAAGGAAGCGCTGCATCAGCTCGAATCGAAGATTCAGGACGCCCAGACCAAGGAAGAGCTACTGATTGCGCGCTCCCGCCGCGCCAAGGCCGAAACGCAGATTCGGTCGACGCTTTCGGGATTGGATCAAAATAGCGCGCTGGCGAGCTTCCAGCGGATCGAGGACAAGGTCAACCAGCAAGAGGCGCGTGCCGCGGCTCTGGGCGAGCTAGACACTGACACCATGGAGCACAAGTTCCAGCTGATGGAGCAGGAGAGCGAGGTTGACAAGCAGCTCGCGGATCTGAAAGTCAAAAAGGGGCTGGCTGCACCTGAGGCTGGCGAAAAAGCGCTGGGGGCAGGCTCGAGCGAGGCGTCTAAAGACTGAGGAACTCCGGCAACGGCTCACCGATCAACGGTTCCGCATACGCGGTGAACGCGGCGGTGAGCCCATTGCCCTCGGGGTTGACGAACTCGTCCGGTAGGAGACGCTGTTGGTTGGCCACAACCTCGAGGGATACCTCACCCGTCTCCACCTCATAGGTGGGGCCTGCTCGGCGGACGAGTGAGACCATCATGCGCGTGGTCCCACTAGCGGCCAATCGCACCGCCTCGCGGCCCACAAGCTCCGCCTCGTTGCGGTCCGTGCCTGAGACGTACGCGGTGGCCATGCGCTGAATGGTGCCGGGCTTATCGAACCGAACCCGCACGTTCAGTTGTTCCTGGAGATGGCGCGCCAACCATTGGGCGGGGCTGTCGAAGTACGCATGCCCGAATGCGTCGACCCAGCGTGGTTCACCGATGGCGCCGATCACGTTCCCGTCAGGCGTAGGTTGGTTCTCGCAGAGCACGATGACGCACCAGCCGTACTCGCCGTAGGCGGCGCGGACGTCGTCGGTGATCGCCTCGATTGAGCGTGGCCGCTCGGGCACATACACGAGGTGTGGCGCATCGCCGTCGCGTTGACGGGCGAGCCACGCCGCACCTGGCAACCACCCCGCGTGGCGACCCATGACTTCAATCAGGCGGATCGGATCAGTCGCCCGCATCGCGCGGGTGTCCTGCGCCGTTTCCCGTGTCGTCTGTGCCACGAAACGAGCCGCGCTTCCGTACCCGGGGCAGTGGTCTGTGCCTGCCAGGTCATTGTCGATCGTCTTCGGAACACTCAGCACGCGCAGCTGGTTGTCCACTTCGGCGATCTGTTGTGCGGTGTCGGCCGAATCGTTCCCGCCGATATACACGAACGTGTCCGCGCGCTCCGTCCGGAGGGCGTCCGCGATCCTGGCGGCGTCGCCCAGTTGGAGCTTGTAGCGACAGGAGCCAAGCGCCGCCGACGGGGTGTGCTTCAGCAGGTCCAGGGCAACCTCGGAGAGGTCAACCAGTGGCGCGCCCTGAAGCAGTCCGAGTACGCCATAGCGCATGCCCAGCACGCGTGCATATCCAGACGCCCGCGCCTCGGCGACGACGCCCGCCAGACTTGCGTTGATGACCGCCGTCGGCCCGCCGGACTGGCCAACGACCAGGCTGTTGCCTATGGGATTTGCGATCAGCCCGCCAGGGCGATCTGGCGTTCGGCCCTGGATGTGCCGCGGCGTTCCTTGAGAGCTGCGACGGTCGTGCGCATGAAGGCTGGCAAATCGGCCGGCGAGCGCGAGGTGATCAGGGTGCCATCGCGGACGACCTCTCGATCGACCCACTGTGCGCCCGCGTTGACCATGTCGTCCTTAATGCTGCGGTAGCTGGTGGCTGATTTGCCGCGGACAATGTTGGCGGAAGCCAGCATCCAACCGGCGTGGCAGATCGCCGCCACGATCTTGCCCTGCTCGTGGGCCTCGCGTACGAGTTTGACCATGCTTGGGTGGCGCCGCATGTGGTCAGGGCTGTAGCCGCCAGGAATGATGACCGCGTCGAACTGCGAGGCTGTAACCGTATCCGCCTCAGCGTCGACCGTTACGGGATATCCGTGTTTGCTCTGGTAGGTGTCGGCGCTGCCTGAGCCCACCACAAAGACATCGGCGCCGGCCTCGCGCAGACGGTAATACGGGTACCAAAGCTCCATGTCCTCGTAGAGCGTCTCGGCCAGGATCGCAACGCGCATCCCGGCAAGCTCGCCGCTAGATCCTTCGCCACCGTGTTCAACCGCGCGCACGTCTTTGGCCATCCGTCAGTCACTCCCAATGCTTGGGGCTCTTGAATCCATCCTATCACTGGCTTCGAGGCCTTCCAGCACCCTGCGCAACAGTTCGGCAACAGCGTTTACAGACGGCACGCTGACGTCGCAGAGCTGGCGGACGCTGGGCGCCGACTCAGGCCCAAGGACACCGATGTTCAAGGTCTCGATGTTGCCGGACTCGCGCAGCATGTCGAGGGCGCGAAACGCGTGGGCGTCGGTGATGTCGTCGCCGACATAGGCAACGCGATCTAGCGCGTGCTCCTTGACCATCCACCTGACGGCCGAGCCTTTGTTGATCAGCAGCGGCGGTAGCAGATTCATGACTCGCCGACCTTCTTCCACGCGAATCCCACTCGTGGGCTCGCAGCGCGCCAGCACATCCAGGAGGTGGAGCCGGGCGCGGTCCGGGTCAGGTGTAAGACGGTAGTGGATGCTGGCGGTAGCGCCTTTGTTCTCCACGATGACGCTGGATTTGAGCTCAGGGTCGAGCTGCTCAATCACCCCATTGACCGTCGCGGTGATGCGAGGTACCCACGGGCGCGCTTCGGGCACGATCTCAGCTCGTCCGTGGCTATAGATCTCGAGACCGTGATTGCCGAAATACGTCAGGCCGTCGACGTCGACCATGCGTCGAGCATCCTCAACCGATCGGCCAGTGACCACGGCGACCAGCGAGAGGTGGTCTCGGAGGCCCGCGAGTGCACGCCGCGCCCCTGGCAGCACAATGGCGTCTTCTGGCCTCGCGGCAATCGGGCTGATGGTGCCGTCGATGTCGGTGACCAGCCCCGCCCGGGGTCGACCCAGCAGTTCGATAAGCCGCCGCGCGAGCTTTACATCGCCGTTGTCGTTGTGAGAGAGGCTTTCGTACACTCAAGACGGCCCGCCCAGACCGCACTTCTTACAGTCTAGGCAAGTCCTCACTCCGCGATAGCTCAACGGTAGAGCGGCCGGCTGTTAACCGGTAGGTTCCAGGTTCGAATCCTGGTCGCGGAGCTCTTTGAACTCGAGTCAGACTACCGGCTCAATCGCAAGTGTTTGCAAGACCACCAGGTTCTTTTCCGGTAGGTTCAGGTTCCCAGCTCGAATAACCGGTCTAGAGGCCGCTGAATTTGAAATCACCGGCTTCGGACCTACCGACTGCCATCGGAGCTTCGGGTAGAGCCATCAGACTTTTGAAGCCGCATGGTCGACCCGAACCGGTAGGTCTCAGGCGTGCTGCTTGCGAGCGACCGGTGGCTGTGCCTGCTGATACTGCCATGTTGTGCGCTCCACGCCGAGGCGGCGACTCCAGAACACGTACTGCGCCACCATCAGCGGACCGAGCGCGACCATCGTTGGAAGCGTGTGGGCGCCGCGTGGCCAGCCTGGTCGAAGCCGACGAGGATGGCGAGCACGCGGCACCCTGGCCGCGCTTGCGCGTGAAACGCGGCATATTCGACTTGGGACGCTCGTCACACCGGCAACTTTTCGCTTACCTGGGCCGCTGGCCGTCACCGTGGCGCAGGTCGACCAGATCAGTGGCGGCCGGGTAGAGCTTGGCCTTGG
>JAFAZN010000124.1 GCA_019239775.1 Chloroflexota bacterium
GTGTCGTAGCCCGTGGCGCCGGACGGGAACGGATCGTTCTGCTCGCGCGTTTGCGGCTTGCCCTGTCCATCGGTGGCCCGGACGCGGATGTCGCGGACGGACTTGTCAACGTTGATGTCCGCCCGCCACAGCTGCCAGGTGTACGGCGACAGCCCTGGCTTCACCTGAGCCGGCAGCCAGGTCTTCTCGCCGTCCGTAGAGACCTCGACGGACGAAATGCCGCGATCCCCAGCGAATGCCACACCGCCAAGTGACAGCGGGCCAGCAGTGAGCGTGTCGCGCGAATGAGGTACGTCGAACCGCGACTCTGTTTGATACGGAGCAGCGTCATCCCAGCCCTGGTTCTGCCAGAAGCCTTTGAAGTCGTTGGCGACGATGGTGATGCCCGTCAACCATTTGACGTTCTTCATGCCGTAAATCCCAGGGATCAGTAAGCGAGCGGGATAGCCATGCTCGCGCTTCAAGGGCGCGCCGTTCATCTCCCAGGCCAATAGAGCATCCGGGTGCAATGCACGGTCAAGATGGACAGAGTCCTTGTAGTCGTCAGCCGCTGAAAAGACGGCTTTGAAGGCATCGGTGTGCACACCCGCCTGTTCGAGCAGGTACTTCAGCTTGACGCCGCGCCACGCGGCATTACCCCACAGTTCGCCGCCGATCTCGTTGCTGATACACATCAGCGTGTAGTAGCCATCGCTCGCCGGCAAAGCCGTCAACTGGTCGTAGGTGAGCTCGATTGGGTTATCTACCAGTCCGTCGATCTTCAGTCGCCAGCCGCCGACGGCGACCGAGGGGTCGATGACGTTCTTCGAGACCGTATAGAAGTCGCCGACCGCGGTGACCTCAGGCGAGATACCGCTGAGGTCGAACGGCGCCGCGTTCGGTGCCGAGGCGGTCACTGGTAACGCACCGCTTACGACCGGGGCTGATGTCGTGGGCGCGGTATCGGCGCCATACATGAGCCGCCAGACCGAGCCGGCGCCGACAGTAGCCACCATGGCCACGGCGACATTGCGCAGAAACTCGCGGCGGCTCACATCTGGAAGACTCGGCACCGCGCGATGTGCCAGCGCAAAGTACGCGTGCCACAGGGCGACGCCAAACAGGCCGAAAACGATCAGCAGCGAGCCGCCGTGCCAGACTGGACCTGCTTGCAGGTGCTGGCCGAAGATGCCGCCGCCAAGAAATGTGTAGACACCGAGACCGAAGACCAGCCACGCGCCGAGCACGATCTGCGTGGCCCGCTGCCACGTCGGCCGCGAGGCAAAGACACGACCCAGAATGCCGCCGACGACCAGAATGGCAATCCCAACGCCAACGTAAAAGAGGGGCTTGGCCGAGTGCTGAAGCGCATCGAGCACCGCCGAAAACAGCGCCCCAGGCAGGTTGACAAGGATGCCTTCGGCCACGATTTCGGGCAACGATTCAACGTTGCTCAACAGGCGCAGGACGACGATCCCCACGAGCATGACCGCAGCCGCGATGACGCCCGCTGCAAAACCGATACGTTGTGCGTTGTACTGAGGGAGCTGAGGTTCGTCGACGAGCGGTGCTTCTAACGTGCCTGTCATGATCTTGTGTCCTGCTTTAGTTGAGGACATTGTTATGCCAAAGAGGCCTCAACGGGTATAACAACTCTAACCATATCCGTGTGCGCACCATGTCCCCTGTGCGCACGTGCTGTTGAGAGGGAATAGAACTCTGGTAACAACGAGCGAGAAGCCGGCGCAGCGCACCACGCGGCCGCATACAGTACGGCCTTCTACACCGAAGGCGAATCACGCCGAATCGATCATTTCAGCCGTGGCTCCGATGCCTGCCGGGCCAACGCCGATGCCAGCCAGGAACCATGTTGTGGTGCCACCCGGGTTCGCCGAGCTCATGCTTGCGCCCGAGGTCAACCGTGCGATCGCCGAAATGGGCTTCGTCGAGCCCACCGAAATTCAATCGCGGGTAATCCCGCTGCTGTTGGACGGACGCGACGTGATCGGCCAGGCGCAGACGGGCACGGGCAAGACGGCCGCCTTCGGCATTCCATTGATCGAAGGCATCGACGAGACGCTGCGCTACGTCCAGGCGCTGGTGCTGGCGCCGACTCGCGAGCTGGCAATGCAGATTGGCGAGGAGCTGCGCAAGATTGGCCGCTACATCCCTGGCATCTGTGTCGCGACCATCTACGGCGGCGCCGGGTACGGCCGCCAGTTCGAGGATCTCAAGGGCGGCGCACAGGTGGTGGTTGGCACACCTGGGCGCGTGATCGACCATCTGCAGCGGGGCACGCTGAAGCTCGACAACATTGACTATCTGGTGCTCGACGAGGCTGACCGGATGCTCGATATGGGCTTCTTGCCTGACGTCGAGCGCATCTTGCGGCGCACGCCTCGAGAGCGGCAAACCGCACTGTTCTCGGCCACTGTGCCGACGGTCATTCGGGTGTTGTCGCGCCGCTACATGTACGAGCCGGCCAGCGTGCACGTGCAACCGCAGAGTTTGACCGTCGAAGAGGTCGAGCAGGTCTACTACGAGGTGGCCGAGCGCGACAAAGTGGAGGGGCTCCTGTCGCTGATCGCCGCGGATCCGCCGGAGCGCGCCATGATCTTCCGGCAGATGAAGATCGGGGTGGATCGCCTGGTGGCGCAATTGAAACGCCGCGGGCTAGCCGTTGCCGCTATCCACGGCGACATGAGCCAGAAGGTCCGCGAGGAGGTGCTGCGTGACTTCCGCGACGGCACGCTCACCTATCTTGTTGCTACCGACGTCGCCGCGCGCGGGTTAGACATCCCTGAGGTCTCGCACGTCTTCAATTTCGATATCCCTGAGGACTCGGACGCGTACGTCCACCGGATAGGCCGCACCGCTCGCGCCGGCCGCTCAGGGCGAGCGGTGACCTTCGTTGCCGAATGGGATTCGGACAAGCTCCCGCCGATCCAAAAGCTGGTCGGCAATCGCCTCGAACGGCGCCTCCTGCCGATCTACGAGCAACGCTAACCAAGCCGACCCCTGCGGGCGCGCGCACGCGTTAAGATTTGGGTACAATGCAACCTGCTCGACTTCAGGGGATCTTTGTCCCCATGCTCACGCCGCTGAATGCTGATGAAAGCCTCGATGAAGCCTCGCTGCGGCGGCTGGTGGACTTTCTCGTCGATGCAGGCGTGCACGGTATCTGGTCTATGGGCACGACCGGCGAGTTCGCGGGACTCCCAGAACAGGAGCGAGCCAGAGGCGTCAGGGCCACCGTAGACCAGGTCAACGGCCGAGTTCCGGTCATCGCCAACATCGGCGATAGCTCGACAACCCTGGCCCTGCGCCATGCAAAGCACGCCGTCGATGCAGGAGCGGATGCGATCGCGCTGACACCGCCGCACTACTACCCGCACAGCATGGACGAGATGCTCACGCACTTTCGGGCCATGAAGCAGGCGTATCCAGACGTGCCGCTGCTCATTTACAACATCCCGCAGACCGTCAAGGTCAAGATGACCCTGCAGGCCACGCTGCAGCTGGCACGCGAGGGCACGGTCCAGGGCATCAAGGACAGCCAGAATGACCTGCGCTGGTTCCGCATGCTTGCGGTGGCGATCCGCGAGGACGGTCTCGAGGACCAGTTCCGCTTGTTCCTCGGAACACGCATTCTGTGTGACGCGGCTCAGGTGATTGGGGCACACGGTGCGATCCCGGCAACATCGAACGTGGCGCCCGCGGCGGCGGCCGAAGCCTGGGAAGCTGCCAAGCGCGGCGACTATGCCCTTGCCTCACGCGCCCAGGAAGTGGTGATGAAGTACGAGGACCTCGCCGAGATTGCCAAGGGCGGTTCGGGTGACGCCGCGGGATATTCGGCCATGAAGAACACGCTGCGCGAATGGGGCATCATCGCGACGGCGCGCCTCACGCGGCCGCTGCGCGAATGGACCCAACCAGAAATCGAAGCGTTGCGCGACCGCATCAGCGCGCTGCCGCACGGGTCCCAACGTATTGCTCTAGGAGTCTAATAGTCCCGGTTACCCCCTAAACGGGGGTCACGGTCGCGTAAAGACCCTGCCGATACTCGCCCTACCGAACCGGCGGGAGTCTTATGCACCCAAAACTCGCAAGATCACTTATTTCGGGCTTGGCAGCTGTCGTCACGGCGCTGCCACTCACGGCCTTTCCGGCAAGCGCCGCACCGGCGCCAGCCAGCCCACAGCTCGACGACGCGGTCATCCAGCGCCTGCAGGCCGCGCCTGATTCGAGCCTGATCCCCGTCATCGTCGAAGGCGCGCTGTCTTCGTCGAATAGCGACAACCTGGCGCGCGCACAGCAGGCCGAGAGCCACGTGCGCAGCAACGGTGGCCACGTCGTCGGCAGCTCGAGTCTGCTTGGCGCCTCTGTCGCAGAGCTGACCCCGGCGCAGATTCGCAATCTTGCGAACGATCCCGCGATCGGCCACATCCACATCGACGCGGACGTGAAGGCCACCGCGGCCAACACCGACGGCGCCCAGACGGGCAGCACTCCGATCGTCTTCCAGCAAACCACTGGCGCCACGCAGGCGTGGCAGTCGGGCGACACGGGCAAGGGTGTCACGGTCGCGGTCCTGGACAGCGGCATCGCCAACACCGCCGACGCGTTCGGTACGCGCATCAAGGCGCGAGTCGACTTCGTCGATCCGGCAATGCCCGCCCAGGGTGATCCGGCCGGCCACGGTACGCATGTGGCGGGCATCGTTGCCGCAAGCCGCAGCTTCCCCTCGCCTGGCATGGCGCCGGACGCCTCGCTGGTGAGCGTGCGGGTGCTCGACCCCAGTGGCAGCAGCCGCGTCTCCACGGTTATTCGTGGCCTGGAGTGGATCATCGCGCACAAGGACGCCCTTGGTATCCGCGTGGTGACCATGGCGCTGGGTGCACCTGCCTCCGGCTCGTACCGTGAGGATCCGCTGGCTGCCGCCGCCGAGATGGCGTGGCGTAGCGGCCTGGTCGTGGTCACCGCCGCGGGCAATGACGGTCCCGCCGCGGGCACGATCAGCACGCCAGGTTTCGACCCGCTGGTCCTGACAGTCGGCGCGAGCGACGAGTCGGGCACGCCAAGGACCACGGACGACGTCGTCCCGAGCTGGTCCAGTGAAGGCCCGACGAGTGACGGCGTCGCCAAGCCGGACCTGGTCGCGCCGGGTCGCATGATCGTGTCTGTCCGCGTGCCGGGTGGCACCGTGGAGCAAGCGCTTCCGACGCATATCGAAGGGCCCGAGCTGTTCCGCTTATCAGGCACCTCGGAAGCCACCGCTGTCACGGCAGGCGCCGCGGCGCTGGTGATCGGCCACTATCCGCAGGCCAACGCGGACCAGGTCAAGGCCCTGCTGGTGCGCACGACCACCCGCCTGGCAGGCGCTAGCCCCAGTGCTCAGGGCAGCGGCGAGGTCAACGTGGCTCAGGCACTGCGGACAGCGCTACCAGGCGACGCAGGCCAGAACGTACGACCATCGGGCGCGTTCCTGCGGCTGCTGGCGCAACTGGACTTCGAGGACGTGGTCAACGCCCTGCACGTGAACTGGGACCATGTCAACTGGGACCATGTCAACTGGGACCATGTGAATTGGGACCACGTGAACTGGGATCACGTGAATTGGGACCACGTGAACTGGGACCATGTCAACTGGGATCACGTGAATTGGGACCATGTCAACTGGGATCACGTGAATTGGGACCACGTGAACTGGGACGCCACCAACCTCGACTGACCAAGCATCTCTCCTTCACGAGTGGAAAGGGACCGTATAACAACGGTCCCTTTCTCTTTAGGGGGACGCATTCCGGCCGATAACCGTACTGAATGACCACGCTCCTCGAGGCGACACCACTGCGCGAAGACAAGAGTGTCGTCGATGTGGTCGAGGGATACCTGCGCCCGGTCACGGTTCTGTTCGCAGACGTGCGGGGATTTACCCGTCTCTCTGAGGTGTTGCCGCCGGAACAGTTGGTTGCCGCGATCAACGGCTGCTTCGAGGTGCTCGACACCGCCCTGGCCCACTATGGCGGTGAGGTAGACAAGTTCATCGGCGATGCCGTCATGGCCACGTTTGGCGCGCCGGTCGCCCACGAGGATGATCCGCGTCGCGCGGTGCTAGCCGCACTCGATATGCAGGCTGCGCTGCGCCGCTACAACGTGCAGTTGCGTAAGCAAATCGGCTGCGAGCTTGGCATGCGCATCGGCGTCAACACTGGGGTCGTGCTTGCCGGCCCAATCGGCTCGCGTCGCAAACGCGCGTATACCGTCATGGGCGACGCGGTCAACGTGGCTTCGCGACTCGAGCACGCTGCGCCCGTCGGCAGCGTGGTGATCGGCGAGTCCACACGGGCACACCTTGGTGACGCATTTCGCCTGCGTACGCGGCGTTCGGTTCGGATCCGCGGGAAGGACGCCCCGGTCAAGAGTTATGTCGTGCTCGGAGCATCCGTGCGCACGCCGCGCCGTGGCGAGTTCGAGCGCTACCTCGGTCGCTCCGCGGAATTGGACCACGCTCGGTCCGTCCTCGACCGGCTCCGAATTGGAAAACGAGCGGTTCTGCGTATCGAAGGGTCGATGGGCATTGGCAAGAGCGCGCTCGCTCAAGCAGTCAAGCAGGCGCCCGCCGGCGGAGAGCGAGCCTGGCTAAACGTTGCTTGCCCACCCTATGGCCAGGACCTGCCCTATACCACACTGGCAGGACTGCTTCGCGGTTTGCTGCAGCGGCTCGAGCGCATTCATGGCCACACTGCGCTGGACGAGATTCTGGTGCGCTCAACGGAGATCGACGGCCTGGACGCTTCGCTTGCTGCCGATGTGGTGCGCGACCTACTCGTCCAAAGCAAGGCAACCACTGATCGAACGTCGAACCTCCCGGCTCAGTTGCGCAAAGGCTTGCTCGCCCGCGCCACGAAGCTGCTGCTGCACGCGGCGGCCGCCAACCGCCCGATTGTTATTGCCATGGACGACTGCCATTGGCTGGATGCTGCCAGCGCGGCGATCCTCGAGGAAGCCATCGGCGACCTCGGGAACGAGCCAATCGGTTGGCTGCTCATGCACCGGCCCAGCTGGCAACCACCCGTCACATGGCCGATTGACGCCCATCTCACGCTGGCGCCACTCACGCGCGACCACAGTGCCGAATTGGCGCGCGCGCTCCTGGGCGCC
Source organism: Chloroflexota bacterium (assembly GCA_019239775.1). Lineage (GTDB taxonomy): Bacteria > Chloroflexota > UBA6077 > UBA6077 > CF-72 > CF-72. The sequence goes on from JAFAZN010000124.1 coordinate 7,144, forward strand.
AACACAACCGCGGAGCTCGTTGCGTTTGTGGTCGAACGTGCCGAAGGCAATCCGCTCTACCTGGTTGAGCTATGCAACGCCGTGGCCCAGGATGGCGCCGCTGCGCTCCCGACACAGAGTGCGTCAGCAAGTCCCAAGTACCTGACCGAGCAGTTGCGCAGCCTGATCTTGTCGCGCATCGACGCCCTGGACGAAACGGCGCGACGTGTGGTCCATGTTGCGGCAGTGCTGGGTCACGCATTCCCGGCCACGCTCCTGCGCAGTGTGCTCGGCACCGGCGATTGGCGGTCGGTTCTGGCCCGCCTCGAGGAGCAGGGCACGTTCGTTCGCGAGTCTCGCGCGCGCGGCGACGGTAGCGGCGCCACGTGGTTCTGGCACTTTCGTCACCCGCTGGTGCAGGAAACGGTCTATGCGAGTTTGCTGTCGGCAACTCGCAGCGGACTGCATCGCGTCGCGGGTGACGCGCTCGAGCACATGAGCGATGCGGCCGTCGCCGACCGACTCGCATTGCTTGCCCTGCACTTCGGTCGCAGCGACGACCGGGAGCGCGCCGTCCGTTATCTCTGCGCCGCCGGCGATCGTGCGCGCATCCTGTATCTGAACCGCGAGGCGATCCACTACTACGAAGACGCGCTAAATCGACTGGGCAATTCCGGCGCCGATCGAGAGCGGCGAGCCGAGGTTCTGGCGTCGTTGGGGGCGGCCTTTGAAGTGCTTGCCGAAGACGAGGCTGCGCTCGACAGTCTGCATGCTGCGATCGAGCTGGAGACGCGCCCGAACGTGCAGGCGGACAATTGGCGACAGACAGCTGAAATCCACCGTCGGCGTGGCACGTACGCGTCTGCAAGCGACGACCTGAACCGCGCGGAGTCTTGCCTCGCCGGCAGCAACGAGCCGCTACTCCTTGCGCGGGTGCGCATCGCGCGGTCGATGTTGGCGATGTGCCGCGGCGCGTACGCGGAGGCGCGGTTGCTTGGCGCCGAAGCAATTGCGTTTCTCACGCGGGTGGAGGATGCGCCACTGGATCGGGCCGCGGCCTACCGGGCTGTTGGCATCGCCGCCGCGCGTGAAGAAGACCTTCCGGTTGCCCGAGAGGCGTTTACACGCGCACTCGAAGCCGCGCAGTCGGCGCAAGACGCATTGCTCTCGGCCACGATTTCCTTGAATCTAGGTACGGTCTTGCATCTGCAGGGCCACGCCGACGAGGCGCTGGCTCGCTACCACCAGGCGTTGGAGTTCTACGAACGGATCGGCGCCAAGCGCGGCATCGCGCTCGCCTCGAACAATCTCGGCGACCTGCACTGGCGCGGCGGCGACAGTAACTGGGATCAGGCCAGCGCCCACTGGCAGCGCGCACAACGCCTGTACGAGGAAATCGGCGACCAGCGCGGCCTAGCGCTCGCGCTGCTCAACCTGGGCGAGGCCCAGGTTCAGCTCGGCCTCTTGGAGGCCGCCGAGCCGCTTCTCCGCCGCGCGCGCAGTTTGGGGGTCGAACTGGAGGACCAGGAGATCCAGGAGTTTGTCGCCCGCGCCCTCACGCGCCTGTGGAGCGCGAGCGAAGCTGCTTAACGAGCTCTTTGGGCAGCTTCTAGAACCGCTCTCCTCGTCAATACGCGCGCGAGGTGTGCCCGGTACTCCGGGCTCGCATGGATGTCACCCTGGACGTCGATGCCGTCGGCTACGGTCTGGACCGCTGCTTTGACTGCTTCTTCCTCGGCAGGTTTGCCGGCGAGCGCCTGTTCGACCGCGGTCGGTCGATACGCCTTAGGCCCGACGCCCGTCACGCCGATGCGCGCCGTCGCGATCGAGCCGCCGGACAGGGTGACCACTGCACATACACCGGTTAGCGCATAGTGCGAGGCCGGCTGGTCGAACTTCTGGTACGCGGCGCCTGCGCCAGCAGGTTGGACCCGCAAGCGCACCTCGCGAATGATCTCTTTCTCCTGGAGCGCGGTGGTGAGCATGTCGACGAAGAAGCTATCGAGGTCGAGCTCACGCTCGCCGCTCGAGCCGACAGCCTTCACAACTCCGCCGAGTGCTAACGCAACAGCCGGCAGGTCGCCTGCCGGATCAGCGTGCGCCAGCGCACCTGCGAGCGTGCCTTTGGCTCGCACCTGCGGGTCCCCGACTTCATGGGTGGCCTCGGCGAGTACGGGCGCGGCCTGATGCACCTCAGAGGACTGTTCGATCTGACGATACGTGGTCATGGCACCAATCGCAAGGACGCCGTCCTCGCGACGCACGTAGCTCAATCCGGGGATTCGGCCGATGTCAACGAGGAGGCTCGGCTGAGCCAGGCGCAGCTTCATCAACGGCAAGAGGCTGTGGCCGCCCGCGATGATCTTCGCCTCTGGATCGTTGAGAAGACCGAGAGCTTCCTGGAGTGAAGTCGGCGCCGCGTACGCGAATTTCGCTGGGAACATCGGTCAGTGGACCCCCGCGGCTTCGGTCATGGCAGTGTCTGGCTTCTCGAACGGCTCCTCACCGCGCAGCTTGCGGCCGGCAGACAGCGCCGATTTGACGATGTTCTGATACCCGGTGCAGCGGCAGAGGTTTCCGTCGAGCCCTTTGCGGACTTCTGCTTCGGTGGGACTGGGGTTGTCGCGCAGCAATTGGTCGATGGCCACGACCATGCCTGGCGTACAGAAACCGCACTGCAGGCCGTGCTCTTCCCAGAACGCCTGTTGAATCGGATGCAGCTTGCCGTTCGCCTCGGCGTAGCCTTCGATGGTCTTGATGTCCGCGCCATCCGCCTGCACGGCCAGGATGGTGCACGACTTGACGGCCACGCCGTCCAGGAGGATCGTGCACGCGCCGCACTGCGACGTGTCGCAGCCGACGTGCGTGCCAGTCAGGCCTAGCTGCTCGCGGATGAAATACACCAGAAGCTGGCGCGGCTCGACCTCACGGCTATACCGCGTTCCGTTGACGGTCACCGCGACGGTATGGAGCCCTGGCTCTCGCGTCTGGGTCTGAGCCATCAAAAAGGTGCCTCACAGAGGGTCATGGATCATGATCAGGCTACCAGTCTGGCGCGCGCGCTTCCAATCGGCGAGCACCCTCCGATCGTGCGGGAACGCCAGGTCATCTGGTAAGTCGTCCAGCGCAAACCGTCGTACCTCGCTGACCTCATGACCATCCGGCGTTGGCTCCCCAGCCTCGATCTCGCCCGCGTACACGACCAGGACTACAGCGGCGCCGCGTTCGGAGTACACGCCCACGAGCCCGGTCAAGCGCACCGCCAGCCCGAGCTCCTCGAGCACCTCACGTGTAGCCGCCTCTTCCAGCACCTCTCCGCGATTGACGTACCCGGCTGGAAAACTCCACAAGCCTGAACCAGGATCAATGCAGCGTTTACCCAGGAGCACGCCGGTGTCGTCCCCGAGGACGACGGCGACCGCAACCTTTGGGTCAAGGTAGTGGACGAAACCGCACGACGGGCACGTCGGACGTTCACGGTCTTCCTGGTATCGAGCCTCCATCGGTGTGCCGCAAAGGAGGCAGTACCCGTAGTCCGCCGAGGTCACGCGAGCTCGGCGTCGGGATCCAATTCGAGTAGCCGCGCGTAGTCTTCGGGACGATCCACGTCGCGGATGAGGTCAGGATCGTCGAAACGGACGGCTTCGACCGCCTCCGGGTGCGCCCGCAGGTATTGAGCCCCGCCGACGTCACCTTCCTGGATCATCAGGGCTGGAAAGAGCGAGCGGGTGATGAACACTGGCACGCCGCGTACGCCACCGGCCTCGGTCATCGCCGCTGGCCGACCGCTGACCTGCTGCCGGTGCGCGAGCTCACGCAACGCCTCCGGCGTGAGCATGGGCATATCCGCGGGGTAGATGAAGACGCCACGTGCTTCGGATGCCACCGCGGCGAGCCCGCCACGGAGTGAGGTGCTCACGCCTTCTTGCCACTGATCGTTGAGCACGATCATGGCCGACGTCGCCTCGCACTCCGGCATCAGCTGATCCGCGGCGTGTCCGAGCACAACGATGACCTGGTCGGCCGGCACGGCCAACGCGGTATCGATGGCGCGACGCAGGAGCGAAGTGCCGCGGAACTTGAGCAGTTGCTTGGGTTGCCCCATTCGGCTGGAGCCGCCAGCGGCGAGGATTACGGCTGCCAGCACGTTCGCCGCTACGCTACACGGCCGCTGCGACGCGCGGACGCTCGGCTACGGGCTGCGGCAACTTCCCGTTCTTGGCGGCGAGAATCTGCGCCAGAATCGCGACGCCGATCTCCTCGGGCGATTGCGCCCCAATATCGAGGCCGACCGGTCCGTAGAGCCTTGCGACCTGCTCATCCGTCAGGCCGGCAGCCTTGAGGCGCTCACGGCGTTCCCGCTGTGTCTTGGGACTGCCAATCGCTCCCACAAACCGTGCATCGCTCTGAAGCGCGCCGAACAGCGCCGGATCGTCCAGCTTCGGGTCATGGCTCAAAACTGCCACGTAACTTTGCGAGGTGAGGGGGTGACCCTTGAGATAGTCGTCGGCGTGCATAACGTGGATCTCGTCGGCCGTCGGAAACCGCGCCGGCGTTGCCCACGCGCCGCGCGCATCCACCACAACCACTCTGAAGCCACCGACGTCCTTGGCCAGTTGCGCGAGTGCGACACCCGTGTGCACACCGCCAAAGATGACAATCGTGGCTTGGGATGGGTAGGTGTCCACGAAAAGTCGCGTTGGACCCTGTGGAGCATCCTCGTAGCGGAGCTGGCCGGCGCGTCCATCTCGCAGTAGCCCGATTGCGTCCCGCGCGACGCGGTCGTCGAACGCATCACCCTGGCCAACACTGCCACGGTGCTTGCCAAATTCCCATGCAAGCAGGCCGCTGCCTTGCTCGGGTCCGTCGACGACATACGCGAAGGCGACAGGCTTTTCGGTCGGGAAGGCTTTGCCGAATGGCTGAATGAACACCTCGATCTGCCCGCCGCATGCCAGCCCGACGTTGAAGGCCATTTCGTCGCTGATGCCATACGGCACGAGGCGCGGGTGGTCCTCCTCGATTACCTGGCGGGCGTGCTCGACGACGTCGTTTTCAACACAACCGCCAGAAACCGAGCCTACGAACTCGCCATCCTCGGAAATGGCCATCTTCGCGCCCGGCCGACGCGGTGCCGAGCCGTAGGCCTGCACTACCGTGGCAACAGCGACTTTCTTGCCGGCTTCGCGCCACCGCTCAATATCCGGCAGTAATTCCTTCATAAGGCGATAAGTCTACCGCCGTTTGTTACAACGCAAGGTGCTTTCCAAGCGCCTGAAGGCTGGCAAGATTGTGTGCGCTGGCAAACAGGTTGACGTGCGGTAGCGCCGCGCTCATACCTCGCGCCAGCGGCCGGTAATCCTCGTTGCCGAGCAACGGATTGAGCCAGATCACCCGCGCCGCCCGCCGTTGGATCTGCTCCATCTCATGTTCGAGCACACTGGCGTCGCCGGTGTCGAGACCGTCGCTCATGATAAGTACGATCGTGTGCTTGTTGACGGTGCGCAGCGACCAATCGGCATTGAAGCTCTTGAGCGATTCGCCGATGCGCGTGCCACCCGACCAGTCCGGCACCTCGCGCGCAATGCGATCCAGCGCGGTGTAGATGTCGCTGGACCTGAAGTAATCCGTCACGCGCGTCAGTCGGGTAGAGAACACAAACGATTCGACCCGACCGAGCGTGTTTTGCAGCGCATAGATGAACTGCAGCAGGAATTTGCTGTACGTGTCCATGCTGCGGGAGACGTCGCAGATCAGCACGATTTTGGGCTTGCGGATCTTGCGCTTCTTGCGCGCTAGCTCGACAACCGTGCCGCCGTACTTGATATTGCGACGCATCGTGCGGCGGAGATCGATCGCGTGGCCGCGCTGGGTTGAGCGGTAGCGGCGGCTTTCGCGTGTGGCCAGGCGTCGGGCGACGACCATGATTGCGCGGGCGATCTCCTGCATCTCATCAGGCACGAACGTGCTGAAGTCACGCGCCGCCAGCACCTCCACGGGCGAGTACAGCGGCATGTCCATGCCTTCCTCGTCCTCGTCGGCGTCGGACTCATCACCCTGCGCGACTTGTGGCTGGGGCATTTCCTCGCCCTGCGCCTGATCGTCCTGCGTCGGCACGCCCTCTTCGCCGCGTTCCTGCATGAGCTCCTGCAAGCGACCGCGCCAGAACTCGTCGAACGTCGCGTCGTGGATGGGGATGTCTTCTGGCTTCGCGGTCAGCACAGAGCGCAAGGCGGTCTTGAACTCCTGCCGATCGGTGATGTCCACCGCGTCGGCGGTGCGAATCGCATCGATCACTTCAGAAGGCGTGACAAGCATCTCGCGTTCGCGCAACAGCCGACAGAAGTCGATGATGTTGCGCTGCAAGTCGCTATGTCGCGCTTTACGCGGTGGCACCAGCGTTACCTACCTGTGAAGATGTCCGTACACAACACACCGTGTACAAACCCACGTCGTGACGACCTACCGGTAGGTACCAACCCGTGTAAAAAGGTCTCTATCCTTCGGGCGTTTTGGGCAGAAGCGCGACGTCTCAGCGTGAGACGAGCTCCTTGTCCACGCGCTGCGCGATCTGCGGCGGCGCGGTGCGCAGGCCGTCCTCGTCGAGCGACGTCAACTCGCCCACGATTGAGTCCGTCCGCGGCCCCGCGAGTCGCGAGACGTCGTCGCGATCCTTCAAAATCGCGCCGAGCGTTTCGGTGACTGACTCCGGCTCGAGGTGATCGGCATGGAGCGCCATCAGCGACATCGCCCAGTCAAGTGACTCGGCCATGCCAGGCGTCTTCGAGAGCCGAATGCGTCGCACCACCTGCATGAACGCGGCAACCTGCTCGGCCAGCAAATGGTTGATGCCCTCGACCTTGGTTTCGATGATGCGGACCTCTTTGTCGAAGTCCGGGTAGTCGATCCACAAGTAGAGGCATCGCCGCTTGAGCGCATCTGAAAGCTCGCGCGTGCGGTTCGAGGTCAGCACCACATACGGCCGGTGCTTCGCGTGGACCGTGCCGAGCTCCGGGATGGTCACCTGGAAGTCGGAGAGGATCTCGAGCAAGAAGGCCTCGAACTCCTCGTCGGCGCGGTCGACCTCGTCGATCAGCAACACAGGCGCGTGGTCTTCGCGCGTGATCGCGTTCAACAACGGACGCTTGAGCAGATATGGCTCAGAGAAGATCTCAGCTTCCTGTTGCCGGATATCGTGCTTTTCGCCAACGGCTTCTTCGAGGCGGATGTGCAACATCTGCTTCGGATAGTTCCACTCGTACAGCGCACTGTTGGCGTCCAGACCTTCGTAGCACTGCAGGCGAATAAGGTCGGTTTCGAGCGCAGCGGCGAGCACCTTGGCAATCTCAGTCTTGCCGACACCAGCCTGGCCTTCGATCAGCACTGGCTTACGCAGCTTCATCGCCAGGTAAATCGTCGTGGCGATGGCGCGATCGGTGACGTAGTGTTGACCTTCAAGCTGGCGCTGAATTTCGGCAATCTGAGGCAGCAATGTTCAAAACTCCGAGCAAATTATAGGTTCGCGAGTAACAGGGCCTGGACCATTGTGCCCGCTGGAAGCACTTCGGTGCCCGGTTCGATCTCCAGCAGGGCATTGGCGCCGACGATCGACATGAGCCGGCTCGACGACTGTAGCCCGGTCGTACGGGCGACGAAGCGGTGATCCTCCCACGCGAGCGTCGCCCGCTGATATTCGAGTCGGAAGGCGTCGGGCCGGACCTCGTGGCCGAGCGCTGCCTCCACGCGCGGCCGCAAACAGCGCTGCGCCCCCTGCAGCTTCAGCAGCGCGGGACGCACGAACACCTCAAACGTGACGAGCGATGAGACCGGGAAGCCTGGTAAGCCAAAGACGAACCTCCCGTCCGCGGTGGTTGCGAAAGTGAGCGGTTTCCCAGGTTTGAACGAGATCCGCCCGAACTGAATGCTGGCCATCCGCTCGAGAAGAGGTTTGATGAGGTCACGGGTGCCCATCGAGACACCCCCCGAGGTCAGCAGGACGTCCGCGTGGCTGAGCCCCTCGCGCATCGCGGCTTCGAGCGCTTCTTCATCGTCGTGCGCGTGGCTGTTCCACACCACCTCGGCGCCCGCCTCTTGGGCGGCGGCCATCAACGCATACCGATTGCTATCGCGAACCGATCCAGCTGGCGGCGTCTCGTGCGGCTCCACAAGCTCATCACCGGTGGCCAAGACCGCCAGACGCGGCCTTCTGAACACAGGGACGTCGACGCAACCCACGGTGGCGAGCAGCCCGATCTCAGCGGTGCCAACGCGCGATCCCTTGCAAAGTACCGGCTGGCCTCGTTTGAGGTCCATGCCCGGCGGATGAACGTTCTCGCCTGAGCGCGGCTTGCGCTGCAGCCGTGCGCGGCCATCGACTTCGTCGACGTCCTCCACCATGACCACCGCATCCGCACCCTCCGGCAGCATGCCGCCGGTCATGATTCGCACCGCCGTACCAGGACTTACGCGCGCATTTGCAAGCCTGCCGGCCGTGACCTCTTCCAGCACCTGGAGATCGGTAGCTGCATCGCTTGCGATGACCGCGTAGCCGTCGACGGACGATCGCGGTTGTCCGGGCAGATCGGCATCCGCCTGGACCTCGTCAGCGAGATAGCGGCCGCGTGCCTGCGCGAGATCCACATGTTCGATGCCCAGCGGCGCAACCCGCGAAAGGATCGCCTCCAACGCCAGAGGGACTTCGATCATCTCATACGCGGAAACCCGAGGCGGCATACCGCGCTAAACGGTCATGCCGCGAGTGAACTCGCTTTGCCGATGAGGCACTCGAAGAACTGATTCATCAGCATCTTGGCCACTCCAGACAGCATGCGCTGGCCGACGCCTGCCAGCATGCCGCCAACCTGGCCATCGCCATCGACTTTCACGCTGGTGCCGCCCTCGGCGGCTTCGAGCGTGACCTTGGCCGAGCCCTTGACGAACCCGGGGCCTCCGCTGCCTTCCACCTCGAGCGTGTAGGCGTTCGGCGCCTGCTTATCGACGATGGCAACTTTGCCTTTGTAGGTGCCACGAATCGCGGCGACGCCGACTTTCATGACCGCGTCCCAGTGATCCGGACTGGTCTCGGTCAACGTTTCGACCCCCGGGATGCACTGCCGCAGCGATTCGGGATCAAGCAGCAGCTCCCAGACTTGCTGCGGTTGGCCAGGAAAGGTGTAGGCGCCTTCGACCTTCATACCCCAGATCGTACCCGGCATACTGGGGCACGTGCGGCTCATCGACGTTCCCGAGCGGCGCGCCCGCTTGAGTCGCCGCCAACACCTGGCAGGCAGTGCGCTGGCGGATACGCCTGAAGACGCAGCGCGCGACCTGGTGGCTCTGCACGGCACCGATCCGGCCACGGTCTTTCTCTCGGTCGCGGCACGGGTTCGACAACCGGACGTTGCGGCGATGGAGGATGCCCTGTACACGCGTCGCGTGCTGATCCGGATGCTTGGCATGCGCCGCACCATGTTCGTTGTCCACGATTCACTCGCCCCGGTGGTTCAGGCCGCGTGCACCAATGCGCTGGCGGTTCAGTTGAAGCGTCGCTACCAACAACTCCTGTCCACCGCGGGCGTGGTGGACGACGTGCCCGACTGGTGGGCGCGTGTAGCAGAGGCCACTGTGGCGGCACTGCGCGAGTTGAAGCTGGCGACCGCCCAGGAATTGGGTCGCGAGGTGCCAGAGCTCCGAACGCAAATTCGCCTGGCCGAAGGCAAGAACTACGAAGGCACGCAGAGTATCGCCACCTGGATGCTGATGCAGCTCTCGGCCGAGGGGCGCATCGTGCGCGGCCAGCCGCGCGGTTCGTGGATCAGCAGTCAATATCGCTGGGCGCCCATCGAGGCCTGGCTACCTGGCGGCGTACTGCCTCTCGAAACCCTGTCGGCACAAGCCACCCTCATACACGATTGGCTTCACACATTTGGCCCTGGAACGATTGAGGATCTGAAGTGGTGGACCGGCCTCACCATGGCCGAGGTCAAACGCGCCGTGCAAAGCCTGGACGTCACCGAGGTCGACCTCGGAGAGGCGAGCGGACTGCTGCTCACCGAAGACCTCGAGCGCGTTGCCGCCCCCGAACCATGGGTAACTCTGCTGCCCGCGTTGGATGTGACGCCAATGGCGTATGTGCGTCGCGAATGGTTTCTCGGACCGCACGCGCCAGCGTTGTTCGACCGTTCCGGGAACATCGGCCCGACCGTGTGGAGCGACGGACACATCGTCGGCGGCTGGGCGCAGCGGCAGAACGGCACAGTTGTGTTCAAGCTGCTCGAAGACGTCGGTCGTGACGTTGAACGAGCGATCGAGTCGGCCGCTCACAGGCTCGGGGAGTGGCTCGGCCCCGTCCGCATCACTCCACGCTTCCGCACGCCGCTGGAGCGTGAGCTATCAGGCGCCTGAGGATCCTGCGCCGTCTCGCCATTGGCGCCATCCTGTTGATCGCGATCGGCGTGTGGCTGCTGTTCGCGGGTGCGCTGCTCATTGATGTCGAACCACCAGCTCGCGCGGACGCGATCATCGTCCTGGCCGGCAACGCACCCGATCGCCTCCCCTGGGCCGAGTCGCTGCGCTATCAAGGCTACGCCGACCTGCTTGTAGTCTCCGATGAACCAGTCCATACGCATGGCCTCGAGACCACCTGGAGCGCTCTTCACGCAGCGGGCGTCTCAGCGCCTGAGCTACCAGATTCCGCTCTGGTCGTGCTCACCAACCCGCCTCCCGAAAGCACCATCGACGAGGCACGCCGCGACGCCGAAATCCTGGAATCGCGCGGCCTGCATTCCGCGCTGCTGGTGACCGACGCGTTCCACTCGCGCAGAGCCTGGCTCTTGTTCAGAGCGGCATTCGCGCGTCGCGGTCTATCAGTGCGATCGGTGCCAGTGGCCGATTCGCTGGATCTCGCGCATTGGTGGCAACACCCCGTCAGTGCACGTCGCGTGCTCGAGGAGTGGGCCAAGCTGCTCTGGTACGTGCCGCAGGGCGCCTACTGGTGAGCATCACGCAGCCGTGGCGGCTTCCTGCGCTCGATTCTCGAGGAGCCGCAGAACGCACTCCTCCTCTTCGGTCAGTCCATCACCGGGTTTGAGCTGGGTGACACCGGCGTCCGGGGAGAGATAGCCGTCAAGGTATGCGTTGAGCACCACCGGGTGGACGTACGCCTTGCGCGCAACCGCGGGCGTGTTGCCCAGCTCGTGCGCAACACTCTTGATCGCGCTCGACACCAGCCGCTTGCCAGCGGTTGCTGAAGCAGGCGTCTCGCACACACGCAGGAAGCGCATCGCGAGCACCGTACCGTTCCAGGTTCGGAAGTCTTTGGCAGTGAAGTCGGCGCCACTGATTTCTTTCAGGTAGTCATTCACGTCGGACGAACCGATCGGATGCCGCTGCCCCTGCTCGTCCAGGTATTGGAACAAGTGCTGCCCGGGCACATCCTGACATTGCTTGACGATGCGGGCCAATCGGCGGTCGTTCAGCTCGATGTTGTGCTCTTTGCCGCTCTTGCCCTTGAAAGCAAACCGCACTTTGTTGCCCACGAAGAGCGCGTGGTCGTCCAGCATGGTCGTGAGTCCGACTGAGCCGTTCTGCGCGCGATACTCGTCATTGCCGACGCGGATGGAGGTCGCCTCGAGGAGTTTGACGACCGCGGCCAGGACTTTTTCCCGCGGTATTCCGCTTCGCCGAAGATCCGCCTCAACGCGCTGCCGAATACGTGGAAGCGCCTCGCCGAACGCAGCCAGCCGTTCGTACTTGGCAGCGTCGCGAACCTCACGCCAGCGCGGGTGATAGAGGTACACCTTGCGGCCGCGCGCGTCGCGTCCGGTTGCTTGCAGGTGTCCCCGCGGATCGGTGCAAATCCACACGTTCGTCCAGGCGGGCGGGATAACCAGGTGTTTGATGCGCAGCAGCGTCGCCTGATCGCGGACCGGCTTGCCGTCAGCACGTTCGTAGGCGAACCCACGCCCAGCACGCTTCCGCCGAATTCCCGGCTCCTCGTCGCTCACGTAATGCAATCCGGCATCCGCCGCGGATTCGACGGGATCCGCCTGCAGGGTCATGCTGTTTCCAAATGCAGCCCACGTGCCGACGGCACGCGCAATGCTAGTGCGGCCGCGGGAGAACGGAGCACAGCATGGACGAAGAAGTGCGCACCCCTGGCACATCTGAACACGAAACCCATGCGACGACAGGTGGCGCAGCTGCCGCGGGCGCGTTGGTCGCCGGTGCGATCGGCCTGACTGGCGGCCCTCTGGCCGCGGCCGTCGGCGCGGTCGGCGGCGCCATCGTGGGCGCCGCGGCCGAACGCATGATGCACAGCGAGGACGATCACCTCGAAAGTGGCCCTGAGGAAGAAACGACACCCCGTACGATGACGGACGAAGGTGTTCGTTCCTCTCGAAACTGAGCCCAACAGCCTCTACGAACGTGTCGGTGGCGACGAGTTTTTCTTCGCCCTGGTGGACCATTTCTACGCGCGCGTCGCCTACGACGAGATCCTGCGGCCTCTGTATCCGGCCGATCTCGAGCCGCCCAAGCGGCGTCTGGCGCTCTTCCTCATCCAGTACTGGGGCGGCCCGCGCACCTACAGTGACGAGCGCGGCCACCCGCGCCTCCGGATGCGACACGTCCGATTCCCCATCGGCCAGCAAGAGCGAGAAGCATGGCTCCAGCACATGCGCGCGGCGGTCGAATCGAGCGCCGCGGGGCAGCGCGAGAGGCAGGCGCTGATGGATTACTTCGCCAATGCGGCGAGCTCGCTCGTCAACCAAGGCTGACCGTGCCTGACGACGATAGCCGCCTGTTCCGGCTGCTCGTACAGAGCGTCCAGGACTACGCTATTTTTCGGCTCTCGCCTGAAGGCATCGTGCAGACCTGGAACGCGGGTGCAGAGAAGGTCAAGGGCTATTCAGCAAGTGAGATCGTCGGCCGGAGCTTCGAGACCTTCTACACCGAGTCCGACCGCGCGGCTGGACGACCGAAAGTCCTCCTGGAGTCGGCTCGCGTACATGGCCGAGTTGAGGATGAGGGCTGGCGCGTCCGCAAGGACGGCTCGCTGTTCTGGGCCGACGTGGTCATTACCGCCTTGTTCGAGGCTGGTGAGCTTGTCGGCTACGCCAAAGTCACCCGCGATCTGACCGAGCGGCGACGGATGGAAGAGCAGCGATCGCTGCGTTTGGCGGCAGAGCGCGTGGCGGAGCGCCTTGGCCGGCTACAGACCGTGACCGCGGCGCTGGCGGCGGCGAGTCGACCCGAGGAGGTTGCAGAAATGCTTGCCAATGTGGGGCTGGCCGCGCTCGGCGGCGCCGCGGCGGCAATCGCGGTTCCAATGGCCGAGCACGACATCCTCCAGGTGGTTAGCGCGACCGGCTATGACCCGGCCACTGTCGACCTGAATCGGCGCGTTCGGCGCAATCAGCCGAATCTCTTGTCCGAGGCCTGGCGCCGCGGCGAACCCGTGTTTGTGCCATCGAGAGAACGCCTCGCGAGCATCTATCCGCGCTTGGCGCGGATGGCCGATCAGTCGGTGTACGAGGCATGGGCGGCGATTCCCCTCACCATCGAACGGCGCGTGGTGGCCGTCATGGCCATCAGCTACGCCGAGCCGCACGCCTTCGATGACGATGAACGCAATCTGATGCTCGCCTTGGCTGACGTTGCCGCTCAGGCGATAGACCGCGCCGAGCTTTTCGATGCTGAGACTCGTAATCGTGCGCAGGCCGAGGCATTTGTTGCCGCCCAGGACGAGTTTCTCTCGATCGCTTCACACGAGCTGCGTACGCCAGTGGCCGCCGTGAAGGCCACGGCGCAGCTGACGCAGCGCTCCATTCAAAAGGGCACCCTCGATATGGCAAGGCTCGATCGGCACCTCGAGACAATCTCGCGGGCCGCGGACCGACTCGGCGCGCTGGTCGAGGATTTACTCGACGTCTCGCGCCTTCGCACCGGTCGCCTCGAGCTGCGGCGGCAGCACGTGGACTGCGGACTGCTTGTCGAGGAGGTCGTCGAGCGATACCGCGTTCAACTCGACGATCGCCCCGAATATACGTTGCTTCTGACCGCTCCCGACCGTCCGCTGTACGTGGAGGCGGATCCGTCACGCCTGGAGCAAGTACTCGACAATCTGTTGAGTAACGCCGTGAAGTACTCGCCCGCTGGTGGCGAAATCGCGGTCGTCCTGGACAGCGAACGGAACGGGGTGCGCGTGTCTGTGACCGATGAAGGCATCGGCTTGCCCACTGGCCAGTCGGAGGCGATTTTCGAGCCATTCGGGCGCGCTTCCAATGCCGCGACGCAACAGATCCCGGGCCTGGGCCTCGGCCTATCGATCTGCAAGCAGCTGATCGAAGCCCACGGCGGTCTCATCTGGGCCGCCAGCGCCGGCGAACGCAGGGGCACCACCGTCGGCTTCTGGCTTCCCAGCCCGCGCCCCTCGGCGACGGGATCATTGCCCGATCAGTAAGGGCTGACGAACGTCAGCAGTTTCGGAGAAGTAACCAACCTCGCTTTCGTCGGAAGATTGCTGCATCACCAAACGAGCCAAGGAGCAACCGACGAATGCGTACTGTAGTTAGCCGCAACCGACTGCTGTGGACCACCCAGATCTTGCTCGCCCTGTTCTTCGCAGGCGCAAGCGGCGCCCCGAAGCTGCTGCTTCCAGCCGACCAGCTCCCCATGCCACTACCGCTCTCGCAAGGTTTCCTGTGGTTCATCGGCACCTGTGAGGTCCTGGGCGCGCTCGGCCTGATCCTGCCGGGCCTGACCCGCGTGCAGCCGCGACTCACGATCCTGGCAGCCGCATGTTTGACAGTCCTGACCATCTGTGCCGCCGTGTACCAGGTCATGGGCGGCCAACCCGCCAACGCTTTGTTCGCCCTCGTCATCGGCGCGCTCGCCGCAACGGTCGCCTACGGCCGCACGCGCATCCAGCTTCCAGCCCGCCGCACAATTTCACCTGCCCCAGCAATCGCAATGTGAGCTACACTGGGATCGCTGGCCCCTGGTAGATCCGCATCGTGTAGCTTTCGACCGCACGTTGACCGGCCCATGTACTAGATCGCTCGGCATCGCCAGCTTGCCGAGCCTGTTCTTTGAAACTCGAAGGGAGCCGTCACGATGTCGGCCGATACCACTCTGACCTGTCGCGATTGCGGCCAGGCGTTCACGTTCACCAGCGGCGAGCAAGATTTCTACGCCAGCCGTGGATTTTCCGAGCCGAGTCGCTGCCCGGACTGCCGCGCCGCGCGCAAGTCGCAGCGAGACGGCGGTTATGGCTCGTCGTACGGTGGCGGCGGATACAGCTCCGGCGGCGGACGCGGACAGCGCGAAATGTTCAGCGCGACGTGCTCGAGCTGCGGCAAAGAGGCCCAGGTCCCCTTCCAACCGAGCAATGACAAGCCTGTCTACTGCTCTGACTGCTTCCAGCAACGCGGTGGCAATAGCCGTGGTGGCGGCTACGGCGGCCGCTCGGGCAGCCGGAGCAGGTACTGAGTGCCGCGCCGGCAACAGCGCCGACCGGTTTCCAGGAAAGGTGCACCGAGGGCCCCCCGTGAGGACACGGGGGCCCTTGATGCCAGTGCGCGAAGAGTACTGGCTGCCCACGGCGGCGACCCACGGCGGCTGGAAGCCCTTGTGCGCGACCTCCAGCAGCTGCGCGATGAAGCCGATCGAATGGCCTTCGAGGAGCCATCGCCCGATGCCCTCCGCGAGTACCGTCGCGCCAGCCGCGAGCTCGCCGAAGCCCAGCGCGCCTTTGCGCTGGCCACTGGAACCTGATCGGCGACGAGGCTAGCTGTTCGCCCTACTGGGGGCGCAACACACAGAACTCGTTACCATCGGGGTCCGCCATGACGACCCAGTCGACATCGCCCTGGCCGATGTCGATCCGCGTGGCCCCACGCGACATGAGACGATCGACCTCGGCGCCCTGATCGCCGTCCTTGGGTGGAGCGATGTCCAGGTGAAGCCTGTTCTTCGCGATTTTTGGCCGAACCGGCGGACCCCACGTGATGAAGGGTCCGCTTCCGTCCGGCGCACGGATCGCCGTCTCTTCGTTCTGGTCCCAGACCAAGGGCCATCCGAGCGCCTCGCTCCAGAAGTAGCCGGCCTTTGGTGAACCGTCGCATGTAATCGACCCAAGACGTCCACAGCCGGCCAGGAAGGCGTTGTCCGGCTCGATCACGCAAAACTCGTTGCCTTCGGGGTCGGCGAGCACGACATGCCGATCAGCTGGGCTCTGACCGATGTCGATGTGGCTGGCGCCAAGCTCGATGAGTTGGTCGACCGTTTCCTTCTGGTCGTCGATCGACGCGCTCGTCAGGTCGATATGGATGCGATTCTTGCCCTCCTTCTTCTCGGGGACGGGCGCGAAGTCGATTCGCATTCCTGATTTGTCCGTTGTCACCAGACTGAGCACTTGATCCATCTCGTTGTCGAGCTTCCAGCGCAATGCAGCAGCCCAGAACCGCGCCAGCTTCAGCGGCTGGTTTGCGTCGAAGCAGAGCGCGGTCAACCACAAACTCATCCCCTCCTGTTATGACACGCCGACCAGCGCAGCGGTGCCCTTATCGCCGATCATCGTCCAGTTGCCGTTGCCGTAGTCCGGGCCGTAACGCCACAGTTGGCCGAGACTGTTGACAACCCACGTACCGAGTGCGTCTACGGCGATGTGCACGCCAGCGGGAGCGCTGGGGCCACCGCCGCCCAACTCGGTCCAGGACCCGCCATTCGGTGTAACGGGCGTGTATTGCCAGACTCCGGAGTCCTTACCGATTGCCCAGACCTGGCCGCCGGGGCCGGCGGCGATGTCAGTGGCGGTGACGCCGGCCACCTTCTGAAATGTCCCGTTCGCATAACTGGTCGTGCCCTTGACGCCCTGCCAGACTTCGCCTGAACTGTTGACTACCCACGGCCGACCATCGTCGGCGACGGCGATGGCCACGCCACCGCCTGGCAGCGGATCCCAGTTCCCGCTGGTATCCAGATAGAGCACCTGACGATTTGGAGCGGAAGCATACGTCTGACTGCCGAGCGCCCAGACCGAGCCATCGTCGCCGACCGCAATCGCGCTAGCTGTCCCGCTGACCTGCTGCCACTTGCCGTCGACGTAGCCGGTCGTTCCCTTGGCGCGGCGCCAGATCTGGCCACTTGCGTTGACGAGCCAGGGTTGGCCGTCTGGGCCGACTGCGAGACCGGTAGCTCCGCCATCGACCGCTTTGAACGTGGAGGATGTCGCGTCGAAGTGCAAA
This sequence comes from Chloroflexota bacterium, assembly GCA_019239775.1. Taxonomy (GTDB): domain Bacteria; phylum Chloroflexota; class UBA6077; order UBA6077; family CF-72; genus CF-72. The sequence goes on from JAFAZN010000124.1 coordinate 24,369, forward strand.
ACTGGCCGGTTCCCCTGCGCGTCGGTTGGAGTTGGTCCGAGTGCCCAGAGGGAACCAACGGGCACGTTGATATGCGCCTCGCGACCACTGGTATCGGCACAGACAACCGGGTAGGAGTGTGAGCCAGTCGGTGACTCGGCCACCTTGCCGTTCGTGCCCAGCTGCAGCACGTTCTCGCCGGGTGAGCTGAAGTCGTTCTGAATGATGCCGTTGGTGCCGACCTGAATATGATCGGGTGGGTAGGTCGCGCTTTCGCCCTGGCACTGGACCGTGACCGTCTGGCCGGGTTCTAGCGGAACGATGGGCGGCGTTTTCGAGCCGTTGACAGTCATTTGTGGGCCGGCCTGATCCATCTGGTACGAGTAATCGACCAGGTGTGATTGTTCGACGTAGTCACCGTAGACGAGGTTCAAGTTGGCGCGCGCGTGCATTTGGTTGGAGTCGAACCATTGCTTGACAGCGTCGAGTGCGTTTACTTGTCCGCCCATGTGGATGTCGAGCTCGTAGACGCCATTGAGACACAAGGAGCTCGGTGTTGCGGCCACCGAGAGCTCATACAAATTCGGAGCAGGCGATGATTGCAGTCCAATTCGACTGGAGTCGATCGTGATGGGATTGCCGGTGCCTGGCAGGCGTCCGTCGAGCGACTGGCCAAGCGCGTTGATGATGCCCGGGTAGGCGGGATCAGCCGCATCACCGCCTGCATAGCACTGGTTAGCGTAGTAACCGGCAAACGTGCCACCGGGCCACGTTCCATCGGCGCCCACGCATTGCCCCCAGTCTGTCATGACGCGCGGATGGTTGGGCAGGTTCCAGATTTCCTGCATCGTCAGACTGCTGAGACTTCTGCCGTGCGGCACCATGCTCGGTGTTAGCAGCATGGGGCCGACTTCCTGCTTGAATTTATTGCAGATCGGCTGGAGCGCGGTCATTTGTGGATCGCTATTGTCCTTGCCGTCGCACGCGAAGTTCCCACCGGAGCACACGTAGCCCCCAAATCCGAGGATCGCGAATTCTTTCGAGTTCGCTGGATCTGAGTAGAACTCGGCGATCTGGTCTATTGCATCTGACAACTTCGCATCTGTTGGAGCCCCACCATGGTAGAAGTAGTAGTCGGAAAGATCGGACCGATAGGTCGCCCGAAAGTCGAACAACCGAGCTCCCACCTGCAATTGGTGGAAGATGTCGATGTCCTGCGCCTGTGCAATCGAAAGCGTGGTGCCGTACGTGCCACTATCGTGCGACCCGGGAAGCACAGCCTGTTTGAGTTGGCGCTGGCTGAGAGCCGAAGCGTTATCGGCCATCCAGTGTGGATGGATCGTGTAATCCTGCGCTAGCGCAACGCTTGGTGGAGCCACCGGCGCGACCGGTTGAAGCGTTGTCGCCAGCATTGCCAGCGATGCGCTCGCAGAGACGACAAGCGAGCGGGGCCGAATCCGTCCAATGTGTGGACGCGCGAAGAGTTTGGAGAGCATGATCCTCCTCCAGCCGGAATTGGCGTACTACCGCTGCCAGTATCTAGGAGGCTGGAGGACGCGCCTATCGCAGTTTCATCGGAAAAATCGCGATTCTTTTATGAGGCTCGACTGAAATAATCGCGAGTCTCCAACGCGAATCTGACCAGATCTGCCATGCTGGACAGATTCAGCTTTTCCAGCATGTTGGTCCGGTGCGTATAGACGGTGCTGGCCGAAACGTGCATGAGACTTGCAATTTCTGAGGCGGATTTGCCTGCCGCAATGAGCTGGAGTAGCTCGCGTTCGCGCCCGCTCAGGCTGAGCAACGCCAGCTCCGTCTCGTGCGCGGGTTGGCTGAGCCGCGCAGTAGCCGCGGACACGCCAGCTTTCAGCTCAGCAAGGATGCCTGTCGCCTCGCCCAGCGATACGCCAGCACGCGCCATCGACTGCCGACTCTGGTCACTTTCGGCAAGCAGACGCTGCATCAACTGGACGTCGCGTTCAAGCTGGGCGAACTTGTTCTCGGATTGCTCGCGCAGCGCATCCGCCACCGCTTGCTGTTTTTCGCGCTGACTTTCCAGGAGCCAGGCCGTGAGCGAGCGCAGTTGTTCGGCCTGATCACGGACGATCTCCAGCAGCTTCTCCTTTTCCTGCTGCTGGGCAATGCGCTCGGCGACCTCCTCGCGCAACGCCTGGTTCGCGGCGACCAGCTCATGCGTGCGGGCCTGGACGTGTGACTCTAGCAACTGATTCTGCTGCTGGAGTTCAGTTCGCAGTTGGCGGAGTGTGATGTGTGCACGGACTCTCGCGAGGAGCTCGTCTACCTCGAATGGTTTCGTGACGTAGTCAACGCCGCCTGCTGCGAAACCATGCAACCGGTCGGACGGCTGCGATGCGACCGTCATGAAAATAACCGGAATGTCAGCTGTCGCCGTATTCGCTCGCAGCTGGCGGCACGTCTCGAACCCGTCCATGTCCGGCATCTGCACGTCCATGAGGATCAGGTCCGGCTGACTAAATGCCGCTCGACGAAGTGCAGTCTGCCCACTGCGGGCCATGACGACTTCGAAGTCATGAGCTTCCAGAGCATCGGTGGCCGCGCGCACATTTGCGGCGTCGTCGTCGACCACCAGCACAACAGCCTGGTCGCGCACTCGAAGATTCACACCTGGCCGACCAGCGCAGCCACGCGTTGCTGGCGGAAGCGGTCGATAAAGAGCACGATTTCGTCATCTTGGAGATCCCGCACCAGAATGCCGAGCTGATGTGCGAACGGCGCATAAACCGCGTCCAGTGTCTCGAGGTACTGAGCGCGCTCGGCAAGCCGCCGCATGTTCCCGAATCTCGCCAACTGACTCAGCCGTTCCAGCTCATCATCCGGAGGAGCAACCATTTCCGCACCGGCGCCTTCGATCACGGATGGTCGGTGCCCATCATCCGCGTACGTCCACTCCAGCTGCAGCAATGACGCGATCACCTCCAGCAGCTGGTCCGCTTCAATTGGCTCTGGCACCGCAACAATCGGCGTCCGTTCATGCTGCAGACCCAGCCTGATGTCGTTGCCTATTATCGGGTCGGCGATGATGAGGTCCGGACTGATTTGTCTAGCCAGGTGGACGGCGGCCGGGCCGCTCTCGGCCACCACCACAGCAAAACCCAGTGGCTCGAGGAGGTCGCGCATGAGGGCTCGGCTATCCATGGCGTCATCTGCGACAAGGATCGTGCGGCGGGCTCCCGCATAGCCGCCAATCCTTTGCCATGAGGGTCGACGCCGAGTTGAGCTCCCTGCCACGGCCGGCAATTGCAGCTCGAAAGAAAACGTACTGCCGCGCCCCAGCTCGCTCGCCAGGTTGATGCGGCCTCCAAGCAACTGGACGAGCTCTTGGCTGAGCGCCAGCCCGAGTCCGGCTCCGGAGCGCGGGAATGAGGCGGTGTTTACCTGCTCGAATCGCTGGAAAATCCGCTCGCGGTCCGCATCTGAAATACCGGTGCCAGTGTCCGACACTGAGAAGCAGACGCTGCATGTGGATCTATCAACGGTGTGGCAATCCACCAACAGCGTGACGGATCCGCGATCGGTAAATTTCAGCGCATTACCGAGCAAATTCAGCAGCACCTGGCGCAAACGGACCGCATCCACGTGCACGTACTCTGGGACGTCGCCGCTGATCATGTTGGTAAACTCCAGCCCTTTTTCGCGCATCGTCGGCTGCACCATGATCGAAATGTCCGCCACCAGTTGGTCCAGGCTCACGTCGGTCGGACGGAGTTGGACCCGCCGAGCCTCGATCCGGGCCAGATCCAGCAAATCGTCGATGAGGGTCAGCAAATGTCGGCCGCTCTGATAAATCGTTTGGAGGCCCGTTCGGACTGTCACTGTATGTGTGTCACCGCGCTGGAGTACCTGGGCATAGCCGAGAATACTGTTGAGCGGAGTGCGGAGCTCGTGGCTCATATTCGCGAGGAATTCGCTTTTCGCTTCGCTTGCGCGAGCGAGCTCTGCTGTGCGCGCGGCGACTTGGGCCTCCAGGTCCCGCGTGCGAGCTTCGACGGCGCGGATTCTCAGTCGATACGCGGCAAATACGAGGAGCACCAGTGCCGCGACGGCAAATCCACGGAACCAGAGCGTCTCCCACCATGGCGGCGTGATCGTCACCGCGATGGAGCTGCCGGTGTCGTTCCAGATGCCGTCGCTGTTCGTGGCTTTGACATGGAAGACGTAGTTTCCTGGCGCAAGCCCGATAAACGTCGCGGACCGAACTGAGCTGTCGACGTCGACCCATGCGTCACTCAAGCCCTCCATGCGGTACGCGTACCGAATATGGCCGGGGTCCTCGTAGTCCAGGGCCGCGAAGCTGAAACCGAACACCTGGTCGGAGTACGGCAAAGTCAGGCTGGTCGTCCGGTCGATAGCCTGCTTCAACGGCGAGTCCGCTCCAATGTCCACAGAACGTCCGTACAGCTGGAAGTCTGTGAGCACCACCGGAGGAACTGACGTCTTGGCCATAACTTCGTCGGGCAGAAAGGTGATCAAGCCTTTGTCACTGCCGAAGAAGATGCGGCCATCGGCTCCTCTGGCGGCCGCGCCAAACGGGAATTCTGTGCCCGAACGGATTCCCTGGCGGCGATCGAAACTCCTGATGGTCTGCGTACGCGGATCGAATCGGGCGACCCAGCCCTCGTTTGCAAGCCAGAGGTTGCCGTCTACATCCGATTGCATGGCGCGAATGCTGTAGTAGGGCAGGCCCTCATGCTGGCTGAACGCGGTCGCGGTGCCGGTGCGCGGGTCAAAGTGGTTCAGCCCACCGCCGGCGGTCGCAATCCAGAGCGTGCCGTCGGCGGCGAAGTCAATGAACCTCACGTTGGACGACGTCAGACTGTTCGGGGTGTCCGCATTCGCGCGGTACGAAACGAACCGCCCGCTCGCCGCATCCCACCGGCTCAAACCCGTGGTCGTTGCAATCCAGATTGCACCGGCTGGATCCTGGGCAATGCCGTTGATCTCGTTACCCGCCAGGCTGTCGGGCTCGAGTGGTTCATGCACGTACGTCTGGCCGATACCGCTACTGGTGTCGAGCCGCGTGAGACCGCCACCGCTTGTTCCGATCCACAGGATGTGCGGCGCAACGCGGTCTTCGAACAACGCGCTTACCTCGTTATTCTGGAGGCCTGCCGCCGTCGGGCCCGCCAGATAGTGGCGAAACATCCCGGTGGCGGGATCGAAGCGGTCGAGACCGCGCCTAACGGTACCGATCCAAACAATGCCGTCACGGTCTTCGAGCAATGCCTCGATGTTGTCGTCGCCCAGACTGTTGGGATTCGAGGGATCGTGCGTGAAAACCGTCGTCTGTCCAGTCGCGATTTCGTAGCGCTCGAGGCCATTCGATGCCAGCCAGAGCACACCGTCATGCCCGAACGCGACGCTTTGAACTCCGCGCCCTGGCTGCCACAATTCGAAAAACTGGCGATCTGGCTGGAACTTGTCCACATCCGTGTTGCGCGGGCCAATCCAGATCATGCCGGTGCGGTCGACATAGACCACGTTGACGAAGTTGTTGCCGAGGCTGTTCGAGTCAAGCGGATCGTTGAAATACGACACGAAGGTGCCAGTGGCTGCATCGAGGCGGTCGAGACCGCTGTGCGTGCCGATCCAGAGCGTCCCGGAGCGGTCGTAAGCCAGGCTGTCGACCCAGACGTTGCTCAGGCTGGTTGGGTCATCCCGAGTCGGCGCGTAGCGGGTGAAGACGTCAGTCGCCGTATTCAGGTGATTGAGGCCGAGATCAGTTCCGATCCACAGATTGCCCCGCCCGTCCGGCTCGATGGCGTTGACCCGTTTCCCCAGCATGCTGTTCGGGTCGTCCGGATCCATGTGGTAGGTCACCGCGCCGGATGTGTCGAGCCGGGCGACCCCATCGTCGCCGCCAACCCACAAACGACCCGAGTCCTCGAGATACATCGCGCGGATCGGAGTGGTCACTCGCGCGTCGAGCGCAACTGTCGACGTGCTCGGGTCAAAGCTCGCCAGACCGTTATCAGTCCCCAGCCAGATCAACCCCGAGGGCGACTGGGTGATCACCTGCACGGCGGCGGTCGAGTCGGCACCATAGGCCGTGAACTGGTGCGTGCGTCGGTCGAATCGCTCGAGGCCCTGCGCGGTGCCGAGCCAGAGCCAGTCGGCTATACGCTGGTCCTGCGCGAGGGCAGTTACGCCACCGGCGATGCTGGTCGGGTCGGCCGGGTCGTGCACATAGGAAACGCGCGTGTAGCCGTCATATCGGGTCAGCCCATCGCTTGTGCCGAACCAGATCATGCCCTCGTCGTCTTGCAGAATGGCGTAGGCCTCGACGTTGTCGAATGCCGAGCCGAGCGCAATTCGATCGAACGCGATACCACTGGTCAGCTTGCCGTGCCCGCCGGCTGCCGGCGTGTTGGAGGCGTCGCCTGGCGATGCCGTCTGTGCGAAGCTCGCCGTTCCGTGCGCCGCGAACAGCAGCGTGGCGAACGCAAGTGCCAAGGCGATGCGCCAGATGCCGACCAGCCGCGGGCCGGCCAATGGATATGCAGACAAACAGGCGTTTTCGAGTTTAGTGGGCTCCGCGACCAGGATTCGAACCTGGAACCTACCGGCTAACAGCCTGACGGACAGCTGAACCATCCAAGTTCGCCGTTTTCGGCCAATTTGAGATTGCGGTGCGCGACTACCTCGGTCGCCTCTCAGGGAAGTTGGGTGGTTCCACCCTGTAGTTCTAGAACCATCAGGTTTTCGCTGTCTGCGACGCCACGATGGCACGTGCGCACGTTGTACGAAGGTGCCGATCTGTGGAGGTTGATGCTTCTGATGCTAAGATTGCTGGCATCATTCGCACCACCATCACACTCGATGACGACGTCGCCGCGATTATTGAAACCGAGAAACGGCGCACCGGCGAATCCTTTCGTACAACCGTGAACAGGCTCGTTCGCCGTGGTGCCGCGGCCGATCGCCGCCGCGCTGCACCACGCCTACCAGAGCTGCCTGGCCGGCCAATGCTGGACATCTCAGACGTCTCAGCGCTGCTCGCGGCCCTGGATGACGAAAGGCGGACGCAGCGCGATCTTCCATGACGCTGGTCGATACCAACCTCCTGATCTACGCCACGTTCAGAGATGCGCCCGAACATCGCCAGGCGCGCACCTGGCTCCAGCGGCAGCTGGCTCAGAGCGACGATGCCGTCGTCCTGTGCTGGCCGGTCGTTTACGCTTTTGTTCGGCTGATCACCAACGTGAGAGTCTTTGGGCAGGACGCGCTTTCAGTGCGGGAAGGCTGGGCCGTTGCCGAAGCCCATCTGCATCAGCCGGGCGTGCGGCTGGTGTCAGCGGGTGCAGGTCATCACGCAATCGCCACCGAGCTGGCGCAAACGCCCGGTCTGAGAAGCGATGATGTGCCCGACATTGAGATTGCGGCTCTCGCCATAGAACATGGTCTCGTGCTTGCCTCGCATGATCGGGGCTTTCGGCGCTTCGGTGGCCTACGGGTCATCGACCCGTTGACTGATGACTGGCCGTGAAACGATACGGTGACCTCGCGGTTCCGTGTCTTGTTCGCATCGATGGTGCACGAGATGTCTCGGTCGCCATTGAGAGAAGTTGATGCTTCCACTCTGTTGGTCTGGAAACATCAGGTTTCGTGTGCGTTCAGTCCCTGGATTTACGAACTCCTTGAGCCAATCGATCCAATGCTCGAATTTGACGCCGAACGCGTCGGGTTCATCAGGCTGGTTGTACGCGCCGAGGCGATAGGACGGAGTGGCGGCCCGGGAGTTCCCGGACAGCGAGCGTCATCCTGGATATCACTGCCAGTTGGGGAAAGTCGCTGCCAGAACATAATTTCCGGGCGTGACGCTCTCGGTCCTGACCGCGATGGCCGTGAGCAACGTCGAGGCCTCAATGATCCCATCGTTGCTCCACGGTTGCGGCGAGTAGTAGTAGCGATCGGCAATCCCGACTGAGTCGAAGCCGAGCCGATCGACCCGCATGCCATCCTCAGACATCGCTATGTGACTTAGCGACGGTGCGGCCCGCCACGTGGCATGCGTTGAATGCCGATGCCGAGGGTCGTCGCACGCGTGTGTGCCCGTACTAGCGAAGTTCGCTCGCACCTGGAAGAACGCTCGCAGCGATCTCGCGCAGGTGGTCGAGATCCGACAGATCGAGCACCTGGAGGTAGACCCGCTGTGTACCGACTGCGTGCCATTGCTCCAGCTTGTCGAGCAGCTCGGCAGCGCTGCCACCGAGCCAGCGTTGGCGAAGACTGTCAACCTGGAGGCCAATCGCCGCGGCGCGCCGCTCGAGCATCAGGGAATCGTCGGCGCAGCACACACCGGGGAGCGTGGTCGAGCACACCAGTGTCGCGGGATCCCGACCTACCGCATCACAAGCGGCGCGCACCCGCGCAAAACGGTCGGCTGCACTCTCAAGCCCGCATTGAAGTCGTCCGCGTACAGCGCCGCGAGTCGTGGCGTCCGCCTGGTGCCTTTGCCGCCGATAACGATAGCCAGATGTGGCCGCTGCACCGGCTTCGGCAATTCCGACGCATCGGTTACCTGGTAATGCATACCCTCGAACGAAAATCGCTCGCCTGCGGCGGTCGTCCAGAGTCCGGTGACGATCGCTAGTTGGTCCTGCAAGCGATCGAACCGCTCCTTGAGCGGCGGAAAAGGGGAAGCCGTACGCGCAATGCTCCGGCTCGTACCAGCCTGTGCCAAGGCCAAGCTCTACCCGGCCGCCACTGATCTGGTCGACCTGCGCCACGGTGACGGCCAGCGGCCCAGGTAAGCGAAAAGTTGCCGGTGTGACGAGCGTCCCAAGTCGAATATGCCGCGTTTCACGCGCAAGCGCGGCCAGGGTG
>JAFAZN010000232.1 GCA_019239775.1 Chloroflexota bacterium
CGTCAGTTCCGACCTGGACACGCCAGTCGGCATCGGCGTCTGTGGCGCGAAGCGCAAGGATCCGGGGCGTCTCGGACTTCAGTTTCTGACCAGGGCGCGCCATGAAGCCCAGCAGCAACTCGTCGATGCCGTCGACCGCCTGGTCGGTGGCAAACGGCGTCACTGCGTCAACGGCGCGTTCGGCATCAACACGGTGCATGCCGGTTTCGTGCGCCTGACGGCGTGCCCAGAACGCCTTTGGCGAGGGCGCGGGTAGGAAGGCGAAGCACTGCAAATCGGGCGGTGCCGTTTTCAGGGCTGCGACCAGGGCGGCGTGGCCCTGAGAGAACCAGTCCACGAGCACATCGTCCGCGGGCCAGTTGCCTTCGAGCTGTGCGTACGGATCGAACGGTCGCGCGCGCGCTTCGCTGATGATCGTGCGAGCCCAGAAGTGGATCCCGCCGATGTGACGCACCAGGTCGCGCAGCGTCCATTCGGGACAGGTAGGCACGGTCGCGTCCAGCGACGTCCCTCTGGCGACCTCGGCTAATCGCTGGCCTTCGCGCTCGACAACGGCGATGTGCTCGGCGATCTCCACCCCTACAGCGCCTTGTCCCAGGCCTCCTGGCTGGTGGACACCTCGAAGCCAACGCTCTGGTACAGATGGAATGGCGCGGGATCGAAGGTATCCACGCCGAGCGTGATCGAGGTGGCGCCGAGCTCGCGCAGCCGCGCGATACCGGCGGCGAGCAGCGCTCGTGCAATGCCGCGCTTGCGATAACCGTGGTCGACCGTGACGTTCGAGATCCACGCGCGCGGATTACCGTCAGGGTTCTGTTCGGTCGGCTCATACACCGCGTGGCAGGTTCCGACGATACGATCGGAGGCGTCGACCGCCAGGAGCATTCCCTCACGGTCGACCTCGAGGTCCTCCTGGATCATCTCCAGGGTGATCTCGACGAAGTTCCAGGTACCCGTCCAGTTGCGGTTGAGCGCGTCCAGCACGGCATGATCCTCGCCCGGTCGGATGGCGCGCAGCCGCAAGCCCTCGCTCAAAGCGCCCTTCGGCGTCGGCGTCGTTGCTGGCATGAGCATGTGGGCAACGGTGCGTACAGGCTCGAAGCCCGCTGCACGCGCGGCCTCCTGCATCCAGCTCGCGCGTGAAGGCACGAACAGTCGCACGCGCTCGCCACCGGCTGAAGCGATCAGCTCGATGGCGCCATGAATGAGCGCAGCAGCGTGAGCCTGGGAGCGCGCATCAGTGGCGAGCGCGATGCGCGCGGGCATCGCGCCATCGGGCGCCGGCTCGGCGCGGACCGCCACGACCCCGAGCACGCGCTGGTCGAGATCGAGCACGCGGATGTGCGTGGCCCAGGCCGCGATCGCCCAGCCGCCGCGCGACCAGCTGGCGGGGTCATCGACGGCGTACGAGGATTCCCAGACGGTCTGGATGGCGTCTGTTTCGGAGGGATCCGCCGTACGCAATCGGGCCACCCCGGTCTTTTTCAGACCCGGGGTGTAGGTCAAACCCCCAGACCTCGACCGTCCATGATCCGCAGCGGCTCGGCGATCATTTCGATCTGGATGCCATCCGGATCCTTGAAGTAGATCGAGGTGGTGACGCCACGATCCGGTCCCAGATAGGCGATGCCTTTTTCTTCGAGTCTGGCTTTGATGCGCTGGAGGTTCTCGGGTGTGGTCGAGATGGCGATGTGCTGCACGGCGCCGAGGCTCTCGACACCTGGCTGCAAGCCGAGCCCGGGGAAATCGAAAAACGCCAGCAGGTTGTCGTTGCCGATATCGAAGAACAGGTGCGTCGAGCCCTTGTAATCGCGGTTTTCCATGAGCTCGACCAACGGAAAGCCCAGCAGCTCCTGGTAGAACTGGATCGTCCGCTCGACGTCACTGCAGATCAACGCCATGTGGTGCACGCCGCGCGCGGTCGACGGCGGTCGCTCGCCCGCCGCCCGCATGTAGCGGTCGTGCCACTCCTTGCGGCGAACCGCGAATTCCGCGGACCGCCGCTCAACGTCCGTTGTGGTCATCGTGCCTATATCGTACTGTTGGCAACCCGTCAGATCTTGAACAGCAGGTCGCGGACGCGTTCCGCCAGTTCAAGGTTGCCGCGCGCATTGCCGCCGCGTTTGCGCTGGTAGGTACTCAGGACGAAATCGTTCGGGTCGAACTCGAAGACCGTTTCGCAGCCTTCGGTGCTGCCCTCGGCGATGTTGACGGTGGTGCCATCCACGTCGACCGCCCAGCTGCCGCCACCGGCGCCCTCGATCTCGATGCCGAACTTCGACTTGAAGCCCTTCGCGCGCTCGGCGTCGACCGTGTACTGGATGACGATCAACATAAACGGAATGAGGGTGATGGCCGCGTCATCCGACAGCGGCTCTTCTTTGCCGAGCCCGGATTTGATGTCCCAGGAATGGATCGAGTAGTCGATCAACTGGAAGCCCGCATAAAAACAGGCGGGCAGTGGGCCCATGTACTTGTGGGCAACGATCTCGCCCGACCATTGCTTATCGTCGAGCGCATCGAAGATCTGGAACAGCTTGTCCGAGGCGGTCTTGAGGCGCGTGATGGCCTGCTCCTTGGAAAGCGAGCGGAAGCTCTGGGCTGCCTCGTCCAACATCGAAGCCATGATCGGCAAGCCCAGGGCGGCCGGGGCCTCCTGGCCACCACGTGCCATCCCGAAACGTTCAAGGTAGCCCTCGGTGACATCGATCAGGTGGCCGCACAGGTCGCGCACCTGCCAGTGGCCGCTCGCCGTCGGACCTTCCCAGGGCGCCTCGTCGAGCAGCCTGTAGAATTCGGCGCGTTCGGCACGGTCGAGGTTCAGCAGGAACTCCTTGCCCGAATGGTCAAACACGTTGACGCGCGAGCGCGATGTCTCGGTAGCCACCCTTCAGCTCTCCTTCGAGTTTATCCCGGATAAAAATAGTGGATAAAAAGTCCGGTGAGGGTACACCCGTGCTGATCGGCGGGGAAGGTAGGTAAATTGATGCAGCCCGGCGAAACCGGCACGTTCGTTTACGCCAACCCACGCACCATCCATTGGGGCGCTGGCGTGCTGGCTAAACGCCTGGCGAACGAGCTCGAGCAACGTGGCTTACATCGCACGTTCGTGATCAGCACGCGCAGTGTTGCCGCGAATCCTGAGCTGGGCGGACGACTGCGTGACCTCCTGGGAGACAGGCTGGTGGGCGAGTACGGCGCCATCGGCCAGCATGCCCCAGCCGCATCCGTCGCTGAGGCGGTTGAGCGCGCGCGCGAGGCGCAACCCGACGTGCTGGTGTCGTTTGGGGGTGGCAGCCCCATCGACGCCGCGAAGTCCGTCGCGTTTGCGCTCGCAACTGGGCTGGACGTCGCGGATCCGGCCGCGGCCGAGACTGCGCGCCGCTTCCATCCACGGCCATCCGACCTCGTAACTCAGATCGCGATCCCGACCACGCTATCGGCCGCCGAGCTCTCGGGCCTGGCTGGCTTTACGACCGAGACGGAACACGAGAAGGTCGGCCTCCGCGGCGAAGCGCTCATACCCGCGTGTGTCATCTTCGACGCGGAACTTTCGCTCCAGACGCCGCTCGATCTCTGGCTGTCCACCGGGATCCGCGCGGTCGATCACGCCGTCGAAACGGTGCTGGCGCCAGGCTCGCATCCGTTCCAGGACACGCTCGCGCTGGAGGCCCTGCGCCGCTTGCGGAGTAGTTTGCGCGCCACGCGCCGCGACCCGACGGATCTGCACGTCCGAACCGAGTCGCAGCTCGGCGCGTGGTTCTCCTTCACACTTCCAGGGCCGGCGGCGTCAGGGCTGTCGCATACGTTGGGAAAACGCATCGGCTCGCGGCATGGCATCCCGCACGGGGTCAGCTCGTGCCTGCTGCTGCCGCACGTCATGCGCTACCTTGAGCCGCGGGCGCCCGAGCCGCTGGCTCGGATTGCCGCCGCGCTCGACGCAGCGTGTGCCGCCGACGCGGTCGCCTCACTCATCCTCGAATTGGGACTGCCTCAACACCTGGGCGCCTACGCGCTGAGCGAATCTGACCTGGTTAGCGCTGCGCGCCCGGTGGCCTCAGAGGCGTACCCGCTCCAGGACCTCGTGGGCATTTACCGTGCAGCGCTTTGACGTGTCCTGGATTCTCGGGGTTGTGCCACTGGCTGGAGCAGCCGCGGTGTTCGCGTTGGTACTGGCCACCACACCGCCAGGCTTCATTGCTGTCCCCACGGTCGTGGTCAGCAGTGGTGCGGATGCAGCTGCGTACGCGGCCGGTGCCGCGGCGAGCCTCGCGCTGGTCACGCTGCTGGTGCTGGGTGCGCTCTGCGCTGTCGTGCAGGTGCTCGTGCGGCGCTTGCACTCGTAACACGAACGTAAGCGGCTGGACGGCTTAAAGCGTTTGTTGCCCCCAACCTCTCTGTTAGATTGCGCGGGCCATGACGACTACCACCAGCACCCGTGAGATGACCCTCGGCCCGCTGACGGCCGAGCAGCGCACCGACATCATGCGCTTTGCTCCCAGCCTGTCAGTCGAGGCTCGCCAACTGTTCCGCCGCCTGCTGATTCTCCGCCAGGATGGCCTCAATGGCCTCACCGGCGAGACCATCGCCCGCGCGGCCGCGCAGGCTAGCGCTCACTTCGAGGCTTAGACTCCTTGGGCGGAGATCGCGCATGCGCGATCTCCCCAGGCGGATCATGATCCGCCTGGCGGCAGCGATCATGATCGCCG
>JAFAZN010000365.1 GCA_019239775.1 Chloroflexota bacterium
CCAGATGCTGTACGTGACCATGGTGTACGGACCGATTGCCGCGTTCCTGGTGGAGTTCTTCCCCGCCAAGATCCGCTACACGTCGCTGTCGATCCCCTACCACCTGGGCAACGGTGAGTTTGGCGGCTGGCTACCGTTCATCGCCACTGCCATTGCGGCGGCGACCGGCAATCCGCTGCTGGCGTTGGTTTATCCGATTGCCGTCGCCGCGATGACGTTCATCGTGGGGACGTTCTTCATCGGCGAGACCCGCGGCACGCGCATCTGGGATGAGGTTGGTGGCGAGCCACCGGAGTCCCGCGGTGTTTCGACAGCTTCGACGCGGCCCGCACCCGTGATCTGAATGATCCATTTATTACCTATACCTGGGCGTACGGGTAGCGGCATAGCCCGTGCACCAGTCGCGCGGCCAGCGTGGCGGCAGCTCCGTCGACGGGCGCGCATGTACAGGTCAGTCGGCGCGCTTGTCCTCGGCCGAGTCCTCCGACTGAATGCGGCTACGCGCGATCAACAGCGGCGCAAACTGGCGCTCGCTAAATGGAAACGGCACGCGGACGGTGGGCTGGCGGCCAAAGCGGAAGGGCTCGTCGTACGACGGTGCGGTGGCAAAGGCGTGGGTTCGCGATGACGGGTCGTCGATTGCTTGCATGCCCGTGGCTCTCCTGCGTTTCTGCATTGCGTGTAGCCGATGCACGCAGTATCTGCCACCTCGAGTGGCCCGGTGGAGAGGCCCGCGTGCTCCACCTGACGGAAGTACTGGCCCGCCCATGCCCGCTTGCGCAATCTCCACGGACGAACAAGTAAAGATCCGGGGCCTGATCGGCGCAAGTTGCGACGCCGATGTGGAGCGTGATTTGATAGCCACGGGTTTACTCGGGGAGTACGACTACTCTAGGGGGTGCATACAAGCTGACGAACATGGTGGACGGCGGCATCCTGGCGGCCACCGTCGCAAATGATTTTACCCATCCACACGGTTGTACGGATAAAAGGACCCATGTTACGAAGCAGTCTTCAGTTGCCACGCGCGATCGCGCTTGTGCTGGTTGCAGTAGTCAGTCTTGCAATCGGCCCGTCGGCCATTGCCGATCAAGGCACCAGCAACAGCGCGAATCCGCATTGGGTCGCCAGCTGGGCGACGTCCCCGGCGGCGTACTTCGTCTATGCGGCACCGGTCGCTCAGAATCAGTCGCTCGAGTTTTCACCCACGAAGTCCGCAGTAGCCAATATTCAGCCTGATCTCGCGTTCCCATTTCCCAACTCGAAAACCACGGGGGCGACCGCGGTCGATCAAACGATTCGGTCGATCGTCAAGCCGGACCTCTGGGACAACAACATGCGTGTCCGGTTTTCCAACGTTTTCGGAAACCAGCCGCTGACCTTGAACGCAACCACGGTCGGACTCCAGGAATACGCGGGGAACCTCGTGCAGGGCACTGTCACGCCGGTGACGTTCGGCGGTGCGAAGACCATCACGATACCAGCGGGCCAGGAGGTCTGGAGCGACGGCGTCCGCCTGTCATGGGTCGATCGCACCGACAATCCGTTACTGCAGGGACGGAACCTCGCGATCAGCTACTCCATTCAGGGCGACAGTGGCCACATGACGCACCACAGTGGTGCCAATATGACCTCGTTCATTACCGCCGCGGGAAGTGGCGATCACACGCAAGACCTCGACGGCTTCGCCTATGAATACACAACCACGTCATGGTTCTTCCTGACGGCGGTCGATGTCATGGCCCCAGCAGATACTGTCGTCGTCTGCGTCTTCGGCGATTCGATCACCGACGGCACGCACACGACCCTGAACACGAACGACCGCTGGGCGAACGTGCTATCGCGTCGACTGCATGATGCCTATGGAAACAAGGTCAGCGTCGTCAACGAAGCGATCGGTGGCAATCGAGTTATCGATCCGGTCGTTGACAATGCGACCGCGGGCCCGGCGGCGGTCGATCGCCTGGACCGCGACGTACTCGGGCTATCGGGACTAACGCATGTGATCTGGCTCGAGGGCATCAACGACCTCGGCGCTGGCTACGGCCAGGCGGCGACCGCGACTCCGGTTTTCGAAGACCCTGTCATCCACACGCCAGAAAACATCATCGCGGGATATCAGAACGTCGTTGCCCGGCTGCACAGCAACAAAATCAAAGTGTACGGAGGAACCATAATCTCTGCGTTGGGTATGAACAATCCTGAGCAGGGATGGGATCTCAACCAGTTCCCGGACTTCCTGGCCAGCGCCGACAACGGTCCGGTGATTGATGGCCATCGTCAGCAGATCAACCAGTACATTCGCACATCTGGCCTCTTTGACGGAGTAGTCGATTTCGACAAGGCGACCACCGACCCGACAACTGGAAATATGCGGGCCGCGTATCTGCCGAACAGCCAATTCACGCAATTGCCCTGGGACTACCTGCACCCCAATCACGCGGGCTACAACGCGATGGGCCTCGCAATCGATCTGGCTCCATTCGCGCCCGGTCTTCAATCTCATTAGGAGTCGCGCGCCCGACCGCCGCTGCGTCGCGTCAATCCACCGCGGCGCAACGGCAGCACATCGAAATAACGCGCTGCAATTCTCCCTGAGACTTGACGAAGGTCAGGTTCAGCGCCAGTGGAGATTAGAGTGCAATTCGCGATCGGGGGCTTGGTGGCCAAGTATTGCGGGCTGCCACGGATCTGACAATCGCAATTGGAGTGACAGCTCGGTTTGGCGCTGCTTTTAGGCGAGCATCAAACCAAGAGCCGTGCGCCGACGTCGGCACTTCCAACTCCAGCGTCTGACCGGCGCGCATGCGAGGTGGCTGTTGCCGCCATCTCGCAACCAGCCGCCGTGCGATCTGCATAGGTTTGTTGCGCATTCCCGAATTCTCCTGCGACATGTTCAAGTGTTGACAGTCGCCCGAAAACTTGCGCCTCGCCGCGTCGAACAGGTGTCGTTCTGCCCAACCACGCTTAGAAACTGCTGGTTACCCCGAGCGAACAACGCGGCGCGGTGTACCGCTTCAATTTGGACTGCGAACGACGAGCGGCAGCGCCTCCACCAGCCACAATCCGCCGCCGGGTCCAGTGAATTGGAGTACCCCACGGAATGGCCGTCTGAGGCTGCTCGCGGCGGAGCGATTTGAGCCCACCCGGCAACAGATGAACGAAACAACCAACGGCCGCGTGCATAGTCTCCGGGCCGACATCGACAGCGTCCGGATGGCCCAAGTAGTGCGGAGCTGGATGAAGTGGCTCCACGTCTCAGCCACGCTACTCATCAGGCACCCGGCCGCAGCCGATTGACGGAATCCAGACACGGGCGTCGAGGTCGGAGTTGGATATTCCGGCAAGGCTCCGTTCAACTCGGTTTCGACGCGCATACATCCGCCGCAGGCAATCGTCCGCAGCCGGGCGGTTAACACAGTGGACGGCGTTCCAGGCGTTCAGCGCGCGGACGCTGTGCATGAGCGGGACCCGCGGCCCATCGAGAACTCCTCGCTCGATCGGCTCGCACACGACCTCGGCATCGAAGTAGCTCAAGTGAAATGGGACATCGGCAAACGTCCAATTCTTGCCGTGACGGGCCCCAGTCGTTCGGGTCCGATACGCGCGATGAGCGCATCCGTGGCGCGCTACAGGTCCGCGTACAACACCTGGATGCGGGCGAGGTCGGAGTTGGTGATCGCGCTCGCGGACTCGGCGGACGCAATCACGCCTGGACCTTCGCAGGTGCGCTGAGCTGCTGCATCGACGACTCCATATGCTGGGTGATCCAGTGTTCCGTCATCCTACCATCGCGCAAGTGATAGATGCCCATGCCCGCGCCAATAATGTCGTTTTTCAGCACCTATAGACCAGCCGATCGAGGATTTCGCCAGCACCTATAGACCAGGCGATTTTCAGCACCTATAGACCACTGGCGGCTCCGTTCTGAACCATGACGTCCCAAAAGGAAGGGGCGGCATGGGGTATCGGGAGCTCAGCCGCATGCACGTTCAAGAGGTAGTTCGTCGCTGGCAAGTCGGTGAGAGTCAGCGTGGCATCGCACGCGCGATGCGTCTGTCGCGGGTCACAGTCCACCGCTATGTCGCCGAGGCCGAGCGCCTCGGGCTCACACAAACCGGACCGCCACCCGGTGAGGAGCAGCTGATTCGGCTGGCGCAACTGGCGCGCCAGGGTCTGGCGCACGATCGGGCGCAGCCCAGCATGCCTCGCCTGGAACCATTCAAGGACCAGTTGGCTGGCTGGGTGGACGAGGGCCTGCAGCTCAGTCGGATGCTGGAGTTGCTGGGTGACGACGTCGGCGTCTCGTATAGCAGCCTGCGCCGTTATCTTGCGCGGAGCGGCCTGATCTCGCACGCCAAGCGCACCAGCGTGCGGATGGCGCCGTCAGCACCCGGCGAGATCGCTGAGATGGATTTCGGCCGGCTCGGCACGCTCGTCCATGCCGAGACCGGGGCTCGCCAAATCGTGTGGGCGCTCACGGTCGTGCTGCCCTTCAGCCGCTTCGCATTCGTCTGGTTGCTGGTCCACCAGACGCTGGAGGAGGTCGTCGCCGGATTG
>JAFAZN010000069.1 GCA_019239775.1 Chloroflexota bacterium
CGCTGGTTTCCAACCGGCTGCCGGGTCAAACCAGTCGACCTGAGTGCCGCCGTTCAGCGCGCAATCCTGAACCGTGAGTGCGCCAAGACTGCCAGCCGCGTACAGGTCGAAGTAGTTACTGGTTGAGCCCGGCGTGTCGCCGCCGGCCGGGTTGCCACTGAACTGCGCTGTCCCAAGCGTTCCGCTGCCAGCCGTCGCGGTAACGGTGAGAGCTGTCCCCAGGTTGACGCTGCCGTCGAACTGCGGAGCGAATGTCGCGCCGCTCAGGCGCGCATCGGGCTGGGTGATGTAGATCAATTGTGGGTTCGACGTCACACCGTTCTGGATAACTCGGATTACGACCGCGCCGCGGTTCAGCAGACTCCCAGCCGGGATAGAGACGCCAAGCGACCTTCTACCTGCAGCGTCTGAATTCCCTGAACATCCAGGAACGCAGCCGGAACGCGACCGAGCTCGCATGCTCCGTCCAGGTCGCTCCACAGCGACTGGAGGATGTAATCGAGGCCGTTCAACGTGATGTTGCCACCATCAGGCAGGGTCTGCCCACGGCCGGGAAAGTCATGCTCGCACTTGTCGCCAACGTGGACGGTCTGTCCGCCAGCGAGGTGCGTGACGACCTGCAACTGTCAGAGTCGAACCAACGTGTGCTGCTGCACCGAGCCCGCTCGAGCCTACGGCGCTTCTTGAGCGAGGTGCAGCTCGCCGGCCGTCACACTCAGGCAGTATCGGCATTCAGTCGGTACATGCTGAGTCAGCTCAGGGATCGCAACCAGTCGGAAATGAATTGTCCGATCGCGTCCGATGAGTCCTCCTGGAGATAGTGGATGCCCGGGACGCTGACCTCCTTCTGGTTCGGCCAGCTTCGACAGAAGTCAACGAAGGGACCCTTGCTGAGGATCGCACCAGGCTCGCCTTTGACGAACAGTTTCGGTATCGGACTTTGCGAGAGCCACGTGGAATAGTCCTGAACGATCGTGTGCACGTCAGCTGGTTCACCATCGAGCGGAATCTGACGCGGCCAGGTTAATGTCGGCCGGCGACTTTCGCCCGGCTCCAGGTATGGCCGACGATACTCCGCCATTTCAGCATCGTCGAGCCGACGCAGGATGGACCCGGGTACAGCTTGTTCGACGAACACATTCTGCTCGAGGATCATTGCGTCACCCGCGGGCGATCGCAGCATCTCGAACATCGGTCGTGCCTCGCCTAAGTCCGCCCACGACAGCGGGCGTACCAGCGCTTCCATATAGGCAATGGCCTTGACCGCCGTCTGGTGGCGATATGCCCAGTCGAAGCCGAGTGCTGAGCCCCAATCATGGATGACGAACGTCACCCGTTCGCGGACTCCGAGTTGATCAAGCAACGCACCAAGATAGCGGCGGTGTTCGACGAATGAATACGAGGTGGGGCCGCTATTTGGGAGCTTGTCGGAGTCACCCATGCCGATGAGGTCGGGCGCGATGCAGCGGCCGAGACCCTCGAGATACGGGATGATGTTCCGCCACAGATAGGAGGAAGTTGGATTGCCGTGCAGGAGCACGATGGGATCGCCGGCGCCGCGTTCGACGTAGGCCATCCGCCGGCCGAGAACGTCCTGATACTGCTTTGGCAGAGTCGCGCTGGAGGGCATGTTCTCAGGGTTGCACGCCTTGAGGCGCTGCGCTACCCTGCAACTGAATGGTTGCACATTCAATTGAGATCTCCCTCGGGAGGGCCTGGTGGTAGCGCACAAGGTGGTTTCGCATGACCAATGGGTGGCAGCGCGAAAAAAGCACCTGTCCAAAGAAAAGGAGTTCACACATCTGCGCGATCAGTTGAGCCGCGAGCGGCGTGAGCTGCCCTGGGAGCTGGTGGACAAGGACTACACGTTCGAAGGCGAAACGGGGAAGGTATCCCTCCACGACCTGTTCGAGGGACGTGGACAGCTGGTGGTCTATCACGCGATGTTCAATCCAGATACGGCCGGTCCACGCACCACCTGGACCTCCGACGCGGCGTGCTTTTCGTGTTCGTTCTGGATGGACAACTTCAACGGCGTTACGGTCCATCTGAACCACCGTGACATCACGATGGTGGCGGTGTCGCGCGCGCCGTTCGAGAAGCTATCGGCGTACAAGAAGCGGATGGGCTGGTCGTTCCCCTGGTACTCGTCCGCCGGTAGCGACTTCAACTTTGACTATTACGTGTCGTTTACTCCGGACCAGCTGGCAACCGGCAAGGTCTACTACAACTACGGGGAGTTTCCGTTTTCGTTGTCGGAGGCGCCCGGCATCAGCGTGTTCGTTCAAGATGAAGGGGCGATTTACCACACCTACTCCGCATACACGCGTGGCATCGATATGTTGAATGTCGCCTACCACTATATGGACCTGGTGCCAAAGGGGCGCGACGAAGGCCCGAATACACAGGCCGGCTGGCTTCGGCGCCGCGATGAGTATGCCGACTAATGGCTCACGCCGAGGTGCTTGCCGCGGTCGGACTCATCAGACCGTCTCGGCGGCGCGGTTTTTGTCCGGCCTGCCGCCTCTTCCAGAAAGGTGACGAGTCGCGGGAGATTTCTGCTCCGGCGCTGATCGCACTCGCGTTTCTCATCGTGGCGGCCGGCGCCTGGGCGGTGATGGTCGGCCGCATGTCCAACATGGACGACATGAGCATGGGGCTTGGCTCACTCGATGCCTTCGCCGTGAGCTGGACCATCATGATGGCCGCGATGATGTTGCCGTCGGCGATGCCGCTGTCGTTCGAGTTCGCTCGCCATGCGGAGGGTCGTCGCGGCTGGCGGACCGCCACGGCTCTGGTGGGTGTGACGTATCTCGGCGGTTGGTTGCTGTTCGGCCTGGTGTGCTACGCGCTGTACAACGCGGTCGGCATGCCCTGGCCACAGCAGTCACTGGTTGCTGGAGTCGCCTTGATCCTTGCTGGACTGTACGCGATTACTCCGCTCAAACTTGCGAGCGAGGCGCGCTGCCGCGAGCTCTGCGCTGTCCACGGCCCGCTGCCATTCAACCTGACGCGCAGTGCAATTCTGGTTGGTGGACGATACGCCCTGAGCTGTCTCGGTTGCACCGCCGCGTTGATGGTATCGATGCTGCTGATCGGCCTATCGAACCTCGTCTGGATGATCGTGCTGACCGCGTTCGTGCTGATCTACAAGATCGCTCCGGTGCCCGCAAGGTGGTGGCGGGTATCCCTATCGGGCGCGTTGATCGCGCTCGGGGTGCTGTACGCCGTAGCCGCCTGAGGTCCGTACACTGGACTCGTTTTCGATGCCGACGGCCGAGTAGAGTGGAGCCGCGGCAAGAAATGGAGTCCGAATGACGACAACGATGAAGCCGCGCATCGCCGTGCTTAACCTCGGCGTCGCCGACGTGGCGCGATCGCGCGCCTTCTACGAAGGCATGGGCTGGGTGGCACGACCTGAAAGCAGCGAGAGAGCCGTCTTCTTCGAGCTGGAATGGTCCTGGCTGGCATTGTTTCCGCGCGAAGGACTGGCGGCGCTCTCGAAGTCCTCGGCGGAAGGCTCCGGCTACCCCGGCTTCTGCTTTTCGCACAACGTGAAAACGCCGGAGGAGGTCAACGCCATCCTGGAGCGGGCGAAGGAGCTCGGCGGCTCGGTCGTGCTGGAGCCAGAGGATGGGCCCGAGCGGCGAATCGGCTACATGGCTGACCCGGATGGATTCCAGTGGGAGGTCGCGTGGACGCCGAAGTGGCACGAGCTCACAGACTGAGGCCTCATAAAAAAACGCCTCGATCATTGCAAATGGGTATACCCAGACGTACTCTGGCCCTGATTTACGTCACTGGGGGAGCAGGCCGTGAGTACCGACTTCGACTTCGTAAACGCTTCAGCTGGGCCAGAGACTCTCGGTCGGCGCTCGTTCTTGCGCCTTTGCGCCGGCGTCGCACTGGTTAGCGGCGCGGGACTGCTGGCTGCTTGTAGCTCTGGGGCGCCGGCCGCGCAATCGGGGCCGGCAACGCCACCTGCCGCGGCCCAGTCGAGTGGAGCTGCAAGCAACGCGCCGACGGTCAGCGCTGCCGCCGGCGGCAACGTCAAGTCCGTCCTGCCGACCTACATTCCACCGAGCCTGCCGTTCAAGGCCGACCTGCCGGGCGACGCCGCCAAGGGTATCGACGACGGCTACCTGACCTTCCCCGCGAATCCCTACCAATCGGTAAAGGACACCGTCGGCACAGGTACGGATGTGACGGTGTTCAGCGGCTCGGCGTGGCCGCCATTCACTCCGCTCGACCAGAACCCGGTCATCGCCGAGATGAACAAGCGGATGAACGTCAACCTCAAGCTCGACATCACCACCATCTCGGACTACGCCGTCAAATACAACACCATGATCACGGGGAACGACCTGCCCGACGTGGTGTGGATCGGCGGCACGCCAAACCTGGTCGACTTCCTCAAGAATTCCTTTGCGGACCTTACGCCGTACCTCGCCGGCGACGCAGTCAAGGACTACCCGAACCTGGCGGCGCTCCGACCGGAGACGTGGAAGGGGACGATCTTCGGCGGCGCCATTATGGGCCTGCCCAGTCCGCTGGGCGCGATGGGCCAAACCATGATCGTGAACATGAACCGCTGGGAGGCCGAGGTCGGCAAGGGCGTCGCCCCCAAGGATCCTGCCGATTTCAAGAAAATGCTCCAGCAACTCACGGACGCCGGCGGCAACAAATACGCGATTGCGTCGGGCAGCACCGATCCGTACGGTACGACCAACGGGTGGTTCGCCATGATGTTCGGTGCTCCCAACGGTTGGGGCATGGTGAATGGCAAGCTCACCAACTACCGCGAGACCGACGCCTTCAAAGAGTCGATTGGCTACATTCGCGATCTCGTTCAAGCTGGCGTGTTCCATCCCAAATCGCCGACGTACGACGCCGTCGCTGCGAAAGCTGACCAGGCCGCCGGTCAGTTCGCATTGACCGCCGGAAGCGGCGCGTTCTACGGCAATTTCGTCGACATGTGGAACCGCGGCGTCGCTCTCAACCCACCCGTGAAGTTCGACGTGATCCGGCCCATTCCGGCGACCGCCGGCCAGACGCCCACCTACTGGCTCAGTTCGTGGATCTGGCCACGCAGTCCCATCCTGGGGCCGGGCATCTGGGCCTTCAAGAAGGCACCTCCGGATCGCATCAAGGAGCTCCTGCGGGTGTGGAACTGGATTGCAGGCCCGTTCGGTAGCCAGGAACGCCTGCTGTGGGAATACGGCATCGAAGGAACCGACTGGACGCGGAACGCGCAGGGCGATCTGGTGACCACACAGCGTGGCCCTGCGGACAGCACGTTCCTGGCCATTCGCTTCGGTCCGCACAGCTACGATCCGCTGTACAACCCTGGCACGCCCGACTATGCCACGGCGATGAACGCGGATGAGGTCGCAATGCTCCCGGTGGGCACCTACGATGCCACCCTGGGCGTGTTTTCACAGACTGACGCCACGAAAGCGGTTCCATTGAGCGCCGCGTTCCAGTCGGTGATGGTGGACATCGTGGCCGGTCGCCGGCCGGTGACCGACTACGACCAGGCGATCAACGATTGGCGAAACAACGGTGGCGACAAGATTCGCAGCGAGTACGAGGCCGGCATCGCCGCGGCGCAATAGAGGCAACCAATGAACGACACACGATCTACGCGCGGGCGCGTCCTACCTCGGCGGGCGTTCCTGCGTGCAAGCGGAGCATTGGGAATAGCTGGTATTGGCTTGCTGCTGGCGGCGTGTGGCAGTCCTGCGCCGAGCGCGGCACCGACAAGTGCAGCTCCGGCAGCAGCGGCTCCTAAGCCGACAGGCGCGGCGGCCAGTGGCAACGCCAAGTCGATCCTGCCGACCTACGTTCCATTCCAGCTTCCCTTCAAGGCGGATGTGCCCAGCCCCGCCGCGGGCATCGAGGATGCCTGGACGAAATTCCCGGCCACACCCTTCAAATCGGTTACCGAGACCCCGGGCACGGGCTCGAATGTGACGTTATTCAGCGGCACCTTCTGGCCGCCCTACACACCTGCCGAGCAGAACCCGATGTTGACGGAGCTGCAAAAGCAGCTCAACGTCAGTCTCACTCTCAGCATCACCAACGGCGCCGACTATCCCGTCAAGTTCAACACCCTGATCGCGGGCGGCGATCTACCGGACGTGGTGTGGGTAGGCCCGACGCCGAATTTGATCGATTTCTTGAAGAGCCAGTGTGCCGATCTGACCCCATTTCTCGCAGGCGACGGAGTCAAGGACTACCCCAACCTGGCCGCGATTACCACCAATACGTGGAAGGGAACTATCTTCGACGGCGCGATCATGGGTCTGCCCAGTCCGTTCGGCCCGATGGGCACGAACATGCAGATGAACAAAACCCGATGGGACGCCGAGATCGGCGCAGGCGTCTACGCGAAGGATTCCGACG
>JAFAZN010000100.1 GCA_019239775.1 Chloroflexota bacterium
TTCGGCTGCCGCGGAATGGCCCGAAGTACATCCAGGCGACGCTCGACCCGGCGGACCTCAATCGCGAGCTGCCGATCGAAAACGCGCTGCTCGGCGATGCGGACCTCACGCTGCGCGCCTTGATCGAAGAAGTACGCGACCGGCTGAAGGGCCAGTCGCGCGGGCGTGCGAATGGCATCTCTAGCGAGATCACGCGCATTCGCGAGGAATGGCTGAACGAGTGGAAGCCAAAACTCACGCATGACGGGGCGCCGCTTTCGCCCTATCGCGTGATCAACGACCTGATGCAGACGGTCGACGTCGACAACACCATCATCACGCACGACGCGGGCAGTCCGCGCGACCAGCTTGCGCCGTTCTGGCGGCCGACCGCGCCACTCGGCTACATCGGCTGGGGCAAGACCACGCAGCTCGGCTATGGCCTGGGGCTGGCGATGGGCGCGAAGCTTGCGCAG
The DNA here is from genome assembly GCA_019239775.1 of Chloroflexota bacterium. Classification (GTDB taxonomy): domain Bacteria; phylum Chloroflexota; class UBA6077; order UBA6077; family CF-72; genus CF-72. The sequence continues at coordinate 456 of JAFAZN010000100.1, forward strand.
CCGGAGAAACTCTGCATCAACGTCTGGGGTGACGCCGCGATCGGGTTCACGGGCATGGACTTCGAAACTGCTGCGCGCGAGCGAATCCCGATCCTGTCGATCCTCTTCAACAACTTCAGCATGGCCATCGAGCTGAAGGTGATGGCGGTGGCCACGGAGAAGTACCGCTCCACCGATATCTCCGGCAACTACGCGGACATGGCGCGGGCGTTTGGCGGCTACGGTGAACGCGTCACCGAGCCGTCAGAAATCGTTCCCGCGATCAAGCGCGGTATCGCCCAGACGAAGGAAGGGCGACCCGCGCTGCTCGAGTTCATCACCCAGAAGGAGACGAAAACCTCCGACTACTGAGTTGGCAGCTCGTACTCCATCGTGAATTCGGTATTGCCGTCGCTCTGCGCGACGGCAGTGCCGTGGCCGCGCAGTCCTGCGAGATCGCCGCTGGCGGAGCCGTCGACCACTTCAAACTCGCCTGACGCTACGCCGTTGGCGTATCCACCCCGGTGTGAGAGCACGAAGCTACCTGTACGGCCGCTGAGCTTTCCGGTGATGCGTTCCAGACCGATAACGGCCGCCGATTGGTCCTCGCGATACAGCATCAAGTACTGCATCGCGCCCTCGCCTTCGACATCGCCTGTGTAGGTAAAGGCCACCTTCGCGTGGGTAATTTTGAAGTGGCCATCAACTTCGCTGCTGGTCTGCTCGTCCCAACTCTTGACTTGAAACGTGCTGCGAGCGCGTGTTGCTGTTGCCATGTCTTAGTGGTACGGCCTCGTCGAGAGGCGCGTATTGTAGAAACACGACGAACAAGGTCCCACCCTGTGGACGTGGGAACACTGGTACGAGGGTCGAGCGCAATTCCCGATGGATCTGAAACTGAATCCCCCTCGTGGGTTGCTGAACCTCGATCTCGAAAGCGGTCCCGTGCGCCTCGCGCGATACGTGCCATCGACGCCGCTCGCGGAACTCGTCGAGCACTACTGGACCGCGCGTTGGGATCTGGCTGGGCAGCCGCCGTTCACGTACGAAAGCCTGCCGTATCCGAGCGTCCATCTCGTTGTGGTCGAGGGCCGTTGGACGCTCACGGGGGTCCCCACGCGTCGCTTCGAACGCACGTTGCAAGGCACTGGCGGGGCTTTCGGCATCAAGTTCAGGCCGGGTGGGTTTCGGCCCTTCCTGGGCGGCTCGGTGGCGCACCTCACGAACCGTTTCCTTGACCCGCTGCCGCTGCTGCCTCTGACCGCCGAGCTGCCGCGGGATGCGTTGTTGCCGGATGCGGTCCTGGTCGAGCACACCGAAGCCGTGCTCCAGGTGCATTTGCCCGCTCCTGATGAACGCGTTCGAGAGGCACAGGTGTGGGTGAACGCGATCGCCGAGGACCGCGCGATCCTGCGCGTTGAGCAGGTGGTGCAGCGGTCGGGCATGACGCTGCGCGCGCTGCAGCGACTGTTCCGCGAATATGTCGGCGTCAGCCCCAAGTGGGTCATCCAGCGCTACCGACTCTTCGAAGCCGCCGAACGGGTGGCGGCGGGCGATGCGGACGGTGCCCAAGTCGCCCAGGCGCTCGGCTACTTCGACCAGGCGCACTTCATTCGTGATTTCAAGGCGATCGTAGGTCGGTCGCCAGGTGCCTTTGCCGCCGAGCGGCGCGTGGCTTGAGCCTCCGGCCTATACTTCAGGTCCAATGGCAGCGCCTTCGCGCCTCATGACGCGGACGTTTATCTCGCCCCGGCCGAGTGCCGCGGCGAGCGCTGCCTGCTGAGCGCGGGAAGCTCCTCTCCTTCGGTACGGCCGGGGCGTAGTCCGACCGACCGTTTCACCCAATCCGAAGGAGCAATTCCCGTGACCAACCGTGTCCTTTCTGAAGAACAACTTGCGCGTGCGCTCGCCGTGCGCGACCTCACCGATCCGGCCCGTGGTGCTCACGCAATGCAGCTCGTCGTGCAGCAACTTCTGCATGCGCTTTCGCAGGCGTGGGGCTGCCCGGCTGTCGTTCACCGCGCGAACCCGATCATCTCGGTGACGCAGAACTACGAGCGGCTGCGCGTGCCCGCTGAGGCTACCGCGCGCGACGCACGCTACACCCGCTACGTCGATCCGACGACCGTACTGCGTACCTCGACCACGGCGATGATCCCGCCGCTGCTCGATGCGCTTGCGACCGACCCGCCGAGCGACGAAGTCCTGCTCGCGCCAGTTGGCCTGGTGTACCGCCGCGACCTGATCGACCGCTTGCACGTCGGGGAACCGCACCAGATCGACCTCTGGCGTATCCGCAGCCGCGGTCCGCGGCTGATCGAAGCCGACCTGCAGAAGATGATCGGGCTCGTGGCGCAGGTGATCGCGCCTGGTGCGCCGGTCCGCTGCACGCCGACCGAGCATCCGTACACGCTGCTAGGCCGTCAGGTCGACGTTCAGGTGGCTGGTCGTTGGGTCGAGATCGGTGAATGCGGCCTGGTGCACCCAGAGCTTCTGGCCTCGAGCGAATGGTCAGGCCTGGCGATGGGCATCGGCCTCGATCGGGCGGTCATGCTCGCCAAGGGGATCGACGATATCCGTTTGCTGCGATCGACCGATCATCGTGTGAAGGGCCAGATGCTTGATCTGTCGCACTACAAACCGGTGTCGAACATGCCGCCGGTGCGGCGTGATCTTTCACTGGCCATCGCGCCGGGTCACGATGCGGAGTCCCTTGGCGATCGGGTGCGCGAGCAGCTTGGCGATTGCGCAAACGTCATCGAGGACCTGTCGGTGCTCTCGGTGAGCGTTATGGCGGACCTGCCGCCTCAGGCGATCCAACGGCTTGGGATGCAACCGGGTCAGGTGAACCTGCTGGTGCGGCTTGTCCTACGCCACCCGACCGAAACACTGACCGACGAGGCGGCCAACGTCCTCCGCGACCAGGTGTACGCAGCGCTCCACGAAGGCACGGTCCACCAATGGGCATCTCTCGGACGTACCGTGTAACCGATGCGCACCGCGCCTTCGCGGCAGACATCAGCGGCGCAAGTCCAGCTACGAAGCAGCGGCGCCCTGTGCGGCCTTGTGGCGCGATTCAAGCTGCAGGCCTTGCCCGTTTCGGCACACGTAAGCACGCTGCGCCGACCGTGGCGAGCAGCATGAGTCCACTGATGAGCGCGCCCAGCCAAAAGAGCCGCGGCGTGTAAGTCAGGCGGACCTCGCCCGTGCCGGGTGGCACCACGATGCCGATGAAGGCGTGGTCCACCCGCAGTACGGGCAGCTGTGCATCGTCGAGGCTGGCTTCCCAGCCGGGATACATCGGAATGGCCACCCGCACCAGGCCCTGGCTGCGCGTGGTGTAGCGCAGCGTGAGCCAGTCCAGCCCGTGGTCGGTCACCGTGACGGTGGCGGCAGGATCAGAGTCCACGGCGAGAGTCTGCTCAACCAGCGTGGTGCGCCGCGGGTCCAGGTCCACAAGCGATGCCGTGGTGCTCACCTCTTGCGCGAAGTAAGCCAGCGGCAGCACGCCATCCTCAGGCAGCAATGTCGCGTTGTCCAGACGATGGGTGGCGGCCACGCCGTCGACGAGGCGTGGATTCTGCTCGGCCGCCGAGATGTAGTCGGCGTACGCCGAAAGCTCGAGCGGGTTGTAGCCGTAGGTGGTCGCCACGCGCGATTGCAGGCCGTGATTGCGGTACCCGACCGCAGTCATCTCCTGGCCAGTTACTCGCTCTACTGGGGTCGTCGCGGCCCGCACCTGTGCTGCAAATGCCTCGAGCGCGCCACCGTAGAGCTCTGAAAAACTCGCCCGCGCGTAGGCCAGGGGATTGAGCAACTGGTTGATCGTGAGCACGTCCAGCAGGACTACCAGCAGCAGCGCGCGGCTCCGGCGGCAGCCAATCCGCCGCTCCACAATCCCGAAGCCTGCGCCAGCAAGCAGTGCGAGTCCGAGCGCAACCAGGAACCAGCCGTGCATCGGCAGCTCAACACTGCTGAAGCCAGGCAGGCGTGCCAAAAGGCGATACAGCCCGCCTACCGGACCGAGCGCGTACCAAAGGAACGGGAGGCTCAAGCTAGCGGCGGTACGGAATGCGGTGGCATGGCGCAGACCGAGGCCTGCCAGCGGCACCAGCAGGATGCCCGCGTAGAAGTAGTGCTGCGTGCTGTCGCCCGGGCCGGTGTACGGTCCTGAGAGCAGCCCGTAGAAGTTGGGGTAGACCAACGTCAGCAGCGAGCTCGGGTGAAAGTACCCGATGTCAGGCAGCGCCAACGCATTGAGCTCCGCGCGTTCGGACTGGCTGACGAGCTCGAATGCGGGCAGGATCATCACCGCGGACAGCAGCGCGCCGCCGATGGCGCTTGCTGCCAGACCGATCGCGACGCGCCGGGCGCCGATTGCGGAACGTTGTGCGATCGCCTCGATCGCGGCCCAGATCGCCACAAACGCGAACGTGTAGAGCGCGAGCTGGAAACTGCCGGGCAGCATGATGGCGGCGCCCAGCACAACACCCGCCGCGAGCCTGCACGGCGTGATCTGCTCTCGCAGGTTGATGATCAGAAGCAGCAGCCACGGCAGCCACGCTGCCGTATCCACCATGCCGACGTGCTGCGAGTGCGCCGCGAACCAACCCGAGAGCCCATAGAACATGGCCACCGCCACCGCCTGGGCCATTGAGGCAGGGTCTAAGACGCGCTTTGCGAGCAGGTACGCGCCGCTGCACGCGATGAGCTCATGAAGCGCCAGCTCGAGGCCGATCGACCGTGGCGTAATGCCCACCAGAAAGAACGGCCAGTTCGGCGGATACCAGGCTGCCACCTGCAGGTCGGCCAGAAACGGGAAGCCGCTGAAGATGAACGGGGTCCAGAACGGGATGCGCCCGGCGTGCAGTTCGTCGGACAGATACCGCTGCGAGGCGTAGTGCACGTCGACCCCGTCGAACTGCACCGACCCACTGAGCAGCTGCGGCACGTTGTAGATCGCAGTAATGGCAAGCAGCGCCAGAAGCCCGCGATCCAAGCAACGCATCGCCCTGCAAGGCTAGTTCGCACGCAGTCCGCCGCGTAACGCCGAAGTGCGCACATCAGACCTTCGCGTGACGGCAAAAATGCGCCTCCGCGTGACGCCTCGTGCGTAGCCTTAGGGCGGGCGGCGGGGGTGGAGGTGGGTCTGCTCGCAGCGCGAAAAAAATTTCCGTTCAGGCGGCTGTCTGTGGGCGGGGCACGATGCGC
>JAFAZN010000217.1 GCA_019239775.1 Chloroflexota bacterium
GCGAAGGGGACTCCGTCCCCTTTTATCCCCTGGCGCTTCGCGCGAAGTCGCACGCCGTTAGGGACGCGGAACCCGTTTTGCGGTGCGGTCAGCACGGACGCGGGGGGTCGCCGCGGGAGTGAGCGCGCAGCGCAGCGGAGCAGCGAACGGCGGCGGGGGGCCGCAGGCCCCCTGACCCGTGCGCAGCACGCCAGCCGAACATGTTCGGCTGGCCAGAACGGCGCATGCGCCGTTCTGCGGAGGCCGCTCATGAGCGGCCTCCTTCCTAACAAACCGTTTGACATAGAGGGTGGGCTCTTGTAGGTTGAGATCTGGTAAGGCCCGATACGGCTGAGTTTGTGGCGTTCAACTTCGGTCGACGCCGTCCGCACGGCGCGAGGTAAACCAATCGAAGCCCGGGTTCTGTATTCAGGTTCAATACCCTGGAACCTTTAGCCAACCGTCAACGTCTGTACCAAAGTTGGGGCCACCGGCCTGTGTGGTGTGGCTAAAACTTCGCCTGTCCAAGGAGGGACTCAGAGTATGCGTGGAGCCCCGCTCGCGCTCGCGCGTTTGTCGTCGTTATCCGTAGCCGCGACCCTGTTCCTCGCGGCATGCGGCGGTGGCGCAGCGCAACCCACGGCCGCGCCCGCTGCGCAGCCGACCACAGCGCCCAAGCCGGCAGCGGCCTCTCCCGCCGCTTCGCCAGCTGCCGCGGCCTCACCATCGGCTGCGGCCTCGGCCAGCCCGGCGGCCAAGCCCGCGGCGTCGCCTGCGGCTTCGCCAGCTGCCTCACCGGCGGCTTCCCCAGCAGCCTCGCCCGTTGCGGCCGCTGGCGGACAGCTCAGTGGCACGATCAAGATCGTCTCGAGCCTGCCGCGTACCGGCGCGAACAAGGGTCAGACCGACACGATGGCCAACGCCATCAAGATGGCGCTGAACGAGGTCAACAATAAGATCGGCGGCGCCACCGTCCAGTACATGGACATGGACGACGCCACAGCGGCCAAGGGCCAGTGGGACGCCGCGCAGGAGGCATCCAACGCCAACCAGGCGATCGCCGATCCTGACGTGGTGGCCTACATCGGCACGTTCAACTCGGGTGCTGCCGAGGTCTCGATCCCGATCCTGTGCGCCGCCAATATCGGCATGGTCTCGCCGGCCAATACCTATCCAGGCTTGACCAAGAAGGTTGAGGGCGTCGCGGCCAACGAGCCGGACGTCTACTACCCGAACGGGTGCAAGCGGAACTACACCCGCGTGATCCCGACCGACGAGATCCAGGGCGCGGTCGCCGCCAACTGGTCAAAGCAGCTCGGCGCAACCAAGGCCTACATCCTGGATGACACCCAGCTGTACGGCCACGGCATCGCCGTGTTCTACGCCTCGACGGCCCAGAAGATCGGGCTACAGGTGGTAGGTGGGCCGGAAGGTATCGATCCGCAGGCCTCCGATTATCGCGCGCTGGCGCAGAAGATCCGCCAGGCCGGAGCTGACGTTGTCTTCGCTGGCATCATCACCCCCAACAACGCGGGCAAGTTGTGGCAGGACCTGCGCGATACGCTCGGGCCGAACGTCAAGCTCATGGGGCCTGACGGGATCTACGAGCAGGCGTTCATCGACGCCGCTGGACCGGCGGCTGAGGACTCCTACATCACCTTTGGTGGTGTGCCGCCGTCGAAGCTGACGGGCAAGGGCGCGCAGTGGTACCAGAGCTACAAACAGCAGTTCAACGCCGAGCCTGAAGCGTACGCGGCCTACGCGTATGAGGCAGCCAAGGTCACCATCGCCGCCATTCAGAATGCGGCTGGCTCCTGCGCGGTGCATAACTCGGCGCAATGCCGCGGGGCGGTGCGCGATGCGATCTTCGGCACCAAGAACTTCGACGGCGTCCTGGGTCAGTGGAGCTTCACTGACACCGGCGATACGACCCTGACCGCCATGAGTGGCAGGCAGGTCAAAAACGGCGCCTTCGACGACGCCAATAGCGTGGTCCTGACCGCGCCACAATGAGTTTGGTGGGAGCCCGCGCATGCGCGGGCTCCCCAGGCGGATCATGATCCGCACGCCGTTAGGGACCTAGAAACCGTTGCGGTGCGGTCAGCACGTACCCAGGGGGTCGCCGCGGGAAGGAGCGACCAACGGGAGCGACTGGCGGCGGGGGGCGGAGCCCCCTGACCCACGCGCAGCACGCCAGGCGAACATGTTCGCCTGGCCACCGTGGCGCATGCGCCACGGTGCGGAACCGCGCATGCCGGTTCCGATCCAAAAAACCCGCTAAGATTTGGCACCTCCACGATGCAGTGGTTTGAACAGGTCATCCAGGTGCTGCTGATCGGCATCACCAATGGTGCGATCATCTGTTTGGTCGCCCTCGGCTACACGCTGGTCTACGGCATCATCGAGCTGATCAACTTCGCTCACGGCGACGTGTTCATGATCGGCACCATGGTCTCGCTCACGCTGCTGACCTGGATCCCGCAGATGCTGGGCGTCAGACAGGCGTTTCAACTGCCACCGCTGACCATCGCGGCGCTGCTGGTGCTGTGTCTCGTTGCAAGCACGGCCGCGTGCGGGCTACTCAACGTGGTCATCGAACGCGTGGCCTACCGGCGATTGAGGAACGCGCCGCGCCTGGCGCCACTCATTTCGGCGATCGGCGTCTCGTTCATCCTGGTGAACGTTGGACTGGTGTGGAAAGGCGCGTCGCAGGTCAATTTCCCGAGCCTGCTGCCGTCCGTGGATATCTTGAGAGATGTCTTCGGTATCAACACGCTCATTCAGTTCAGGCTGAAGGATCTCTTTGTGCTCGTGGTCGCGGTGCCGCTGATGATCTTGCTGCAGACCTTCGTGCAGCGCACCAGGCTCGGCAAAGCCATGCGGGCAACAGCGCAGGATCGCCAGGCAGCCTCGATGATGGGCATCGACATCAACCTCACCATTGCACTCACGTTTCTGCTGGGCGGCGCGCTCGCCGGCTCGGCGGGTCTGATCTACGGCCTCTACAACAATTCGGCCTGGTTCTTTCAGGGCTTTCGCAGCGGTCTGTACGCGTTTACCGCGGCGGTCATGGGCGGAATCGGCAACCTTCAGGGCGCGTTCATGGGGGGTATGCTCATCGGCATCATCGCTGCCGTCTCGGATAGCGTGTTCGATCCAAAGTGGACCGAAGCCGTCGTCTTTGGCCTGCTGGTGCTGATCTTGATCTTCCGCCCCAGAGGTTTGCTCGGCGAAGAAACCACCGAGCGCGCCTGAGATGACGACGCAGGCTCGCGTGGCCACGCAGGCGAAAACGGCGCGCCGCAGGCAGTCGCCGCAAACCATCTTTCGGAACGCATTCCTCGTCACGTTCCTGATCCTGCTGGCCATCTACCCCGTCATCGACGGCACGTTTGGCTGGGGCAAGATGGGCGCCATGCCCGCGATCCTGATCTATACGATGCTGGCGCTTGGGCTGAACATCGTGGTCGGCTTCGCCGGGCTTCTGGACCTGGGCTACGTCGCGTTTTTCGCCATTGGCGGCTATACGGCGGCCTTTCTGACCTCGCCCGTGAGCCCGATCGCCGGGGTGCTGCAGGTCAACTTCTACGTCGCCATGGCGCTCGCCTTCCTGGTTGCGGCGACCTTCGGCATCATCCTGGGCGCGCCCACGCTGCGGTTGCGGGGTGATTACCTGGCCATCGTCACGCTGGCCTTCGGCGAGATCGTGCCGCGGTCGTTCCTGAACCTCGAGGGCATTACGCGCGGCTCCAAGGGCATGATCGCGATCGGAAGACCGATCGTCCCAACCCTCGACGGTGGCCAGATCGTCCCGAAGGAGCTCTACAACTCCGATCAGACGGCCTGGTACTACCTGATCTTCGTCATCGGCGTTCTGTCGGTGTTTGCGATCTATCGGCTGGCGAACTCGCGAATCGGTCGCGCCTGGATGGCCTTGCGCGAAGACGAGCTTGCCGCGGCATCCATGGGCATAGACCTCATCCAGACCAAACTGCTGGCGTTCGCGCTGGGTGCCTCGTTCGCGGGTTTCGCCGGGTCGCTGTGGGCCAGCATGCTCCAGGTCATCGATCCGTTCCAGTTCGACTTTTCGACGTCGATCATCGTGCTCTCGATGATCATTCTCGGCGGCATCGGCAACCTGTGGGGCGTGATCTTTGGCGGGGTCGTACTCGGCTTCTACGACCGGATTCTCACTGCGGACCTCACCAACTGGGTGCACCAGATCGGTGCCAGCATCAATGTGCCCGTTTTGAGCAACCTGCTTCTGGCGGTCGACTTCAGTCAGTACAAGTACGGAATCTTCGGCGTGGCCCTGGTGCTCCTGATGCTGACGCGGCCCGAAGGGATCTTCCCCAATCGCCAGCGCGCCATGGAACTCCACGGCGAGACGCCCGAAGAAATGGAGCAACTCGGCGAAGAAGCGCTTTCAGAAAGAACTGTTGGGGGGGTTAGGGCTTGATTGTTTGGTGCGGCATCGCGCATGCGCGATGCCGTCCAGGCGGAACATGTTCCGCCTGGCGCAGGCGATCATGATCGCCTGCGTCGCTGCGCTTGGCACGCCGCTGCGCGGCGAAGGGGGCGCTGCCCCCTTTTATCCCCCGCCGCTTCGCGCCGCAGGACACGCCCGTGAGGTTTCGGCCGGATTGCAGCGCCGCACAGCCCGCACCCAGGGGGTCGCCGCGGGAAGGAGCGACGGAACGGAGCGACTGGCGGCGGGGGGCGGAGCCCCCCGACCCGTGCGAAGCACGCCAGGCGAACATGTTCGCCTGGCCATTGTGGCGCATGCGCCACAGTGCGGAGCTCGCTCATGAGCGAGCTCCTCCAAGCCAAAAGCATCGTCAAGCGGTTTGGGGGCCTCGTAGCCGTCAACAACGTGGACTTCGGCATCGAAGAGCGCTCGATTGTCAGCTTGATCGGGCCGAATGGGGCCGGCAAGACGACCTTCTTCAACATCCTTGCCGGGCTCTATACGCCAACCAGTGGCAGCATTCAGTTCCGCGGACAGTCGATCGTCGGTCGCAGGCCGCACACCATTACCCGCCTGGGCATCGCGCGCACCTTCCAGAACATTCGCCTGTTCGGCTCGATGAGCGCGCTCGACAATGTGCTGGTTGGCATGCACTCGCGCTTGAAAGCCAACGCATTTGACGCGGTACTACGTCTGCCGCACACCGTTCGCGAAGAAGCCGAAGCCCGCGAGCGTGGCCTCGAGCTGCTCAAGTTTGTCGGCCTGAGCGGCAAGCACGAGGAGTGGGCGCGCAACCTGCCCTATGGCGACCAGCGGCGACTCGAAGTCGCGCGGGCACTGGCGACACAGCCCACCCTGCTGCTGCTGGATGAGCCGACCGCGGGCATGAACCCGAACGAAACCGCGGGCATGATGCGACTGATCGGTCGACTGCGCGCCGAGATGGGTCTCACCATCCTGCTCATCGAGCACGATATGAAGGTGGTGATGAGCATCTCCGATCGCGTCTCGGTGCTGGACTATGGCGTCAAGATTGCCGAAGGCACGCCGCAAGAGGTGCAGCGCAATCCGCGGGTCATCGAGGCGTATCTGGGTCGCGCGGCGGCGGCCGAAGCCGGAGCTATCACGGGTGCCAACAGCGCATGACCGCGGCCGACGTGGCAACCACTTCGCAGAACGTCGCAAACGGCAGCGAGCTTGCGCTCGACCTGCGGAACGTGCACTCGTACTACGGCCACATCCACGCGTTGAAGGGCGTCTCGCTGACCGTGCGGCATGGTGAAATCGTCACGCTGATTGGCGCCAACGGCGCCGGCAAAACCACCACGTTACGCACGATCTCGGGCATCGTCCACCCGCAGCAGGGTGAGGTGCGCCTGAACGGGCAGCGCATCGACCACGTGCCACCGCACCGCATTGTTGAGATGGGTGTGTGTCAGTCGCCGGAGGGGCGACGCATCTTTCCGCGCATGACCGTGCTGGAGAACCTCGAGATGGGTGCGTTTGCTCGGCGCGACTCCGAGGCCTTGCGCCGCGAGGACCTCGAGCGCGTGCTGACCCTGTTTCCGCGGTTGCGCGAGCGCTTGAAGCAAAAGGGTGGCACGCTTTCGGGCGGCGAGCAGCAGATGCTCGCCATTGGTCGCGCCCTGATGTCGCAGCCGAAGGTGTTGCTGCTGGACGAGCCCAGCATGGGGCTGGCGCCCAATCTCGTAGAGACGATTTTCGAGACGGTGGTGGCGATCAATCGCGCCGGCGTGGCGGTGCTGCTGGTGGAGCAGAACGCTTTGATGGCGCTGAATGTGGCCGCCCGCGGGTACGTGCTCGAGACAGGCCGCATTGTGCTGGAGGACGAGGCAAAAGCGCTGCAGCAGAACGAAAAGGTCCAAAAGGCGTATCTCGGGATCGAGTAGGTCCTCTTTGGGGGAGCCCGCTCATGAGCGGGCTCCGCAGAGCGGCGCATGCGCCGTTCTGGCCAGCGGATCATGATCCGCTGGCACGCTGCGCGTGGGTCGGGTGGCTCCGCCCCCCGCCGCCGTTCGCCGCTGCGCTTCGCTACGCGCTCACTCCCGCGGCGTCCCCCTGGGTACGTGCTGACCGCGCTGCAGTCCCGCCGAAACCCTTTCGGGCGTGTGCCGCTGCGCGAAGCGCCGGGGGATCAAAGGGGGCAGCGCCCCCTTCGCCGCGAAGCGGCGTGCCAAGCGCAGCGACGGCGCCGATCATGATCGGTGCCGCCAGGCGGATCATGATCCGCCTGGGGAGCCCGCGCATGCGCGGGCTCCGTCCCAGATACTCGGGCGCGCGGCAGCGTTGCGAGCAGCAGGGCGACGCCGAAGACGGCGAAGTTGTGCATTCGCAGGTCGGTCGCCATCAGCAGTGGTTGACCAATAACTGCGCCGAGTGCTCGAACAAGGGCGCTGAGCCAGTCCACCAGCACGTACTGGTAGGCGGCCACCAGCAGTCCACCGAGAATGGCGCCAGAGACGCCCCAGCGGCCGCCGATCACCACGGCGGCCAGAGCCATCAGCGAGATGGTGAAGTCGAACTGGTCTGGCTCAACGTGGCCAAACAAACCTGCGAACAGGGAGCCAGCCATGCCCGCGCAACCCGCACCGATGGCAAACGCCAGCAGCTTGGCGACCACTGGATTGACGCCGACAGATGCTGCCGCCAGGTCGTCTTCGCGTACGGCGGCCCAGGAGCGGCCGACTCGCGAGGACGCCAGACGCACCGCGGCAAACGCCACCACCAGCAGCAGCGCGAGCGCAACGTAGTACGCGCCGATGGCCGAGCCAGGCGGCCAAGGGCCAAGCTCCACGACAGGCACGCCGCTGATGCCGCGGTTGCCGCCAGTCCAATCCGGAATGTGCACGATCACACCCGGCACGATCTCGCCAAACGCGAGCGTGACAATTGCCAGGTACTCGCCTTTGGTTCGGATGGTGGGTACACCGAAGATCAGGCCGAAACCGGCCGTGACGATGCCGGCCACGGGCAATGCAAGCCATGGGCTGCGCAGTGCCGCCGGCAAGAGCAACGCGAGCTGGCTTCCCGAGCTGGTTAGCAGCGCGGCGGTATAGCTGCCGATGGCGAAGAAGGCGGCATAACCCAGGTCCAGAAGTCCGGCAAAACCAACGACGATCGAAAGACCAACCGCCAGGACGATCAGCAGCAGCGAATTGGCGGCGGGCGAAACGCGATACCAGCCGGCGAGCTGGTCCAGCCACGGAAAGATGATGGCGAAGGCGGCCAATGCAGCCATGACCCAACGCAGGCCACCGGGTGCACGTGGTGCGAAGGTCACACCGGACTGAACGGTTTCGGTCTCCGATGGCGTGGAGAACTGGCTGGATGCGAGAAGACCGTGCGGCCGAAACGCCAGGAGCAGGATGAGCAACGCGAGGACCAGGAGCGGTGTCCAGGCCGCGTCCAGGAGGTAGTCGGAGTAGGACGAGAAGATGCCGATCAGCGTGCCGCCAGCCAGCGCGCCGCCGAGGTTCCCGACGCCGCCGAGTACCGCCGCGGTCATAGCAGACAGTCCACTGCGCAGCCCGAACTGGGCATTCGCTGCACCGAAATATGCCGCGAAAATGGCGGCGCCGAAGCCGGCCAGGGCCCCCGCCGCCGCGAATGCCAGGAGCTGACCGGTCGCCGGATCGCCGCCGCAGAGGGACGTCATTTCGGGGTCCTGTTGCACCGCGCGGAGCAATCGCCCGAAGCGGGTCCGCGTCAGCAGCGCAGAGCCAGCCAGTGCCGCGGCGATCGAGATCAGCAGGACGATGATGTCTTTGAGCGTGAGCGAGACGCCGCCGATGCCGAAGTCGATGCTGGGAATGAGATCGGGCATCGACAGCAGCGGCAGGCCGACACCCTGATGCACATTCGGTGGCGCGATGTAATAGGCGGCGTGCCACCAGATCGCGGCCTGGAGCAGGATGAACGACAGAGCGACCGAGCCGATCAGCGGTCCGAGTGGATCCTTGACACCTCTGAAAGGCCTGAACGCAACGCGTTCTACGAGTGCGTTGAGGATTGCACCGGTGAGCGCGCCCGCCGCACACAACGCCAACAGGGCGCCTACGCGCGTGGGCAGCGGTGAGGCGGCGGTCACCCCCATCGCGGAGGCCAGACTCGCGACCACCACCGTTGTCAGCGCGAACACGCTGCCGTGGGCCAGGTTGATCTGTCGACTCACCGCGTACGCGAGCGTGAAGCCGGCCGCATTCAACGCCACCACGGCGCCATCGGTGAGACCAAAGACACCGAGCTGCAGAAACAGTCTGAGGTCCACTAGGGCTGAGACGACCGCCGCCAAGAAGCCCCGTACCTACGGTCCCGACCGTTCGACCCTAGACTCCACGGAAGGTTGCAGTACGTCATGCTTCGAGGCCTGTGGCGACACCAGAGGCGACGAGCGCATCGACCTCTACCGGCGTGTAGCCGAGTTCGCAAAGGACTTCACGCGTATGTTCACCCAGTCGCGGCGGATGGCGGCGGGCGCTGGGCGGTGTGGCCGTCATCTTCACGGGAAAGCCAGCCAGACGGACGTCGCCGGCGGAAAGGCCCGGGTGTGGAATCGACTGCAGCATCTCGCGCTGGAGCACCTGCGGGTCCGCGAACACCTCGTCGATGGCATTCACCGGTCCGACTGGCACTCCCGCGTCCCACAAACGACGGCACAACTCCATGGCGTTCCACTTGCGGAAGGCCTCCCGCAAGACCGCCAGCAGTTCGGTCCGGTGCGCGATGCGATCCTGATTGGTGCGAAATCGCGGATCGTCCGCCAGGCCTCGACGATCGATGACCGCCGCCAGGCGGCGGACTTGCCCGTCGTTTCCACCTGGGAGAAACACTGACCGGTCTGCGCAGGCGATGAGGTCGTATGGGGCGATCATCGGATGGCTGTTGCCGTGCGGCTTCCCTACCAGCCCCGCGTTCAGGTAGCTGCTGGTGTGGGGATGCAGCAGCGCCAGCAGCGACTCCAGCAGCGAGACCTCGACCTGTTGTCCAACACCACTCTCGTGGCGCGCGTGCAGTGCCAGCAGCACGGCCTGACTGGCAAACAGGCCAGTTGCCAGATCCGCAACTGCGATGCCAGCTTTCAGCGGCTGACCATCGGCTTCGCCGTTGATGCTCATGAAGCCGCCGAACGCCTGGACCGCGCCGTCATAACCCGCCACGTTGGCGTACGGTCCGGTCCGCCCGAATCCGGAGATCGAGACGTAGACCAACCGTGGATTCACCCGCGACAACTCCGAATATCCCAGGCCGAATCGGTCCATGGTTCCGGTGCGGAAGTTCTCTACGATAACGTCGGCGGTGGACGCCAGGCGGCAGGCGATATCGCGGCCGGAGTCAGAAGCCAGATCTAAGGCGATGGAGCGTTTGTTGCGGTTGATGCCGAGGTAATACGTGCTTTCGCCGTCGACGAATGGCGGACCCCATGTGCGGGTTTCGTCGCCAGCCGGTGGCTCCACTTTGATCACGTCGGCGCCGTGATCGCCCAGCATCATGCAGCAGAATGGACCGGCCAGCACGCGGCTCATGTCCAGGACGCGCAGACCATTCAGCGCGCCTGGCATCTGGTCTAGATACTCCAGGGTCGCGCGACAGCGAGGATCACGACGCTCCCGATCAATGCCACGAGCGCGTACTCCGCGGCAATCCGGTGGTCAAGACTCAGCGAAGCGCCGTGCTCGATGACTCCTGAAAGTACGTAGAAGCCCAACCACAAGCCGGCGCCGCCGACCAGTGCAGGCACGTCCCAGTAGCCAAATGCCCAGGTCAGCTCACCAAGCAGCAAGCCGGCGCCAATTGCATTGAGCAGTCTTCTCCGGCCGTCCAGTGGTGTATCCCCGAGCAGGTACCACGTGCCGGCTCCGGCTAACAGTGCGATCGGCGGTGCGATCAGAAGACCTCGCTGTTTGGTGCCGTACACCAGCACCATCAATACGAGGGCGATCAGGTAGACCGCGACTCGCACCGCGACGTAGACGGCTCCGGTACGCGGCGGGTGGGGCTGGACCGCCAGCCAACCGACGTACCGATTCATTGCGCGAGACGGAGCAATGTCTCGCGCCGCCGCTCTAATGTCTGGAGCCGTTCGCGCTGCTCCTCCAGGCGCTGGCGCTCGGCCTGGACCGTTTCAGGCGGCGCTTTCTTCGCGAAATCGCTGGCGAGGTTGCGCTCGAGGCGTTCTACCTGCTGCTGCGCATTCGCGCGTTCCGAGACTGTTCGCTTCAACTCCGTCTCCACGTCGAAGAGACCGGCGGCGGGAATCAGCAGCTCCGCACCACCGGCCACCGCCGCGATCGACGTGGCCGCTAGGTCCGGTGCCACGCCGTTCGATACCTCAACCACGTCAATCGGCCGGAGCCGTGTACCCGGCAGTGCGCCAACGAGCTCGGCGTTGCGACGCCAGAAGTCCGCCACGTGGGCGCGCGCGGCGATGGTGGCGGGCACGACGTTGGAGGGCTCGATGCGATACTCGGTGCGGAGCGTGCGCGCGGCGCGCGTGACAGCCATGATGTCGGCCCACTCTGCTTCGGCATCGTCGTCAGCGGAAACAGACGGCTCGGGCCAGCTCGCGAGCATGATCGAGATCGGCCGATCCGCGGTGCCGGTGGTGAGCCGTTGCCACAACTCCTCCGTGACATATGGCGCGAAGGGATGGAGCAAACGCAGCGCTTTCTCATAGACCTGCGCCAACAGTGCGCCGTCCGCGCTTTCGCCGAGCACCTTATACGCTTCCAGATACCAGTCCGCGAATTCGTCCCAGATGAAATCATGCACGACACGGCCGGCCTCGCCGAAATTGAAGTCGTGCAACAAACGCGTGGTTTCGGCGATCACCGATGAAAGACGACTCGCTATCCAGCGTTCCACGAGTGGAGCCTGCGGTTGCGCGATGGCTGGCTCCTGAGCGCGGCGGCGCTGTGCGGCAGTTGTGCGCGCCAGCACCAGACGTCCAATATTCCACAGCTTGTTTACGAAGTCGCGCCGCGCGTCCAGGATGTTCGGCGTCAACGTGAAGTCGTTGCCTGGAGTAATGCCGATCGAAACACCCAGGCGGAGCGCATCGGTGCCGTATTCGGCGATGAGTTCCAGGGGATCCTGCACGTTGCCCTTGGTCTTGCTCATCTTCACGCCACCGTCGGCGCGAATGAGTCCGTGCAAGTACACCGTGTGGAACGGCTCTCTGCCGGTGAACTCCAGCCCGAACATGATCATGCGCGCCACCCAGAAAAACAGGATGTCGTGGCCGGTCTCCATCACCGAGGTGGGATAGAACTGGCGCATGTCCGAGGTGTCGTCGGGCCAGCCTAGCGTGCTGAATGGCCAGAGTCCGGAAGAGAACCAGGTATCCAGCACATCTGGATCCTGGTGGAAGTGCTTTTCTCCGCACTTCGGGCAGTCCGTGGGCTCGTCAACGCTCGCCCACACGCAACTACATTCGGGAGCATCGCAGTAGTAGAGAGGAATGCGATGACCCCACCACAACTGGCGTGAAATCGTCCAGTCGCGGATGTTCTCCATCCAGTTGTAGTACACGCGTGTGTAGCGCTCCGGGATGATGCGGATGCGCCCCTCTCGAACCGCGGCCAAGGCCGGATCCGCCAGCGGTTGGATGCGCAAATACCACTGATCCATCAGCAGTGGTTCCAGCACTGTGCCCGATCGCTCGCAGTGGCCCACGTTGTGGCGGTACATCTCGGTCTTGACAATCTGGCCGGCCTCTTCCAGTTCCTGGAGGATGCGCCTACGCGTCTCCATCGTGGTGAGTCCGGCATAGGCACCTGCTTCGCTGTTCATGGTGCCGTCCAGGTTCATCACGTTGATGGCAGGAAGGTTGTGGCGCTGCGAGATTTCAAAGTCCGTCGGATCATGCGCGGGCGTGATCTTCACCGCACCAGTACCGAATTCGCGGTCCACCGCCTCGTCAGCCACGATCACGCCGATACGGTTCACATGCGGAATCCGCACGTGCTTTCCGACCAGGTGCGTGTACCGTTTATCAGTGGGATTCACGGCGACGCCGACGTCCCCCAGAATGGTTTCCGGGCGGGTGGTGGCCACCGTGATCCACTCACCGTCGGAGTCGACAACCGGATAGCGTACGTACGTCAGCTGGCCGGTGACGTCCTTGTACTCCACCTCCAGGTCCGACAGCACGGTCTGACAGTCCTTGCACCAATTGGCAATGCGGTGGCCGCGATAAATCAGACCCTTTTCGTACAAGCGAACGAAGGCCGTCCGCACCGAGCGCACGTGGTGCGGATCCATTGTAAACATGTCGCGCGACCAGTCCGCCGACGCTCCGAGCTTGCGCAGCTGCTTCTGGATCTGGAGGCCGTAGCTCTCCATCCACTCCCACATCTGCTCGAGGAACTTTTCGCGGCCGAGGTCGTGGCGGTCGATCCCGCGCTTTTTCAGGTCGCGTTCGACAACCAGCTGGCCGGCGATCCCGGCGTGATCGCGACCTGGCACCCACAGACTCGGATCGCCCAGCATGCGGTGCCAACGAATCATCACATCTTCGAGCGTGACGAACAGCGTGTGGCCGTTGTGCAGCCCGCCCGTCACGTTGGGCGGCGGCATGGTTATGACGAAAGGCGGCCGCTTGCCGAAGTTCGGATGACTCTCGGGCTTGAACAGCCCGTGGCTCACCCAGAACTCGTACCAGTGCGCCTCGGTTTCGGCGGGGCTATACGGGGCGTAGCTCGAGTTTGCGCCCGAAGGTGAAGTCGTGCTCGTGATGCTCGGGATTTTAAGCTTTTAGAGAAAGAAAATCAGATGATGCGCGGCGTTGGCATGTTCACCCAGCTGCTCATCTCGTGCGACCAGGCGACCGGGTCGGTCTTGCAGACGTATTTGGAAGTGATCTGGTCGATGCTGGTGAGCCCGCTGAGACCCATGTTGCAGGTCAACTCGTCTTCGAGGATCTCGAGCATGCGCACTGCGCCCGCGACCCCGCCCGCCGCGATGCCCCAACCTTGCAAACGGCCGAGCGCGACGACGTCGGCGCCGAGCGCGATCGCCTTGATGATGTCGCTGCCGCGCTGAATGCCACCATCGAGCACGATCTTGGCGCGTCCACGCACGGCCTGGGCGATCTCAGGCAGCGTATCGAGGCTGCCCAGACCATGGTCAATCTGGCGCCCACCGTGGTTCGAGACCCAGATGTAGTCGACACCATGGTCGCACGCGATCTCGGCGTCTTCGGCGGTTTGCACGCCTTTGAGCATGAACGGCAGGCCAGCCAGGCTCTTGATGCGGTCCATCGTGTCCCACGTCAAGGCGGCGAGATGGCTGCGCTGGGTGGTCGTACGGGTACGCTGCGTGGGCGGCTGATAGCGGCTCAGCATTGGTCGCTCACGCCGACTGTAGTGAGCTACGTCTACGGTCAGGGCCAGTGCGACATAGCCCGAGTCCACCACGCGCTTGACGATGTCCTGTGTCCATTGATCGTCGCCCTGGACGTACAGTTGGAACATCTTCGGCGTGGGCGTCGCCGCGGCTGTTTCCTCGAGTGCAGGAAGGGTCGCGGAGCTGACGCAGTGCATGATGCCGAACTCGGTCGCGGCCTGCGTGGAGGCGACTGCGCCGGCCGGATCGAACACCTGCAAAGAGCCAATCGGCGCGAAGATCGCCGGGATGCGCAGCTTCTGGCCCAGGAACGTGGTCGAGGTGTCGACGTGCGAGACGTCCACCAGAATGCGTGGGCGAAAGGCGATCTTGTCGAAGGCTTGCCGATTGCGTCGCAGCGTGGTTTCCGACTCCGCGCCGCCAACCAGGTAGTCCCACGCGCCCTGCGCGCAGCGCCGACGCGCTTCCTGGATGATCTCTTCGTTGGTGACGAAATCTATCATGCGCGGGCCGATGGTACCCCCGTGGGCCTAACGCGCGGTCCAGCCGCAGTCGATGGTTTGCGCGGAGCCGGTGATGCCCGCGGCAGATTCGCTGCAGAGGAAGGTGGCAAACGCGGCCACTTCGGCGGGATCGAGCAGCCGCTTGCGCGCGGCGGGCGCCAGCATGATCTGCTCTACCACGGCGTCGGGCGAGAGGTGGTTCGTCCGCGCGAGATCGTCGATCTGGCGCTCCACGAGCAGCGTGCGCACGTAGCTCGGACAGATGGCATTGCAGGTAACACCCTTGTCGCCGGCCTCCAACGCCACGGTCTTCGTGAGACCAATGAGCCCGTGCTTGGCGGAGGTGTAGGCGGATTTGTACGGGGAGGCAACCAGTCCGTGGATTGAGGCGATGTTCACAATGCGCCCCCAACCCCGGTCATACATCGCAGGGAGCGCGTACTTCGTCAGCAGAAAGGGCGCGACCAGCATGATGCGGATCAGCTGCTCCCAGCGGTCCTCGGGAAAGTCCTCCACGGGCGCCACATGCTGGACCCCCGCGTTATTGACCAGGATGTCGAGCCCGCCCCATTCGCGAATGGCGCGATCGACAAGGGAGCGGCAGTCCTCGCGCGACGTGACATCCGCCTGCTGAGACACCGCTCGCGGCAGGGACGCAGCAACCGCAGAAACGCCATCGAGGTTCAGGTCGGCCAGCAGCACGCACGCGCCGTGGACGGCAAAATCCTCGGCAATGGCGCGACCGATGCCGCTCGCGGCACCGGTTACGAGTGCGGACTTGCCCGAGAGATCAATCATTGCTGGGGTCGGCATGCCCTCTATTTAAGATTAAAGGCCTCCTGCCACTGGTCGAGAAAGTCGGTTTCGTCCGCGTCCGGCGGCAGCGACGGTACTGCGCGTGGTTCGGGCCAGTCTCGTCCGACCGCACCGGCGGGCTTGAAGTCCGGCATGCCGCGCAGCAGAAACACGGCCACGATCTGCCCGCCCGCGGCATTCGCATCAACCAGATGCGCCAGCGCCTGGCGGTCGGTCATGCCGCTGAGCCTGGCTTGAACCTGTGGGAAACCAAGGTTGTACAGGAGCCCACGCTGGGCGACCGCGCCAGCCTTCAGGCCTGCTTTGATCCCCAGCCGCACCAGGGTACGCAGGTCGACGTGCGCGGAGATGTCCTGCTGGCCAAGGCGAATGAGCGGGTCGCTCCCAAGGGTGTGGCGGTAATAGGTGAGCAGGCTGTCGCGCGGCGGCGAGGCGGTGTAGTCGATCACCAGCGCGAGACCCCGTTCCTGCTTAAACCTCCTGGTGATGGTTTCCAGCCACGCTTCGAGCTCCAAACAGACGTCGACGATGGAGCCCTCGGGCGGCGTGAAGTGCACCTCCGCGAAGTACGCCTCGATTTGCGCGTGCGGCACAGGGGCCTCGGTCCACTGCAGGTCGGCGTCCACCAGGAGTTCGTAGAAATGACCCTGACGGACCACGGCACGGTGCACGGGGAGCGCATCGGCCACCTCGTTGGCGAGGATGAAATGTGCTGGATCCTCCGTCCCCTCCCAACGGAAGGCGGGGTCCGTGAGGCGTTGACGTTGCACCTCTCGGAGGGACGGACTGGCTTCGTCCACGGTGTAGACCAGGTTCGTGAGTTCGGTCTCGGTACGCAGGAAACCCACTAGCGATTCGGCGAGCGCGCCACTTCCCGCGCCGAGTTCAAGGATGCGAAACGGCGCAGGCCGGTCCAGGGCCTCCCACACCTCGAGCGCCTGCCGCCCGAGCAGCCAGCCAAACGCCGGATGTCGCTCCGGGCTGGTGATGAAGTCGCCGGCTGCGCCGAAGCCGCGCAGGTTGGTGTAGTAGCCGTACTTCGGGTGGTACAGCGCGGCGTCCATCACGTCGCGGAAAGAAATTGGCCCCTCGCGAGCGATGCGCGCGCGCAACTCCTCCTCGACGGGCGTCACCGCGCGGGCAGCGAGCGAACCACCTCGGTCATGAAGTTGCCCGCCTCGGTTGGGTTCACCGCCACGCGCACGCCGGCGCTGCGCAGCGCCTCCATTTTGGCCTGTGCTGTGCCCTGCGACCCCGAGATGATGGCCCCGGCGTGGCCCATCTTCTTACCTGGAGGCGCCGTCACGCCGGCGATGTAGGCCACCACAGGCTTGCTCATCTTCGAGCCGATGAAGGCGGCTGCCTTTTCCTCTTCCGCTCCTCCGATCTCGCCGATGAGCATCACTGCCCGGGTGTCCGGATCAGCTTCGAAGCCCTCGAGACAGTCGATGAACGTGGTGCCTGGCACTGGATCGCCGCCGATGCCGACGCACGTTGTGACGCCAATGCCCTGCTGTGTCAGCTCGTACAGGGCCTGGTAGGTGAGCGTGCCTGAACGACTCACGATCCCGACAGGCCCGCCAGGGGTGGCAATCTCGCCGGCAGTGATGCCGATATTGCACTTGCCAGGCGAGATGATGCCCGGGCAATTCGGCCCGAGCAGCCGCACCTGCGGAAAATCCTCGCGGAGTCGGTTGTAAAAGCGCGCCTCATCTTGAGCAGGCACGCCCTCGGTGATCACGGCGATGAAGGTGATCCCGGCTTCGGCCGACTCCATGACCGCGCTCTCGACGCCAGGTGCCGGGACGAACACACACGATGCCGTGGCACCCGTCTTTTCAACAGCCTCTTTGACCGTGGCGTAGACAGGGATGCCTTCCACGTCGGTGCCGGCGCGCTTGGGATTGGTGCCAGCGACGACTTTCGTCCCGTATTCGCGGTTGCGAAGGCCATAGAACCGCCCGGCCGAGCCCGTCAGGCCCTGGTACACGACGCGCGTGTTTTCGTCGACGAAGATGCTCATCGGCGAGCCTCGGCCGTGCCGGCGCCCGCCAGCGCAACGACTTTGCGCGCGGCATCCAGCATCGTTGGCTGCGAAATGAGGCGGTCGGACTCGTGCTGTTTGAGGATCGCTCGACCTTCTTCGGCATTGGTGCCATCGATGCGTATCACAATGGGAGCTTTGATCTCGACTCGTTGAAGCGCCTGCACGATGCCATTGGCCACTTCTTCGCCGCGTGTGATCCCGCCAAAGATGTTCACGAAGATCGAGCGCACGTTTGCGTCGGTGTTGATGACTTCCAATGCGCTCGCCATCACGCTGGCGTCTGCACCACCACCGATGTCGAGGAAGTTCGCGGGTGAGCCGCCCACCTGGTTCACGACGTCGAGCGTGCTCATGGCCAGGCCGGCGCCATTGGCGATGATTCCTACGCTGCCTGATAAGCCGATGTATTGCAGGCCTTTGCTGCGCGCCAGCTTCTCGCGTTCGTCGAGTACTTCGGTAGCGCGATATTCAGCCCACTCTGGGTGACGAAACTCTGCGTTGTTGTCGAGGCTTACCTTGGCATCGAGCGCATGGACGCGGCCATCCGGCGTCAGTACCAGCGGGTTGATCTCCACGAGGTCGGCGTCGCCTTCGACGAAACACCGATACAGCTTGAGAAGAATTTCGACCGCACCCGATCTGGCCTTCTCATCCAGGTGCGCTTCGTTTACCAGGTGACGCGCATCGTGCTCGGAGAGGCCCTTCACGGGGTCGATATGCAATCGAGCGATCGCGCCTGGATCTTCGGCGGCGACCTGCTCGATCTCGACGCCGCCTTTTGCGGAAACCATGCCGAGATGGAGGCGTGCCCCGCGATCTAGCGTGAACGACGCGTAGTACTCGTGCGCAATGTCCGAAGCCCTCTCGATCCACAGCCGGTGGACGACATGGCCGCGGATGTCCATGCCGAGGATGTTCTGCGCGTGCTGTCGGACCTCGTCGGTTGATTTGGCGAGCTTGATGCCACCAGCCTTGCCTCTTCCGCCGACCTGCACCTGGGCTTTGACGACGACTGGATACCCCACCCGAACGGCCTGCGCGACCGCCTCGTCCACCGTGTCGGCCACCCCGCCCGGCGACACAGGGATTCCAAAGCGGGCGAAGTACTGCTTGCCCTGGTACTCGAAGAGATCCATATACCAAGGATCATAACTAGAGGTGGAGACTTTTGAGCAGACTCGCTCATGAGCAAGCTCCGACCCAAAGTCAGCCCGGTGGCCAGCTCATACTCCTCCCGCCGAGCATGTGCAGGTGCAGGTGCGCCACTGAGTTCAATGCATCTGGGCCGGTGTTGAACACCAGACGGTAGCCGCGCTCGGAGAGGCCTTCCAGGCGCGCGACGTCCTGGGCAGTACGCACCAGCTCGCCGACCAGCGCGTCGTGCTCGGGCAGTAGCGCCTCTGTGTTCGCGATGTGTGCGTTCGGCACCAACAGGACGTGCGTCGGCATCTGCGGGTTGATGTCGCGAAAGACCGAGACGGTGTCCGTTCGATGGACAAAGTTGCCAGGGATCTCGCCCGCGACGATTTTGCAGAACAAGCAATCAGGATCCCGCGTCATGCGGCCACGATAAGTCTCCCAACTCATAGAGGACCAGCGCCGCCAGCAGCGGCGAGGCGGTCTCGCTGCGCAGAATGCGCGGCCCAAGCGTGACGAGCGCCGCACCACCGCGCTCAGCGCACGCGGCCTCCTCGGGCGCGAAGCCGCCTTCGGGTCCGACAAACATGCTGACGTACCCGGGTGCGGATGCCAGCGCGTCGCGCAGCGAGTGCTGGCGAACCCGTTCGTAGGCCACAACCCGCGTGCCTTCGGAGGTTCGCAGTGCTTCCGTGAATGAAACCGTTGGGAGCAGCGCCGGCACCACGCCCCGGCCGCACTGTTCCGCGGCCTCGCGCAGGATGACGCACCAGCGTTCGGTGCGCGCGGCATCGGGCGCTGCGCGAGGCAGGCTGCGCGCGGTGATCACGGGCGCGATTGCCGCGACGCCGACCTCGGTGAGCTTCTGCAGCACCGTCTCGAACTTGTCGCGCTGGAGCAGCGCTGGATAGGCCACCAGCCGCGTGCGCGGCTCGGGCGCCTGGGCCGCCTCGCCCACGAGGCGGCCGCGCGGCCCATCGAGCAACTCCACCACCCGGTCCTGGGGCGCGCGACCATCGAAGACGTGCACCTGGTCGCCAGGCCGCAGACGCAAGACGCTGCGCAACTGATGCACCTGTGCAGGAGAGAACATCACTCCGTCGCCCTCGAGCTGGGCGGCTGCAACGTAGAAGCGGTGCGTCATCGGCGCACGTGGAGCGCCACCCAGTCCTGCTCCTGGTCCGTGCGCAGGTGCTGCCAACCGGCTGCATGCAGTGCGGCGAGCAGTTCGTCCGCGCGCTCCGCCAGCACGCCCGAGAGCACGGCCACGCCGCCTGGCGCAAGGTGGCTCGCCAGACGTGGATGCAACTCCAGCAGCGTCGCGATGGTGATGTTGGCCAGAACCAGGTCGGCGTCGAGCGGTGCGTCGTCGCCGAGGGTTCCAGCACGCACTTCGACGATGTCGGCGACATCGTTGCGTTGGACGTTTTCGCGGCACACCCGCGCGGCAACGGGGTCAAGTTCCACAGCCACGACACGGGTGGCGCCCAGGCGTGCGGCCGCGATCGACAGGACGCCCGAGCCGGCACCTACGTCCAGCACACGCATCCCAGGTGTTACCAACTCCTCGACGGCGCGCAGACACAACCGCGTCGTGGGATGCAGGCCCGTGCCGAAGGCCATGCCCGGGTCCAGGAGCAAGACCACGTCGTCATGTCCAGGTGAGTACTCCCGCCAACTCGGAACAATCACCGTCCGTTCGCCGACGCGGTGAACAAAGAAGTGCTCTTTCCAGGCGTTTTCCCAGTCCGACTCGCGCAGTGTGCGCACCTGCAATTCGCCGACCTGGCGTAACTTGCCTAGCGCCCAAACCGCCGTCTGCAGCCGCTGTTTGCGCATTTCCAACTCGGCATCAGCCAGCGGCAAATAGGTCTTGACCAAGACGGGTGCGTCGGCTGGGAGATGCACGATGTCGCCATCGCGAGACGACTCTACGGCTTGTTCAATCGCAACACCCTGGCCATATTCGGCAAACGCCGCCGAGACGGACTCGACCGCCTCGGGCTCGACCAGGGTCGAGAGCTCCAGCCACTGGTCATCGCTCATGGCGCGATCGACGGCCAGCGAACCGTGAATACGACCGTCGGCTCACGTTCCACGAACCAGCGATGCGGGACGCCCGGCGCCCAGAGCGCGTAATCCCCCGGCCGCACCAGCCGGACGCACTGGCCATCGCTGAACTCATACCGAATGGAGCCGCTCACCAGCACGCTGAAGGTTGTTGCCTCGTTGCTGCCCCAGCCAGACCGCGAATCGCCCACAGGATGCACGCCCCACTTGACCTCGACCTCGGGCGTCGAACGAAGGCCAAACTCCGGTGGAACGAAGTGGCCCACGAGCCAACCGCGGAACGGCACGGTGTCCTCGGCGGCATTGCCGGTAACAAGCTCGCCTGGCGCAGGCACTCAGATCACCCGTTCGTTGCCGCCATCGACAGGCACCTGGGCAGCGGTTGTGCGAGAAAACAGCGGACCGCACATTTCGGCCGCCATCTCTGCCACGTCGCGGCTGGTGACCTCTATGCGCAGCACGTTGTTCTTGCGATAGTCCTCAACGCTGAGGCCATAGTTGGCGGCGCGACTGCGAAGCACGTCCTCAGTCCACAAGCTGGTGTCGAAAACGGCGTTGGGATGGATGACGTTGACGCGGATTCCGTCAGCGCCCCACTCGAGCGCAGCCACACGCGCGAGTTGGTTGAGCGCGGCTTTGGAGGCGGAGTACGCCGCCGCGCCCGGCCCGGGGGCGGGCACGTTCTTGGACCCGATCACTACCACACGACCATTGCGCGGCGCGCACCGCAGCAGCGGATACGCCGCCCGCAGCAGCACGAGGTTGGCATCGAGATTGACGTCCATCACCGTCCGCCATTCCTGCAGTCCAAGCGACTCAATGCGTCGGCTGGCGCCGAAGATGCCCGCGTTCAAGACGAGCATGTCGAGCCCGCCGAAGGCACGCCCCGCGCTCTCCAATGCCTGGGCGATGTCCTGTTCGCGGGTGACGTCTGTTTCCAGCCCGAGGAAGTCCACCCTCTTGCCAAAGAGGTCCTTCACACCAGGGTTCAGGTCCAGACCAACGACGGCCGCGCCGCGGCGGAGGAGCGCCTCAACGGTGGCTTTGCCGATGCCCGAGGCCGCGCCGGTGACCAGCGCAACTTCTCCGGCGAACGTCGGCGTGCTCGAACCGCGCTTCAGTTTGGCCTGCTCGAGGTCCCAGTACTCGACTGCGAAAATCTCGGCCGCCGACAACGCTAGATAGCCGCCAAGTGCCTCGGCACGCAGGATCACGTCAATGGTGTGGCTGTACACGTCGAAGGCGATCGCAGCGTCCTGCGCTGTGCGCCCGAACGTCACGAGCCCTATGTCGGGATCCAGCGCCACGCGCGGTGCCGGGTCCAGCATCTTCAGCGGCTGCTTGGTCTGGGCCGCGTGTTCGGCGAAGTACGCCGCGTACGCCTCTGCGTAGGCCGCGACGTCGCTTCCAAGCTGCGGGAGCCGCTTGGTGCGGATCACGTGATCCGGCGTGGCTGGGCCCTGCTGCGTAATGACCGCCAGGTCATCTCGCTGCACGAAGCTCGTTTCGCGAGCGCCCGTGTGTGTGGTCATGATCATGGGCGCACCTGCCACCTGAGAGACCTGGCGCCTCAGCGCTGCAAGCTCGACATACTCAACCGGCGGAGGGGTGGTCACGCGAACTGGAGGCCCCACCGCCGCATGCGCAGCAAGGTAGGCCTCGGCGCGAGAGACCAGCTCGATCATGCGCTCGTAGCTCTCTCGCGCGCTGTCGCCGAAGGAGAAAAAGCCATGGTTGAGCAGCACCAGCCCGACGGTATTCGGCGACTGGTGTTTCGGCAGGAGCTCCGCGACCAGTCGGGCCAGGTCGAACCCCGGCATGATGTAGGGCACCACCACTGAGTCGCCGTAGATCTCTCGAACCCGGCGCTCGCCATCACTGGTGTTGGTGATCGCCAGCAGTGCATCGGCATGGGTGTGATCCACGAACCGCGCCGGCAGCAGGGCGTGGAGAATGGTCTCGACCGAAGGCGTTGGCGCCGATGGATCCGTCATCGCCGCGCGCAGCTGCTGCACCATCTGTTCGTCCGAGAGCTGCTCGAGCGTGGCGAGTCGCCTGGCGTGCTCCAACCGAACGGGCGCAAAGCCCTGGGCTTCGATCGTTTCGAGGTCCCAGCCGCTGCCTTTGACGTACAGGACGTCCTCGGGTTCGCGAAAGAGATTGGCCTGTCGGATCTTGACCGACGTGTTGCCGCCACCGTGCAGCACCAGCGAATGGTCCTGGCCGAGCAGCCGTGAGGTGTACACCCGCTGGCCGAGCGGCCCCTCGAATCGAGGCGCATCGGCGTCGTTCCACAAACTCTGCATCGTCTCTAGTACGCCTATCTAGGCTAGTGTGCTTCTCTCGGAGAAGGAAATTCGCTTCACTGCGTATAAGCACTCGGCACTGTAGGCCAGAGCGCCTCGACGCTGGGAAGGTAAACCAGGAAAGGTCACTTGGTGGGGTTGGCCTCGTTCGCAGTGTGAACTAGCTGACCCAGTTCTGCGCGACCGCGAGGCCTTCGCCGGTTTCGAGCAGGCTCTTCATGCTGCTGAGGTACAGCGACCAGCCCGACTTCACAGACTTGAATGTGGCGTTCTCGCTCGGAAAGTCGTCGTGCACCAACGTCAGTTTGCACGTCTCACCCTGCCGCTCGATCTCCCACGTGACGCGCGAGGGCGGATCGTTTCGCAGCCGGGGATCACGGGTGAAAGCCCACGTGGTGACCAGTCGCCTGGGTGGGTCTGCCTCCAGGATCTCACCGGCCACGACGACCTCGTCGGCGATCAAGTACCTGAGTCGGTCGCCGCGCCGCCAGCCTGACTCAACCCGAGACTGGCGAAAATACCGCGACGTGAGCTCTGGATCCGTAATGGCTTGCCACAACTGCTCGGGCGTGGCGCGGATATAGACCTGAAAGACGTGATGTGGCCGATCCGTGGCAGTTCCCTCCAGGCGCGCTTTGAGATCCGCCAGGCCGGCAGCCCAGACCTCAGCGTACTTGCCGATCCAGCGATCGTGGATCAGCCGGATCGGCACGGGGTTCAAATAGTGCAGCCGCTCGCGGCCCACCTTGCGGCTGGTCACCAGGCCCGCGGCATCGAGGATCTTGAGATGCTTCATCACGCCGAAGCGGGTCATCCCTGGCAGTTGGGCGGACAGTTCACCAAGGGTTTGACCATCTGCGTCGAACAGACTGTCCAGCAATAGGCGGCGGCTTGGATCGGCTAGCGCCCTGAAGACGTCGGCTTCCTCGGTGTCAGGATCTTCGGCCGACGCGGTCACGGCAGTGCGGAGGTCCGCGGCCGACAGGTGATCCATTGGTCACCAGTCTAACGCGACGGCGCTTCGCTGAACGCCGGGCCCACCTCTCTTCAGGAGTGCAACCCGGTTGTCGATGCTCGTGGTAGCGGAATGAAACGCCATCTGACTCGCCATGCGCTCGGCTGGCCGCGCCGCGTCATTTCCGCGGAGTGGCAAGGTCCGGCCGATCTGCCGCAGTCGCTCACGATGGAGTGGCGGTTGGTCTTTGTGCGCTGGGTTGGCGTGCTGGCGGTTGCGCCGGCGCTGCCGCTGATGCACCTGCCGAATAACCGGCTGATCGCCTCCGTGGCGATTCTGGTCTTCGCGATCGCCTACAACTGGTCGGTTCGCCGCTACATCCAGCGGCGGCCTGACGTGTTCGCCAATGGGTATCTGACCACCGTCTGCGACAGCTTCCTGAACATGGCGATGGTGCTCGTTGGCGGCGGCTTCGATTCTGCGTTTTCTTACGTGCTGTTCACGGTCATGATCTCGGTGGCCATGCGCTATGGCTACGGTCCATCGCTGGCGATGACCATGATCTTCACCGGCACCGACGCGATCGAGCACGTCATTGGCCACCAGTCGGCGGACGCCGCGTTTGCCTTCCGCACCGGGTTTTTGTTCATCACCGCATTGCTCGCGAGCTATCTGCGCAGCCTCACGGTGAAAGCCGAAGTCGCCCTGCACGATCGGCTGATCGAGCTGCAGCGCCTGTACTCCGACCTGGCGGTCGCTCACCAGGAGTTGTTGTCGCTGGACGAAGCCAAGACGAACTTCCTGGCCAACGTCTCGCACGAGCTGCGCACGCCGCTGACGTCGATCCGAGCGTTCTCGGAAATCCTGCAGAGCTATCCCGACGACGAAGAAACCCAGCAGGAGTTCCTGCAGATCATCACCGCCGAAAGCGAGCGGTTGACCCGACTCGTGAACGACGTGCTGGACGTGACCAAGATCGAGTCCGGCGAGATGGACTGGCGTGACGAGGCGGTCGATCCATCAGCGCTGCTGGACCAATGCGCGCGCACGTTCGCGCCGCTCTTCGAGCACTCGACGCTGGAGTTCGAGCAGGACGTCGCGGCCAACCTGCCGGAAATCCGCGGCGACCACGATCGAATCCAGCAGGTCATTCACAACCTGCTCAACAACGCGATGAAGTTCACTTCTGAGGGGACGATCCGCTTGCACGCCGGCGTGCAGGGCGATGAGTTGTGGATCGAGGTCTCCGATACTGGCGTCGGCATCGCCGCCCAGGACCAGGAGCGCGTATTCGAGAAATTCCAGCAGGTCGGCGATACGCTCACTGGCAAGCCGAAGGGCACCGGGCTAGGCCTTACGATCTGCCGCGATATCGTGGCCCATCACGGCGGACGACTCATGCTGGATTCGCAGCCAGGTCGAGGCAGCCGCTTCAGCATTGTGCTGCCAGTCCCGCCAGCAGTCACCGAGCCAATCGCGCTACCCGCGGCCGCCTAAAGGTCCTTCGCCACTAGCTGCGTGTAGTACTGCCACAGTCCACCGACGCGGGGCTGGCCATCGCGTCGTGCGAAGACGTCGCGAAAGTGCGGCAGCTCGCTATACGCCGGTCGGTTGCTCATTTCGTCGATGAGCTCTTGCGGTAGCGACGGATAGTCAGGCCCGAGCGCGCACAACGCCTGGTAGTTCATGCGCGCCTGCTCCTCGAGGTGGAGCATGTTGCTCACTGCTTCCTCCAGGTTCGCACCGGTCGTGGTCGCACCATGACCCTGCAACAGCACCGCCTTCGAGCCATCGATAAGGCGTCCGACCTCCTCCCCCTCTGCATCAGTCACGACAGTCTTGACGTGCGGATACATCGGTAGCGGCCTGGCAACAAGCTGGATGCCTTCCTGGCACATCGGCTTGAGTTGGCGGCCGAGAGTGCTCATCAGCACGGTGTAGCGCGGATGCACGTGCACCACCGACTGCACGTCGGGATACAGCTTGTAGATCCACGAGTGCATCTTGATTTCGAAGCACTGCGTCGCGCCGGGCGGACCGTCGACCAGGTTGCCATCGAGGTCGCAGGTGACCATGTCTTCGGGGCGCATCGCCGCAAGGGCGTCCATCGCGTAGCCGCGGCCCTTCACCAGAAAACGATCGGGGCGATCCGTCATTCGCAAGCTGGCGTGGCCGAGCGAGGCGGTGACGCCGGTGCACAGGCCGGTCGCCCAGAGAACCCGATTGGCGATCGCAACTTCGCGCTTGAGATCGACGGCGGTGCTGGTCATGGCTGCATAGCATAGAGCGCATGCAGCGCAGCACTCAGCGCGTTCTTACGACGCATACGGGAAGTCTTCCTCGGCCTACGGATCTGCTGGAAACGATGCGCGCGCGCGAAGCTGGTCAGCCAGTCGATCGCGAAGCATTCGAACAGCGTGTGCGCGAGGCCGTCGCGGAAAACGTTGGCCATCAGTCCGAGGCTGGGCTGGATATTGTCAACGATGGTGAGGTCGGGAAGCCGTCCTTCAACAATTACATCCTGGAACGCATGAGCGGATTCGAGGTCCGACCGGCTGCATCCACGGAGAGACGTGTTGGCCCGATCGATCCCAACGGGCGCGATGCGCAGCAATTCCCGGATTATTACGAGTATGTGCTCGCGCACAGTCCATTTGCGAACACCATCCGCATTGCGCCACGAGTGTGCGTTGGTCCGCTCCGGTATGTCGGTCAGGAGCTGGTACAGCGCGATATCGCAAACCTGAAAAACGCGATGGGGGGCCGGAATTTCGTCGAGGGATTTCTGCCATCGACCTCGCCGATTCCCAATGCAAGCGCAAACGAGTACTACCGCTCCGCGGAGGAGTATTCCGCCGCATATGCCGATGCGATGCGCGAAGAATACCGCGCGATTCTGGACGCCGGACTGCTCCTGCAGATCGACGATCCGAGCATGGTGAGCGCGTGGGACAGTCGCATCGATTTACCACTGGAGGACTATCGCCGGCTGGCGGAGCAGCGTGTTGAGCTGATCAATTACGCGTTGCGCGATCTACCGGAGGATCGCATTCGCTATCACACCTGCTACGGCGTCAATTTCGGTCCGCGCGTAAGCGATTTGCAGCTGGCGGATGTCATCGACATCTTTTTCAAAATCCGCGCCGGCGCGTATTCATTCGAGGCCGCCAATCCGCGCCACGAACATGAATGGCGGCTTTTCGAGCACGTGAAATTACCGGACGGCAAGGTGCTGATTCCGGGTATGGTCACGCACTCCAATGTCACGATCGAGCATCCGGAGGCAGTGGCTGACCGGATCGAGCGCTGGGCGCGCACGGTTGGCGCGGAGAACATCATTGTGGGCAACGATTGCGGCTTTGCCTCCACCGCTGGCAACGCCGAAATCCCGCCGACGGTGGCCTGGGCCAAGCTGCGGGCTCTGGCCGAGGGAGCCAGGCTCGCAAGTGCTCGCCTCTATGCAAAAGTGCCTGCCAGCGTATCGGGGTAGACTCGAAACCTCATGGTCACCCAAGTTCGCGTCTACACGATCAACCGCGGCATGTTGGACTCCTGGATCAAGCTGTTCAACGAGAAGATCGTGCCCACCAGCGCCGGCTTTGGCGTGCACGTCGTCGGCGCCTGGGCCAATCGACCGCAGAACGAATTCATCTGGGTCCGCACCTTCGAAAATGAGGAAACGCTGAAGCGCTACGAGGACTCGCCCGAACGCGCCGCGTACACGCCGCAGACAGGCCCGCATATCGCCAAAATCGAGGTGCGAACCGTAGAGAACGCACTGCTGGTCCCCGCGGCGACATAAGACCGCCCTGGCCGCGACGCGCGGACGGACGACTCATGCGGGGTTTTACACGGCAACCGTTCCGGACGTTAGCCGGCGGAGAAGACGTCTTTGACTTTGTCGAAGAAGCTCTTGTTCTCCGTGGGGGTGTTCTGCGTCGAGCCGAAGCTCGCACCTAGCTGGCGCAGGAGCTTCTTCTGTTCGTCGCTGAGATCCGTTGGGGTGCGCACTCGCAGATGAACCTGGAGGTCACCGCGGCCGTGCTCGCGCAGGAAGGGCACGCCTTCGGCGCGGATACGGATGATGCGGCCGCTTTGCGTGCCCGCCGGTACTTTCACCGAAACCTCTTTACCGTCTAGCGTCGGGACGGAGAACTCGTCGCCAAGGGCCGCTTGCGTGATGTTGATTGGCATCTCGAGCAGCAGGTCATTCCCTTGACGTTTGAAGAAACGGTGGGGCTGGACGTGGAGCACTACGTAGAGGTGGCCGGGCACGCCGCCGCGTGGCGCCGGTTCACCCTGGCCGGTCAAGCGCAACTGAATGCCTTCATCCGCGCCAGCGGGAACGTCGACCTCGACGGTCGTGCGGGCACGCACCACGCCACGACCCTGGCACTCCGTGCAGGGGTCCGCGATGACCTGGCCTTCACCGTTGCACCGATCGCACAGCGTGACGTTCACGAACTGACCGAAGATCGATTGCTGCACCCGCCGGATCTCGCCGCTGCCGTCGCAACGCGGGCACTTCGTGGGCTGGGTGCCCGGCTCCATGCCGCTGCCTTCGCACTTCTTGCACGTGGCGTTCTTGGTCAGGGTGATCTCTTTGCTGGCTCCGAAGACGGCCTCCTCCAGGGTGAGGTGCATGTCGTAGCGCAGGTCCTGGCCGCGCTGCACCCGCTGGCGCGCACCGCGCTGGCCCGGCGTGCCGAAGAACGACTCGAACAGGTCCTCGATCGATAGCCCAACGAAGTTGCTGAAGTCCACTGTGCCCGCGCCCGCGCGCTCGAACGCCGAGTGGCCATAGCGGTCGTACATCGAGCGTTTTTCGGAGTCAGAGAGCACCTGGTACGCCTCGGTGCACTCCTTGAAGCGCTCGGTGGCTTCGGGGTCCTTGTTGCGGTCAGGGTGATACTGCAGCGCCAGGCGACGATAGGCCTTCTTGATGTCGTCATCAGAGGCCGAGCGGCTGACGCCGAGGACTTCGTAATAATCGCGTTTGGTGGTGCGTTGGGCCATCGTCTCAGCTTTTATCCAGTATCCAGGACCAGAATCCTAACGTAGTATCGGCACTTGACAAGGGGGATTGGAGCCGATTCGGCCGCTTTCCTAGGGCGCGCTTCGGCGCCCATGCTGGCTGTCGCTGTTGACCACGTCCATCAGCTCGGCCACGAAGCGCACCATCGGGACCGCGCGCCAGTAAGGCAGTCGGGTGGGGCCGAGCACGCCGAGCACCCCCCACGCATCTTCGTCGACACCGTATCGGGTGAGGACGAGCGCAGCATCGCGCATCTGTTCCAGCCGGTTCTCGGCACCGATGATCACCTGCACGCCCGGGCTGGCCAGCGATTCGGCCAGGAAACGCGCCAGCAAGGGCTGCTGCTCCAGGACCTCGATGATCGGGCGCAGCTTCTCGGCATGCGCGAATTCGGGCTGGGATAGCAACTGGGCTAGACCTTCGAGCGTGACCGCCGCGAAGGACTGCTCTTGCGCCTGCTGCAACAGGCGAATGGCCGACGTTGCAAACGGACGTGCCTTGTCGCTGACGGCTTTCAGTGCACGCCGCGCCTGGCCTGGAGTCTTATCCGCCAGCTTTTCCGAAAGCTCGTTGCTCAGACGAGTCAGGTCCTCGCGCTCGAGAACTGAGTCCGAGCGGTGCACCACCTGTCGGACGCCGCCCGATTGCATCAGCAGCGTGACCAGGACCAGGTCTTCTTCGAGCGGGACAAGCTCGATGCGGCGCACGCGCGCGTGACCGCTCACCGTGCGCGTCGCCACCGCGGCGCTGCGCAGCGTGCGCGCAAGAATCGTGGGCGCGAGATGGGTCGAGTCCGTGCCTAGAGCCGCGAGCTGGTTGAACTGCTGACGTAGCGTGCGGCGCTCCGCGGGCGCCAACTGGCTCTCCTGCTGCATGAGCAGCTCGACGAAGTAGCGGTAGCCGCGGTCGGTGGGTACGCGGCCAGCGGACGTGTGCGGCTGGGCGATGAGGCCAGCCTCTTCTAACGCGGCCAGCTCGTTGCGTACCGTGGCTGGGGAGAGATCGGCTTCGTACTTGCGAGCAATCAAGTCCGACGGCACAGGCTGCGCGAGCGCGACGTATTCCTGGACGACGTGGCGGAGGATGCGCTCTCGGCGCGGGGTGAGGAGCTCGGACACGTTTTGTTACTGACGTTTAGCACTCTGTGTGCCCGAGTGCTAAACGGCGTCTGCGAATGATACAGCTTTGGCTATACTGGCGCCCTATCAGCAGCATGCAGCCGCGTCGCGTGGTCGTCACTGGCATGGGCGCGCTGACGCCCGTTGGGCTCGACGTGGCCTCGACCTGGGACGGCATCATCCATGGCCGCTCGGGCATTGCCAGGGTCCAAACCTTCGAGACCGACGACCTCGACGTCAAGATCGCCGGCCAGGTCAAGGGCTTCGACCCCATCGCGTTCCTCGATAAGAAGGAAGCTCGCCGCATGGACCGCTTCCTTCAGCTGGGCCTGGTCGCGGCCCAGGAAGCCGTGCGCGATGCGGAGCTGACCATCAACGCCGAGAATGCCGAGCGCATTGGCGTACTGGTGGGCAGTGGCATTGGCGGCATCGGCACGATCGTCGAGGCAGCCATCACCCTGCACACGCGCGGGCCCGATCGCGTCGGTCCGTTCGTGGTGCCGATGATGCTGCCCGACATGCTGGCGGGCATGATCGCGATCCAGACCGGCGCCAAAGGCGTGAACTTCGCGGTGGCCAGCGCGTGCGCCACGGCCGGCCATGCGCTGGGCGAAGCCGTCGAAATGATCAAGCGCGGCGATGCCGACGTCATTCTGGCCGGCGGCGCGGAGGCGCCGGTCACACGAATCGGCCTGGCCGCCTTCGACTCGATGCACGCGCTGTCCACCCGCAACGCTGAGCCTGAAAAGGCAAGTCGCCCCTTCGACGCGGAACGTGACGGCTTTGTGCTGGCAGAAGCCGCGGGCATCCTGGTGCTCGAAAGCCTCGAACACGCCAGCCGACGCGACGCGCACATTTACGCCGAGATCACCGGCTACGGCGCCACGGCCGACGCGTATCACATTACGGCCCCAAGCGAAGGCGGTGAGGGAGCCGCGCGTGCGATGCGCACGGCGATCAAACAAGCAGGCCTACAGCCGGCAGACATCGGCTATATCAATGCCCACGGCACCTCGACGCCGCACAATGATCGTACGGAGACCCAGGCCATCAAAGCCGTCTTCGGCAATCAGGCGCCGCCCGTGTCCTCAACCAAGAGCATGACCGGCCACCTCATCGGCGCTAGCGGTGCGATAGAGGCGATCATCTGCATCAAGACCATCCTGGAGGGCTGCTTGCCCCCAACCATCAACCAGGAGCATCCCGACCCGGAGTGCGACCTCGACTACGTGCCAAACATGGCACGCTCCAAGCGCATCGACACCGCGTTGTCGAATTCGCTTGGCTTCGGCGGCCACAACACCGCCCTCGTTGTGAGTCGGTTTGACTGACCAGCGCTACGTGCGCATCAGCGGCTGGGGCAAATACTTGCCCGCGCGGGTGATGCCAAATTCGGAAGTGGCCGAACTGGTTGACACCTCGGACGAGTGGATCCGCGCGCGCACAGGCATTCGCGAGCGGCGCATCGCCGCGCCCGAAGAAACCACGTGCAGCCTCGCCGTCAACGCCGCGCGCGCAGCGCTGGACAAGGCCCAGGTTGCACCCGAGGACCTCGACCTGGTGCTCGTCGCCACCTGTACGCCGGACTACGCCAACATGCCCGCGACCGCATCCCTGGTGCAGCATGCACTCGGTGCGCCGCGCGCCGCGGCGGTTGATATGAACGCCGTCTGCAGCGGCTTCATCTACGCGCTGGCGACTGGCTCTCAGTTTGTTGCCACCGGCGCCTACAAGAACGTGCTGGTGATCGGCGCCGAGGTCTTCACTCGCATCCTGGATTGGCAGGACCGCTCCACGTGTGTGCTCTTCGGCGACGGTGCGGGCGCAGTGGTGCTGCAGCCCACCAACCAGCCTGGTGGACTGATCTCGTTCGTGCTGGGCAGCGACGGCGCGGGCGCCTGTTCCCTGTACGTGCCAGCGGGCGGCTCACGCCAGCCGGCCTCGGCCGACAGCGTCGCCGACCGTGCACATTATGTCAAGATGCTGGGCCGCGACGTGTTCCGCTTCGCCACCCGCGTACTGCCCGATTCAGTGGTCGAAGCGCTCGCCGCCGCCTCGATGACTACCGACGACATCGACGTGCTTATTCCGCATCAGGCCAACACGCGCATCATCGACCACGCTGTCAAACGCTTGCACGTTGATGCCTCACTGGTCTTTTCCAACGTCGAACGCTACGGCAATACTTCCGCCGCGAGCATTCCTGTGGCCCTCTGCGAGGCGATCGAATGCGGCATGGTGCGGCCTGGCGCCACCGTCGTCCTGAGCGGTTTCGGGGCAGGACTCAGTTGGGGCACCGTCGTGTGGAAGTGGCACGCCTAACCTTCATTGCCTACGACTGGTTCGTTCGTCTGGCGTGTCAAGGGATCGAGCTCTCGGGCGTATAGTGCCGAGCGCCCCAACGCAGTAACGGAAATCTTCTCTGAAGAGAAGCAGACTCCAAAAGAAGAGACCGTAGGTTTGAGAAGACTGTCAGTTGGAGCGGACTGCCGACTCGGGGCTCGGGAGTTCGGTCAAACTGAACGTCGCGTCGATGTCGCCTGCGAGCACCAGCATGCCGCTGCGCAGGGCGCGCGGGACAAAGAACGTGATGCGGCGTGGCTCGAGCGCCTGAGCGGGTGGAGTCAGGTCGGTGCCTGCCGATCGGCCGTCCCACAGCAGGATCGCCGTCGGATCGGGTGCCACTAAAGCACGGCCGAAGTCGCCGACCGTCGGCGCATCGCCTGTGTAGGCAACACCGTCCTCACCGAACAGCCAGGCCGCCACGTTGAACGCGTGCGGCTGCTGGGCGTCGTCGTTGCGGTAGCTCAGGGTGAACGTGAGCTGCTTCCAGCCACGATTGCGAATCTCGAAGTCGTCGGGATCGGCCGCCTCGAGGCCCAGGAGCGTGGCGGTGAGACCGCGGCCGATGGCCGAGCCACCTTGCGGCAACGCGCCCGCAGGAGGACGGTCCACAGGAAAGACCACGTTTCGCACGGCGCCGCCGGCGAGGTCCAGTGGCGCGAAACCACCGAACACGCCACGCATCGCCCGAGTGACGTCGTCCTCGGCGCTCTTCGAGTTGAGGCTGGACAGCGGTGGAATCGTAAGCAGACCGTACTCCGCTTGTGCCAACCCCGATGGGACTTTGAAGGTCAGCGACAGCGCGTCGGGCACAACCACGCTGAGGCTGCCGGCGGACTCGGCAACCGCGCGGAAGCCCGGCGGCAGCCGCAACAACACGGGATACGTGACCAGCGCATGCGACGTCGCCGTGCGCATCCCAAGACTCGAGTCCGACCGCACCGGCTTGTAGCGCGTGCCATCGCGCGCGGTGAGGACGGCCTGTGCCAGATTGGTGGTGGTGGGAT
The DNA here is from genome assembly GCA_019239775.1 of Chloroflexota bacterium. Classification (GTDB taxonomy): domain Bacteria; phylum Chloroflexota; class UBA6077; order UBA6077; family CF-72; genus CF-72. The sequence continues at coordinate 33,148 of JAFAZN010000217.1, forward strand.
CGCTGCCGGCGATGCCAACCAGGCGCGGCTCGGCGGACCGATTCTCGACGGCCAGGGTGATCGTGACGTACTTCCACGCCGCCTCAGGCGTGGCGAAGGGAGTCGCGGTCGCGCGCCCAGACGTATAGCCGGGCGGCGTTGGCTCAGCGGGCGGAAGTGGTGATTCCTCGATGCGCAATGGCACAAGCGCGAAAGCCGAAGCCGCTGCGGCCGGGCTGGCAGTGGCCGTTGGCGCGGCCTGGACGGGCGTCGACGGCGGCGCCGGGCGTGGCGCGCTGCACGCGGCCAGGGCGAGTAACAGCGCCACCCACGCGCGCACGGCCTATTTGAGCATGCCGACCAGGTGCGGACCGAAGACCAGGATCGCGATCAGCACCGAGCCGATGGCGCCAATCAGCACGGCTGCCGCGGAGATGTCCTTGGCACGCTTCACCAGCGGATGCATGCCAGGTGAGACCAGGTCACACACGGATTCCAGCGCGGTGTTCAGGCACTCGACGACCAGGACCAGCGCCACGGTCAGCACTACGATCGCGAACTCCACCGGACTGAGTCGGAGGACTGCGCCGAGTGCGAGCGCCACAACGGCGGCCGCGGTATGCACCAGGAAGTTGGGCTGCGTGCGCAACATCACCGCGAGGCCTTCGGCCGCGTACCCAAAGGAACGAATGACGCGTCGGAGGGGCGGCGCAGGAGCTATGGTCGGGCCATCGCCACCGGCGCGCGAGCCGATTGCGGTGTGTCCCTGTGGAGGATGGTCAGCGGGTGAAGCCAAGCGGCTGCAGTGCCTCCTCTTCTTTCTGGCGCATGCGCAGCCGTTCGGATTCTTCCTCATGGTCGTAGCCGAGCACGTGCAGCACGCCGTGAGCGACCAGGTACGCCAGCTCGCGATCGACCGAGTGCCCGTACTCGGCGGCTTGAGCGACGGCGCGCGGGTACGAGACCACCACGTCGCCTAGGTCCGCCGGTTCGTCCATAGGAACGACGAAGTCCGTCGAGAGGAGTCCGAATGACAGCACGTCGGTCACGGAGTCAATGCCGCGGTGTTCGGCGTTCAACGCGCGGATGGAGTCATCGCCAACCAGGTGCAGGTTCACGACGAACTGCTGGAGTTGCGGACGCTCACGTCCGAGGATGGCGTCCACCAGGGCGGTGATGCGGGGTTCGTCCCACGTGGCCTTCAGCCCTGATTCGATGACGAAGTCGATCAAGCGGTGGCTGCGACGTCGGCGTGCGGCGGAGCTTCCGCCGGCTTGCTCGGCGGATACGGAATCCGCGGGTGATAGATGCCGGTGAGCAGCGTCACGAATGATTGCTTGATGCGCGTCAGATCGCGCAGCGTGAGGTTGCAATCGTCGAACTGGCCTTCTTCCAGCCGCTGGCGAATGATTCGCTCGACCAGCTGTTCGATCGCCTCGCGCGAGTGGTCGCGCGCTGCCCTGGCGGCGGCTTCGGTTGAGTCGGAGAGCATCAGGATGGCGGCCTCGCGCGACTGCGGCCGAGGGCCCGGATACGTGAACAGCGCAGCGTCAACGGAGGCACTGGTGCGTTCTGCAGCCTGCTGATAGAAGAAACTGATCGTCCGGGTGCCGTGATGCTGCGGAATTATCTCGCGGATATGCGCCGGCAGACGGTACTTCTCGGCGAGCCGCATGCCGTCGGTGACGTGCGCAGCGATGATCTGCGCGGATTGCTGGGGATCGAGCGAGTCGTGGACGTTGGCGATGGTATCGGCCTGGTTTTCGATGAACGCCCATGGCCGTTCAAGTTTGCCGATGTCGTGGTAGTAGGCCGCCACGCGCACCAGCAGCGAGTCGGCGCCGATCACCTCCGCCGCGCGTTCCGCCAGGTTTCCGACCATGATGCTGTGGTGGTAGGTGCCAGGTGCTTCCATGAGCAGCCGGCGCAGCAGCGGCTGCGTCGGATTGGCCAGCTCGAGGAGCTGAACGGTCGTGAGAATACCGAAGATACGCCCAAGCACCGCGAAGCTGCCGACGGCCAGCAGCGATGAGAGGACCCCGTTCACCAGCAGCTCGAACCCGACGATCGACAGCAGGCCAAGGTCGTCCTGACGCGTCGAGAAGAAGAAGGCGAGATAGCTGGCGATCATCACCAGCGCAACTTCGCCGCCGGCGATGAAGTACGCGATCAGGCGTTCCTTACGCCAGACCGCCAGCCCGGCGACCATGGTGCCAACTAGTTGAATGACGCCGATCTCGAGACTGGCGCCTGCGATCCACGCGAGCAGGATCGACAGCATGACCCCGACTGCCAGGGCCAGTTGGGCATCGATCAGGATCGCCAGCAGCATGCTCACGGCCGGCAGCGGGAAGATGTACGCCCACAGCGGACGCCCTGGGATGACCATGCGCGCGGCCACGACCGACACGAGGATCAAACCCGCCAGCAGAATCATGCGGCGATCGCGGTACAGCAGGTTGCGATCGAAGTGCCAGATGAACGCGGCAAGAACGCCGATGAGGCTGAACGACAGGAGCGCCGCCGCTGCCACCGACTGCCAGTCCAGCTGCGGATTGCGCAACCCGAGCGCTTCAAGGGCTTCGATCTCGAGAGGGCCTACCACCTGACCGTCGCGCACGACCGTCTGGCCGCGGGCGTAGGTCTGCTCAACAGGCGCCACAGCCTCGCGCGCATCCTGCTGGGCTCGCGCCGTGGCGTCCTGGTTCAGCACCTGGTTGGCGCGTACGAATGGCTGAACCAGCTCGACCACAACGGCGCGATCCGCATCCGAGAAGAACGGCTGCACCCGCAGTGGCACGTCACTGCGAACCTGGTCGACGCTGCTGTCCGAGATGCGGTCCTTCATCACGTCCTGCAAGACCCGCTGCGTCTCGTTGGCGATCGTGGACCAGTGATAGTCATCGAGAGTCACCAGCTGGTGGGCGGTGGTCTCGCTGAGCGGCGGGGTGACGAGCTGCGCGATGGCTTGCTGTTTGTCGTTTGGATTCGGGCGGGTGGTGTCGCCACGAACGACGTTGACGGCCTGGATCAGATCGGCCAGACCTCGCGTTTGCTGGGCGATCACATCGCGGTTGAGGTCGATGACCGGCGGCACCTGCGCGGCAGCCGCGTCGCGCGCCTGGCGCGTTCGGATCTGGCTGACGTAGGTGATGTTGCGGGGCGCCTTAATCGCCACCACCGCCACGTCACCGTCTTGCAGGTCGTAGACGCGGGGCAGCAGGTCGATGCTGAGAGCGACCGTCAGCAGAAGGGCGGTCAGGACGCCGACGCCGATCGCGAGCGCAACGCGAGGACGGGGCCCGGCGCGGGTCGCCGCCATCGGAGCGGTCTTGTGCACGAGGCGCATCGGAGCGTTTAGCTACTGGCCATTAGCTGTTAGCAGCCAGCCATGGTACCTGGCTACGTTAGACTAACACGCGGTCCAAAAGACCATGTCCGATCTGGAACCACGAATTGCCAATAGCCAACGGCTAACAGCCTTCTAAAAAAAGCAGGAGCGAAGCGACGATGGCGCGTTGCGAAGAATGTAACCGGAAGGTGGAACAACCTTCACGTCACCTGGTGAACGGACGTATTCTGTGCGGTATCCACGATCCACGCCCGCCGCACGAGCGACAGACCCAGGAGCTGCCGCGGGATCGCGCGGCGGCGCGGCGCACGGCTGCGCCACCGGCCGAGGTGGCTGGCTGAGCCTTCTTGGACCTCAGGCTGACGCGTCTATCTATCCACTGATCTCTAGGCAACCAACGTGTCGCAAGTTACGGTTTTCCTGGCGCTGGTGTTCTCCATCGTGATCGCGATCTTCGCGGTCCAGAACACCACGGCCGTGGATGTCCAGTTTCTGACCCTGCGGGCGCAGAGCGTCGCCGTTTCAGTGCTTGTGCTGGTATCCGCGGCACTCGGCGCGCTGGCCATGCTGCTGCTGGGCGTCGCACGCGAGGTGGGCTTGCGCTGGCGCCATCGCGCTGTGGCGCAACAGCTCAAAAGCGCCAACGCGCGGGTCGCCGAGCT
>JAFAZN010000246.1 GCA_019239775.1 Chloroflexota bacterium
GAACAGATGATCATCACCGCGCCTTTACGGCGGATGATTTTGCACCTCTCACAGCGCGGCTTAATGGATGTTCGAATTTTCATATCACTTCACGCACTCGCCCATCACTTCACGCACTCGCCCACGCGCGTGAGCGACTCTGTTTGAAATGCTTCGGCTGCCCTTACGCATGGGCGCGGCTTAATGGATGTTCGAATTTTCATGGTTAAGGGCACAACCTAATGACCGCTCGACGGCGGCAAACCTTTTGACTTTAACACACTGTCGCCTTTAGCTGCCGCTGAATATCGCCCGCCACGCCTTCGATGTCGCGCGTGCCGTCGACCTCGCGCAGGATCCCGCGATCGCGGTAGTAATCGACGACAGGCACGGTGTCGCGCAGGTACACCTTGATGCGCTCCGAGACGACTTCGGGCCGATCATCTTCACGCTGATAGAGCTCACCGCCGTCGATGTCGCAAAGCCCCGGTTTGCGCGGTGGATTGACTCGATAGTTGTAGGTTGCCTGGCAAGTTCGGCAGGTCCAGCGCCCGGCGGCCCGTTCGACCAGCACCTCGAAGGGGACTTCGAGGTACAGCGCGAGCTTCAACGATCGGCCTTCAGCCTCGAGCTCTTTGTCCAGTGCGCGCGCCTGGGCCACTGTTCTCGGGAATCCGTCCAGGAGGATGCCGTGGTTGGCGTCGGGCTGGCGCATGCGATCGATGATCATGCTGATCACGAGGTCGTCGGGAACGAGCGCACCGCGATCCATGTACTCGGCCGCGGTCTGCCCGAGCGGTGTGTTGTGGGCGCGGTGCGAACGCAGCAGATCGCCACTTGCCACGTGCGGAACGCGATACCGTTCCGCAATTCTGCGTGCCTGGGTGCCTTTGCCCGCGCCCACTGGACCTAGCAGGACTAAGTCCAGTGGCCCAGAAGTTCGGCCATCGGGCGTCATCGTCACCACGCGCGGTTTGGCCGAACTTCCTGTGACAGATGAGAGCGAGGGACGCGGCCACTGGACCGTTGGGCGCGACCGTTGGTGGCCGCGGCCCTAGCGGCCAATGAAGCCCCGGTAGTTGCGCATGATGAGCTGGGCTTCGAGCTGGCGCATCGTGTCCAGCGCCACACCGACGACGATCAGCACGGCAGTGCTGGAAATGGTCAAAGTTTGGAAGCCGGTCGCCGACTTCACGATGTACGGCAGGATCGCGACGATGCCCAGGAACAAAGCGCCTGCCACAGTGATTCGGATGAGCACCGCTGAGAGGTACTGGTGGGTTGGGCGGCCAGGGCGGATGCCTGGGATAAAGCCGTTCTGACGCTGCAGGCTTTCAGCGATGTTTTGCTGCTGAAAGATGACCAACGCATAAAAGAACGTGAAGGCGACAACCATAATGAAGTACAGCAGCCAGTACACCGGGCTGGTGCCTGCATTGAACGTGTTGTAGATCTGTGTTGCGGCGTCACCGACAGTGAATAGACCGAAGATAGAGGTGGTGTTGCTGACAAAGTAGCTCGAGATCGTCCACGGCAGGATCAGCATGCTCGAGGCGAAGATGAGCGGGATCATACCTGCCGAGTTGACCTTGAGCGGAATATGCGTGGTGCCGCCGCCGTAGACCTTGTTGCCGCGGATCTGTTTCGAGATCTGAACGGGAATGCGGCGCTGGCCCTCGTAGATGTAAATGATCGCGACGACGGTCACGACTGCCAGTAGGGCGAACATGAACAACTGGCCGATGTCGGCACCGCCAGCCAGGCCCTGGAACACCTGGAATGGCAAGCGCGCCATGATGCCGCCGAAGATGATGATCGAGACACCCTGGCCGACCCCATACTGCGTGATCAGCTCGCCCATCCACACCAGCAGCAACGTGCCAGCGGTCATCGAGACAATGATGGCTAGTGTTCCGAGCGGGTCCTGGTCGAAGCCAAAGTTCTTGATGATGGGCGTCTGGCCGCCGGTACTGAAGTTGATGAGATTTGGCGTGCCGTATGCCTGAAACAACGCCAACGGCACAGTAAGCCAGTGGGTGTACTGGTTGATCTTCTGTCGGCCGCTTTCGCCTTCTTTTGCAATCTCCTGCAGCTTGGGAATGGCCGGCTGCATGATCTGCATGATGATCTGGGCGGTGATGTACGGGTAAACGCCGAGCGCCGCCACACTCAAAGAGGACAGCGCTCCGCCTGAGAACAGGTCGAAAAAGCCTGCCAGCTGGTTGGTTTGAAACACCCGTTGCAACGCGGCCACGTCGGCGCCCGGAACCGGAATGTGGGCAATGAAGCGAAAGGCCACCAGCATGCCCAAGGTGAACAACAGCTTGCGGCGGAGGTCCGGGATCTTGAAGGCGTCAAGCGCCGCGTTGAGCAGTGGGGCGTTCAGCATGGACTATTCGATGATCTCAACTGTGCCGCCGGCCGCTTCGATTTTCTGGCGGGCGGCAGCGCTGAACTTGTGGGCGCGTACCGTCAGTTTGACCGACAGGTCACCCTGGCCGAGAACTTTGACCGGTCCGCTGCCGCCGCGCAGCACGCCCGCGGTATCGAACTCCTCGGGACCAACCGTGCTCTCGGCGGGAAAATCATTGAGGTCCCGGACGTTGACCTCGCGGAACTCAACGCGGAACGGGTTGCGGAAGCCACGCCGGTACGGCAGCTTGCGGATCAGCGGTAACTGACCGCCCTCAAAATAGGGGGGAACGCCCCCGCCGGCGCGGGCGTTCTGTCCTTTCGTGCCCTTACCGCCAGTCTTGACTTTGCCGCTGCCGTGGCCGCGGCCGATGCGAATGCGCTCGCGCGTCGCGCCGTCTGGCGCCTTCAGCTCGTGCAATTGCATTAGCTCGCCTCCACAACGTGGACGAGGTGAGCCACTTTCTGAACCATCCCTCGGGTAACGGCGGAATCAGCCTGCTCGACCACCTGGTGTAAACGCCGCAAACCGAGCGCACGCACGGTCGCGCGTTGGCGCTCGGTCGCGCCAATGGGCGAACGCACGAGCTTGAGACGCAACTTCTGGGTAGCCTCGGCCATCAGGGCGTCTCCTCAGCACTCGGCGCGGCCGCGGACTCAGCGGTGGGCGGTCTCGGTGCTTCGGCGGCGGACGTTTCGCCGACTCCCGCACTATTCGAGGAGGGAACCGTTTCCTCAGCGGGAGGGCTAGCTGGAGAGGCTTCCGCTGTTTCGGGCGCGGGTGCGGCGGCGGTTGCGCGCGGCGCGGGCGCCGGCGTTGGTACGCGGCGGCGCTGCTGAACCACCGCCTGTGGATCACGCAGGTTGGTGAGCGCAAGCAACGCGGCCTGAACCACGTTTACCGGGTTGGGCGACCCCAGAGATTTGCTCAAAATGTCCTTGATACCGGCGGCCTCGACGACCGCGCGGACGGCGCCGCCGGCAATGACCCCGGTACCTGGGGCAGCGGGCTTCAACAGAACCTGGGCGGCGCCGAACTTCTGCACGATCTCGTGCGGAATCGTCGTGCCGGCCATGGGCACGCGGATCAGGTTCTTGCGCGCTCGCTCGGCACCCTTTCGAATCGAGTCGGGGACCTCATTGGCTTTGCCCAAGCCGACGCCGACATGGCCGGAGCCGTCGCCAACCACGACGACCGCGCTGAACGAGAAGCGTCGGCCGCCCTTGACGACTTTGGCGACGCGGTTGACCTGGACGACTTTCTCCTCGAGCGCGATGCCGCCCGGGCCCATTTCCTGTTGTCGTGGCATTGCGCTTCTCAAAATTCGAGTCCACCTTCCCGTGCCGCGTCGGCCAGTGCCTTGATGCGCCCGTGGTACAGATACCCGCCGCGATCGAAGACGACGGCGTTGATGCCCTTTTCTTTCGCGCGCTCGGCGATGGCTCGGCCGACCTGGCGCGCGCGTTCCGTCTTGTTGCCGCCGGCCTCGGCGCCGAGTGTGCTGGCGGCAGCCAGTGTGACGCCGCTCGTATCGTCGATGACCTGAGCGTAAATGTGCTGCAGGCTGCGGAAGACATTCAGACGGGGTCGCTGGGTCGTTCCGCTGAGGTTTACGCGAATGCGCCGGTGGCGGCGCTGCCGGGCCGCCCGGGTGTCCAGAGGCTTAAACATTATTTCTTCTTCGCGCCAGCCTTGCCAGCCTTACGTCGAATCACTTCTTCGGCGTATTTGATGCCTTTGCCCTTGTAGGGCTCTGGCGGGCGCACGCGCCGCACCTGCGCGGCAACTTCGCCGACCAGCTCCTTATCGGCACCGGAAACGGTGATCGCGTTGCCCTGCACGGCGAAGCTGATGCCTTGCGGTGCTGGAACGAGCACGGGGTGTGAGTAGCCGACCTGGAGCACCAGGCTGCCGGCCGATACGGCCGCGCGGTACCCCACGCCGTTGACTTCCAGGCGCCGCGAAAAGCCATCGGTCACGCCCGTGACCATGTTCGCAATGAGGCTACGTGTCAGGCCATGCAGCGATCGGTGAGTCGGTTCGTCGGATGAACGTTCAACGCGAAGCGTTCCGTCCTCGGTGATCACGTTGATCTGACGAGGCACACTCCGCGAGAGCTCACCCTTGGGTCCCTTCACACGAACGGTATCGTCCGCGAGGTCAATGCTTACGCCCTTGGGGACCGAGATCGGCATCCTGCCAATGCGTGACATCTTTTCTATCCAGTCCTCCGTTACCAGACGTGAGCCAGGACTTCGCCGCCGACTTTCATGCGACGTGCCCGTGTACCACTCATGACGCCTTGCGGCGTCGACAGGATGGCCGTTCCCAGGCCGCCAAACACGCGCGGAATTTCCGACGAACGCGCGTATACGCGCAGGCCCGGCTTGCTGATGCGCTCGATGCCCATGAGGATCGGGTCGCGACCGCGTCCACCCGGTGCGTAGCGCAAAAAGACGCGCAGCACTTTCTGGATGCCTTCGCCACGCTCTTCGAATGAATCGATATAACCCTCATCGCGCAATACTTCGGCGATCGCCGACTTGATGCGCGAGTAGGGCATGTCGCAACTGGGATGGCGCGCGCGGGATGCGTTGCGAATACGCGTCAGCATGTCCGCGATGGGATCGCTCATCGTCATGGCACTACCAGCTCGCCTTCGTGACGCCTGGAATCTCGCCAGCGAGCGCGAGTTTGCGGAAGCAAATACGGCACAACGTAAACCGCCGGATAAAGGCGCGTGGGCGACCGCACAGTTTGCAGCGGCTGTGCGCTTGCACTTTGAAGCGCGGCGGCCGATTCGCCTTTGCGATCATGGACTTTTTAGCCAAGGGGTTAGGTTTCCTCCTGTGTGAGGTTCACCACTCGATGGTGGTGCCTTTCAACACGCGGTATACGGTTGTTATCGTCTGCGGCGGGTGGCGGGCCGTCGTGCAGTGACGGCGGGGGTAGCTTCGCCCTCTCGCTGGAAGGGCATACCGAGCAGCTCCAGCAGTCGGCGCGCTTCCTGGTCGGTCGAGGCGGTGGTAATGATCGAGACCTCGAGCCCGCGCGCCCGGTCGACCTGGTCGTAACTGATCTCGGGGAAAATCAACTGCTCGCGCAGACCCAGAGTGAAGTTGCCGCGACCATCAAATGAGCGACTGGGCACCCCGCGGAAATCGCGGGTGCGAGGCAGCGCCGCGTTCATCAGACGATCCAGGAACTCCCACATGCGTTCGCCACGCAGCGTGACCATCACGCCAACGTTCTGACCTTCGCGTAGCTTGAACTGGGCGATGGACTTGCGCGCCTTCTTCACGATCGGCTTCTGGCCGGTGATGATCGAGACGTCGCGCACGGTGGCGTCCAGCGCTTTGGCATTGGCGATTGCCTCGCCGACGCCGACGTTGACGCTGACTTTGGACAGACGCGGCACCTGCATCGGGTTCTGATAGTTGAAGTCACGCACCAGAGCTGGCACTACGTCGCGTTCGTAGCGCTGGTGCAGACGTGACTTTTCAGCCGGCGGTGCAGGACGCGCTGGTTTTGTCTGCCCGTTCTGACTCGGTTCGGCAGACTGCGTACCGTTTTCGGATTCGCGCGGGTTCCTGGCCATTGCTGGTTACTCCCGCGCCATCTGCTCGCCCGAGGCGATCGCGATCCGGACTTTGCGGCCGTTGGTCAACGTGCGCGAGCGCACGCGGGTGGGCTTGCTGGTCTTCGGATCGACCAGGGCCAGGTTCGACAGTTTAATCGGCTGCTCTTTGTCGACGATGCCTGCCTGGCGCGCCGTGCCGCCCGGCTTCATATGGCGTTTGCTGATGTTGATGTCCTGAACCAGAGCTTTGCCCTCTTTCGGCATTACCTGGCGCACAACGCCACGTTTACCGCGCTCTTTTCCGGTCAGAACAATGACATCGTCACCTTTTTTGATACGTGCGAGTGTCATAGGACTTCTGGTGCTAAAGATATGATTTTCATGTAGTTGCGCTCGCGCAATTCGCGCGCAACTGGGCCGAAAATGCGCGTGCCTCTGGGGTTGTTCTTGTCCTGGAGGATCACGGCGGCATTGTCGTCGAAGCGGATATACGAGCCGTCTGGCCGACCGTACTCCTTGGCCTGTCGGACAATCACAGCTTTGACAACCTCGCCCTTTTTGACCGAGCCGCCAGGAGTGGCCTCTTTTACCGAGGCCACGATCACATCGCCGATGGACGCCTCGAACTTCGAGCCGCCAGCGACGACGCGGATGCACATCAGCTCGCGGGCGCCGGTGTTGTCGGCGACGCGAAGCCGGGTCTGCGGCATGATCATCAGGCTTCGACCTCGGCGATCTCTACTGGTTCACCCGTTCCGCGGCGCAGGATCTGCTGAACGATCCAATGTTTTTCTTTGGAGATAGGGCGAGACTCGGCGATCACGACCGTGTCACCGATCTGGCAGTTGTTGGTCGCGTCGTGGGCCTTGAAGTGGCGGGTTCGGCGCAAGGTGCGGCCGTACAGACGGTGACGCGTCACCAGGTCGACCGCGACGACGACCGTCTTATCCATCTTGTTGCTGGCGACGCGGCCAATCTTCGTGCGGCGGCCTTTTCGGGGATCAGGCATTGCCCACGAGCTCCCGTTGCCGCTGCAGCGTTTTCACGCGCGCGATGTCCTTGCGCACGGTGCGGATCCGCGCTGTGTTGGTGAGCTGGCGCGTCGCGAACTGGAAGCGCAGCTTGAACAACTCTTCAGTCAGCTCCGCCAGGCGGGCCTCAGGGTTAGCCACCGGGTCGGCAGCCTTTTTTTGACGGCGTCGCGCTGGTTCAGAGCTACGCGTGCGCGGCTGCCGCGGCTTCCTCTCCGCCACTTTCGAGGCCCTCCCTCATCATAAATTTGGTAGCAACCGGCAGTTTGTGCGACGCCAGCCGCAGGGCTTCCTGCGCAAGGTCTTCTCGCACTCCGCCGATTTCAAAAAGCACGTGGCCCGGCTTGACCACCGCCACGTAATGATCTGGGGCGCCTTTGCCTGAACCCATACGCGTCTCGGCTGGCTTCGAGGTGACCACTTTGTCTGGGAAGATGCGGATCCAGACTTTGCCACCGCGCTTCAGGTGATGGGTGATCGTGCGTCGTGCCGCTTCGATCTGTCTGGCGGTGATCCACGCAGGCTCGAGCGTGCGGATGGCGAAGTCGCCAAACGCGATCGTGTTGCCGCGCAGCGCTACGCCACCTAGACCACCGTGGGTGCGCTTCATCATCTTGCGATGCTTCATCCTCTTCGGTTGCAACATCAGCAGGCGCCCTCTTGGCCGTCGACCAACGTGCGACAAAGGTGTCGAGCGCTCGAAACCTCGGACGCGCACCGCGCACCGGTGAAGGAACACTGGTGTGGCATTGCGGTCATTCCTCACTCCGCGGAGGTGTCGGCGGCGTTGGCGGTCTCGGCGGTGTGGGTGCCGGACGGGTCGGAGGCGTTGGTGGGCTTGGTGGCATCGGCGCGGCGGACCCGGTGGTTTCAGGCTGCGCCGCGCGCGGGCGGATATCGCCCGAGTCTTCACCAGGCTCGAACACGCCACCGCGCGAGTAGTCCACCTCAGCAGGCACTGGCGGTGCCGCCTCAGGTGCTGGCGCTTCGGGCGCCACCTCGGCGCGGACGGTCGTGCGTGGTCCACGGCGATCCGGCTGGCGCTGCTCGGCCTGGACCTCTTCAGGACTGCGACCGTCAGGTGTGAAATCGCCCCGATAGACCCAGACCTTGACGCCGATGATGCCGTAGGTGGTGTGCGCCTCGGTCTGGCCGTAGTCGATATCGGCGCGCAGCGTGTGCAGCGGTACCCGTCCCCAACGGTCCCACTCGCGGCGGCTCATTTCGGATCCGCCCAGACGGCCAGATACTTGAACACGGACCCCCTTGGCGCCAAAGCGCTGCGCGCGCTGCACCGCCTGTTTCATCGCCCGCCTGAAGGCAACGCGTTTTTCCAACTGATCGGCAATACTGCGGGCCACGAGCATCGCATTGATCTCGGGCTGACGGATCTCCTGGATGGTGACGCGGATGCGTTTGCCAGTTTTGGCTTCGAGAGTTCGTCGAAGCTCCTCGACCTTCACCCCGCTCTTGCCGATGACGATGCCTGGCTTGGCAGCGTGGATCGTGACGGTAATCATGTTGGCCGAGCGTTCGATCTCGACCTTTGCCACGCCCGCATCGGCCATGCGAGTCATGATGTGCTGGCGCACGCCGATGTCCTCGAGCAGGAGGTCCGAGTACTCCTTGCCCGTGGCGAACCAGCGCCCGTCCCAATCTTTGACCGATCGTTCGCCAACCTTGATGCCGAGGCGGAAACCGATCGGGTGAACCTTCTGTCCCATAGTGCTGTTTCTAGGCCCCCTTCTCGGCGACGATCACCGTGATGTGGCTGGAGCGCTTGAGGATCTGATTGACGCGACCCCGTGCCCGTGGGCGCCAACGTTTGAGAGTGCGGCCCTCGTCGGCGGCGCAGCGCGTGATGAAGAGCTCATCTGGATCCATGTTGAAATTGTTCTCTGCGTTGGCTACCGCGGAGCGAATCGCGGCCGCAACCGGCCGCGCCGCGCGCTGCGGAAGGAACTTCAGGATGGCCAACGCTTCGCGTGCGTTCTTACCGCGGACGACGTCGAGGACGAGTCTGACCTTTTGCGGGGACATCCTGATGTGGCGTTGGACGGATCTGACTTCGACGCCGGCCATGGCTTAGCGGGCTCCTGTGGATTTGTCGCCGCGGGCGGTATGACCGCGGAACAGGCGCGTGAGCGCAAACTCACCGAGTTTGTGGCCCACCATGTTCTCGGTTATGTAAATCGGAACGTGGCGCCGACCGTCGTGGACGGCGATCGTATGGCCGACCATCTCCGGAAAGATGGTTGAGTCACGCGACCACGTGCGCAGCACTTCCTTGCGCCCACCCGAGTTCATCGCGATGACGCGCTTCATCAATTTGGCGTCCACGAAGGGGCCTTTTTTCAGCGATCTACTCACGGGTTAGGTCCTCTTCCGAACGATGAATTTGTCGGTGCCCTTACGGCGGCGGGTCTTCTTGCCCATCGCCACCTTGCCCCACTTGGTCTGCGGCTGGCCGCCGATCGGAGCTTTGCCTTCGCCACCACCGTGCGGATGGTCGCGCGGGTTCATGGCGGAGCCGCGTACGGTCGGGCGGAAGCCCATGTGGCGAGTACGCCCGGCTTTGCCGATCGAGATGGTCGCGTGCTCGGGATTGCCGACCTGGCCGAGCGTTGCCATGCACTCGACGAAGATCAGCCGCACCTCACCACTCGGGAGTCTCACCTGCGCCCAGGTTCCTTCCTTGGCCATCAATTGGGCACCGACTCCTGCACCACGGACGAGTTGTCCCCCTCGACCGGGTTTGAGCTCGATGTTGTGGATGATTGAGCCCACCGGGATGTCGCGCAGCGCGAGGGCGTTCCCAGGTGAGAGATCCGCCTCCGGTCCCGAGGACAGGCGGGTTCCGACCCTCACTCCGACAGGACAGAGAATGTAGCGGCGCTCGCCATCCTCGTACTCGATGAGCGCGATTCGCGCCGAGCGATTCGGGTCGTACTCGACGGCGATCACGCGACCCTGGATGCCGATCTTGTTCCGCTTCCAATCGATGATGCGATAGAGGCGCTTGTGGCCGCCGCCGCGGTGGCGCGTCGTAATGCGACCGTTGTTATTGCGGCCGGCAGTCTTCTTGAGCGGCTCAGTGAGCGCACGCTCGGGGTGCTTCTTGGTGATCTCCTCGAAGGTCGACACGGACATGCCGCGGCGGCCTGGCGAGGTGGGTTTGTACGTCTTGACTGGCATCTAGATCAGACTCCCTCGAACAGGTCAAGACGTTGACCCGCCTTTAGTGTGACGATGGCTTTCTTCCACGATCGCGTCATCCCGACGGATCGGCCACGGCGGCGCACCTTGCCGGTGACGTGCACGATGTTGACCGCGCTGACCTGGACCTTCTTGTTGGCGAAGGCCGCTTCGATGGCCTGCTTGATCTGAATCTTGTTCGCCGTGGGCGCGACTTCGAAGATGTATTTGCCCTGGTCGCCGAGCACGGTGCTCTTTTCTGAGACCACCGGGCGCAGGGTCGTGGAAAACGCGTCCAGAGCCATCAGGCCGTCGCCTCCGCCGCTTGTGTTGGCGCAAGGTCACGCGTCAGCGTACGTGTGAGCTCCGTGACGGCGGCTACTGCCATGATCACGCGGGGTAGGCGCAAAAGGTCCAGCAGGTTGAGGCCATTGGGCGTAACCACGTGGACGTGGTCAAGGTTGTGCGCCGCCCGCCACAGGCCATCCGAACGGTCGCCGACCACGATCAGCGCACCGTCTGGGGCGCCAAGCGTACCCAGGGTCTGCAACAGGGCCTTGGTCTTTGGAGTCTCGAGGGTGAAGGTGTCTACCACCGTCAGGCTGCTGTCCGCTGCGCGTGACGAAAGCACGGAGCGCATCGCCAGATGGCGCATCTTCTTAGGCAGCGCCTTGGCGTATGAGCGCGGGTGGGGACCAAAAATGATGCCGCCGCCGCGGTAGTGCGGCGCGCGGCGTGAGCCCTGCCGTGCGTAGCCAGTGCCCTTCTGGCGATACGGCTTCTTGCCGCCACCAGCCACTTCTCCGCGAGTGCGGGTATCGTGCGTACCCTGGCGCGCGTTCGCCTCTTGTGTAACGACCGCCTGATGCACAACGGCCGCGTTCGGCTCGACGCCAAAGACCCGGTCGTCGAGGTCAATGTCGCGCAACACTTTGCCGTTGAGGTCCACCACGTTTGCCTTTGGCATCAGTAGACCTCCGGGGGTTTTTTGCGAATGACCACGAGACCGCCGTTGGGACCCGGAATTGCTCCACGGAGTGCCACGAGGTTGCGCTCTGGATCGACGGAGAGGATGCGCAGGTTCTTAACCGTCACGCGGGCATCGCCGAGATGGCCGGCCATACGCATGTTCTTGAACGTGCGGCCTGGCGTCGTACCCGAGCCAACTGAGCCCGAGTGGCGCCAGCGATCCGACTGACCGTGCGTCTTGGGGCCGCCACTGAAGTTATGCCGCTTCATGACGCCCGCAAAGCCTTTGCCTTTGGAGGTGCCGATCACGTCCACAATCTCGCCTTGCGCGAACATGCTGGCGTCGATGCGCGCACCGAGCTCAAGATCCTCTGTGGAGTCCGCCGGGACTTCGCGCAGGGTCTCGAGACCCTGTCGATCGGGGAGACCCGCCTTACGCAGGTGTCCCTTCTGGGGTCGCGACGGTCGCGACTTCACACCAAACCCAAGTTGGACCGCCACGTAACCGTCGGTTTCAGTGGTACGGAGTTGGGTAATGAAGCATGGTCCCGCTTCGACCAGTGTGGAAGCGGTCACCACACCGTTTTCGTCAAACAACCGGGTCATGCCCAGCTTTCGACCGAGTAGAGCCTGAATCATAGTTTGATTTCGATGTCGACGCCCGCCGGGACGTTGAGGCGCATCAGTGCGTCAACGGTCTTGGAGGTCGGCTCCAGGACGTCGATGAGTCGCTTGTGAGTGCGCATCTCGAACTGTTCCCGCGAGTCCTTGTCGATAAAGGGGCTGCGGATAACGGTGAAGCGCTCGATCCTGGTCGGCAACGGGACGGGACCGGCAACCACCGCCCCCGTCCGCTCCGCGGTTTCGACGATCTGTTGTGCCGACTGATCGAGGATTTTGTGATCGAACGCTTTCAGTCGGATTCGGATGCGCTGCTTTGGCATTTTTCGTAGCCGCTACTTGATGATCTTCGTGACCGCGCCAGCGCCCACGGTTCGGCCACCTTCGCGGATGGCGAACCGCAAGCCTTCCTCAATAGCGACTGGCGTAATCAGCTCGATCTCCATCTGCACGTTGTCGCCCGGCATCACCATCTCCATGCCCTCGGGGATTTTGATGGTGCCCGTTACGTCGGTGGTGCGGATATAGAACTGCGGTCGGTAGCCATTGAAGAACGGCGTGTGGCGGCCACCCTCTTCTTTCGAGAGGACGTACACCTCGGCATTGAACTGCGTGTGCGGGGTGATGCTGCCGGGCTTGGCGAGCACCTGGCCGCGCTCGACATCGGTTCGCTCAACGCCGCGGAGCAGGCACCCGACGTTGTCGCCGGCGATGCCTTCAGTCAGCGTCTTCTGGAACATCTCGACACCGGTGACGACGGTCTTGCGCGTTTCGCCGAAGCCGATGATCTCGATCTCATCGCCCGTCTTGACGCGACCGCGTTCGATACGGCCGGTCACGACCGTGCCGCGGCCTTTGATCCCGAAGACGTCTTCGATCGACATCAGGAACGGCCGATCCATCGCCCGTTCGGGGGTTGGGATGTAGTCGTCGACCGCGTTCATCAGGTCCACGATCGACTTGTACTCGTCCGCATCCGGGTCGGTGCTCGCCGACTCGAGTGCGCGCACGGCTGAACCGCGGATGATCGGGATATCGTCGCCCGGGAAGTTGTATTTGCTGAGCAGCTCGCGCAGCTCCATCTCAACCAGCTCGAGCAGCTCTTCGTCGTCCATCAGGTCCACCTTGTTGAGGTAGACGACGATGGCGGGCACTTCAACCTGGCGTGCAAGCAGGATGTGCTCGCGCGTCTGCGGCATCGGGCCGTCAGGCGCCGACACGACGAGAATCGCGCCGTCCATCTGGGCGGCGCCAGTGATCATGTTCTTGATGTAGTCGGCGTGGCCAGGGCAGTCCACGTGTGCGTAGTGGCGCTTGTCGGTCTCGTATTCGACGTGGGCGATCGCGATGGTGATGCCACGGGCACGCTCTTCGGGAGCCTTGTCGATCTCGGCGAACGAGGTGAACTTGGCCTTGCCCTTCATGCCCAGCACCTTGGTGATGGCGGCAGTCAGGGTGGTCTTGCCGTGGTCGACGTGGCCGATGGTGCCGACATTCACGTGCGGCTTGGTGCGCTCGAAAACTTTCTTTGCCATTTGAGTCCTCTTATGCCCTCTCCCGGTCTTAGCGTGTGCCCGCCTTGGCGGCTATGCCCGTGCCGATGTCGCGCGGGACTGGTTGGTAATGCGAAAACTGCATCGAATACGTGGCGCGCCCCTGAGTCATGCTGCGCAGATCCGTGGCGTAGCCGAACATCTCAGCCAGCGGCACCTTGGCTTTCACCACCTGGGCGTTGCCCCGCGGCTCCATGCCTTCCACCTGTCCGCGGCGACTGTTCAAGTCGCCCATCACATCGCCCAAGAAGTCGTCCGGCGTGGTTACCTCCACCTCCATCAGGGGTTCGAGGAGCTGCGGCGAAGCCTTTCTCAATGCCGCCTTCGTGGTCTGTGAGGCCGCAACCTTGAAGGCCATCTCATTCGAATCGACCTCGTGGTACGAGCCATCCACAGCTGCAACCTTGACGTCGACCATTGGATAGTTGGCAATCACGCCGCCGTCGACGGCCTCCCGAGCGCCGGCTTCCACGGCTGTCGCGTATTCGCGCGGCACCGTGCCGCCAACGATCTTCCACTCGAACTGGATACCCGTTCCTGGCGGCAGCGGCTCAACAGTCAGCTCGACGTCGCCATACATACCCCGGCCACCCGTCTGGCGCTTGAACGGCTCGCGCGCTCGGGCAGGCTGAGTGATGCTTTCGCGGTAGGCCACTTGCGGTCGGCCGACGTTGGCATCCACGCGATGCTCGCGCAGCAAACGATCGACGATGACCTCGAGGTGCAGCTCGCCCATGCCGGAGATGATCGTCTGACCCGTCTCCTGGTCTGTGTACACGCGGAACGTCGGGTCCTCGTCCATGAGCTTGCCGAGCGCGATGCCCATCTTGTCCTGATCTTGTTTGGTCTTCGGCTCGATGGCGACGCGAATGACCGGCTCCGGGAACGTGATGGCCTCGAGCACGATTGGATGCGTTTCATCGCACAGCGTGTCGCCGGTGATCGTGCCCTTCGGGCCAACGATGGCCGCGATCGCACCCGCTTTGACCTCGGGGATGTCCTTGCGCTCGTTGGCATGCAACTGGACCAGGCGCCCAACGCGCTCGCGCTGATCGCGCGTCGAGTTGTAGGCGTAGGAACCAGTCTTGAGAGTGCCCGAGTACACGCGAATGAAGGCAAGCTTGCCGACAAACGGATCGGTCACGATCTTGAACGCCAGCGCGCAGAAGGGCTCGTTCGCGTCCGCGTTGCGAACCTCCTCCGCATCCGTCTTCGGGTTCACACCGTTGACTGGCGGAATGTCCAGCGGGCTCGGCAGGTAGTCGATGACTGCGTCCAACAGAGGCCGAACGCCCTTGTTTTTCAGCGCACTGCCCGCGAGTACTGGGATGAGCTTGCCAGCAATAGTCGCCTTTCGCAGAGCAGCCTTCAACTCTTCGACGGAGATTTCTTCCTCTGCGAAGAAGCGCTCGAGCAGCGCGTCATCGAACTCGACGATCTTCTCCAGGGCCTCCTGACGCGCACGAGTCACCTGATCGAGCATCTCGTCGGGAACCGGGCCCTCCTGGATCGGGTCATTGGGCTTGTCACCGAATGTGAGGGCTTTCTGTTCCAGCAGGTCCACGACGCCGCGATAATTGCCCTCGGCGCCGATGGGGAGCTGGACTGGGACCGGGTTGGCGCCGAGGCGCTCGACAATCATCTGGAGCGTGCGCTCGAAGGACGCGCCCGTGCGGTCCATCTTGTTGACAAAGCAAATGCGCGGCACGCTGTATTTGTCGGCTTGACGCCAGACGGTTTCTGATTGCGGCTCCACGCCGGCTACGGCGTCGAAGACGACGACACCACCGTCCAGCACGCGCAGGGACCGCTCGACCTCGACGGTGAAGTCAACGTGGCCTGGGGTATCGATGATATTGATGCGATAGCCCTTCCACTCGGCCGTCGTGGCGGCAGCCGTAATGGTGATGCCGCGCTCGCGCTCCTGCTCCATCCAGTCCATCGTGGCAGTGCCCTCGTGGACTTCGCCGATCTTGTAGGTGCGACCGGTGTAGTAGAGGATGCGTTCGGTTGTGGTGGTCTTGCCCGCATCAATGTGGGCAATGATGCCGATGTTTCTTGTTCGTTCGAGGTCGTTCTGATTTGCTGCCATAAGAGTCTTACCAGCGGTAATGGCTAAACGCTTTGTTCGCCTCCGCCATTCTGTGAGTTTCGTCGCGCTTTCTGATCGTTGCGCCCGTGTTGTTCGACGCGTCCAGGAATTCGGACGCAAGCTTTTCAGCCATGCTCTTGCCGCCGCGGCCGCGTGCTGAGGCGATCAGCCAGCGCATTGCGAGCGACTGCTTGCGATCGCCTTTGATCTCGACGGGTACCTGGTAGGTAGCGCCGCCGACGCGTCGCGGCTTGACTTCGAGCAATGGCGTGGCATTGCGCAACGCGGTATCGAAGACCTCGATCGGATTTCTTCTTGACGTCTTTTCGACCGAGTCAAGCGCCGTATAGACGATGCGCTCGGCAAGCGATTTCTTGCCGTTGAGCATCAGTTTGTTCATGAATCGGGTGAGGGTGCGGCTCCCGTAGCGCGGGTCCGGCGGCACCTCTCGCTTTATTACTCGCGCACGGCGAGGCATGCTTGGGAGTCTCCCTTCCTTTCAAGCGGTACAGAGGACCACCGCGGCTGCGGTGTTCGTGCAAGTACCAGTGGCCATTGGCCGTATTGCCCTGCTCACGTTGAAGCAGGCCTTGTTTGTCTCGGCTCTTTTTTTTCAGAGCCGCCGCTTAAAATCTCTCGCCGCTTACCTTGCGGGAGCCTTAGGAGCTTTCGCTCCGTACTTGGACCGACCCTGCTTGCGGTCCTTGACGCCGCCTGCGTCGAGTGCGCCGCGCACGATGTGGTATCGCACGCCTGGCAAGTCTTTGACGCGGCCGCCCCGCACGAGCACCACCGAGTGCTCCTGCAGGTTGTGGCCTTCACCAGGAATGTAGGCCGTGACTTCCATGCCGTTGGTCAGCCGGACACGCGCGATCTTGCGCAGTGCCGAGTTGGGCTTCTTTGGCGTCATCGTGCGGACTTGCACGCAAACGCCCCGCTTGAGCGGATTGCCCTTGGGCACAGCGTAGCGACGCTGGCGCAGCGCGTTGTAATTGAAGCGCAGCGCTGGCGCGGCGGTCTTCTTCTTAAGCTTGGCTCGTCCTTTACGCACGAGCTGGCTGATCGTTGGCAACGAAGTACTAGCCCTTCCTTCCTCAGGACACCAATCGAGAAGTGTAACGGCCGCCTGAGTTTAGCGGCAACTTAGCGAATGCGGGATTCCTCAGCTATGAGGATCGCCGACGATTACGGCTCGTCGGCGATCTCGATTTCTTCGTCTTCCAGCAGCTCCTCATCATCGTCGTCGTCCTCCAGGTCCTCCAACCTGGTCGGCGGCCGATCGACCACGCCGACGCCAGCCAGGCCCTCGCCAAGCGGTGCGCCGATGGTGACGGGCTGGCCGTCTTCGAGGAGCAGGCCCGCCGGCAGCGGCCCAGCTTCGAGCATGAGCTGCTGCTGCGCCGCCAGGCGCTCACGCCGCGCTTGCTGCCGCGCCGCGAGGCCTGTGCCCGCTGGGATGAGCTTGCCAATGATGACGTTTTCCTTGAGGCCAAGCAGTTTGTCGACCTTGCCAGAGATGGCCGCCTCGGTCAGGACCTTGGTGGTCTCCTGGAAGGACGCCGCCGCCAGGAACGACTCCGTATTGAGGGACGCCTTGGTGACGCCCAGCAACACTGGAAGAGCTGTCGCTGGTTCGCCGCCTTCCGCGAGGACCTGACGGTTCTTGTCCTCGAATTCGAAGCGGTCGACAAGTTCGCCTGGCAGCAACTCAGTGTCGCCCGTCTGGTCGACGCGCAGCTTGCGCAGCATCTGACGAGCAATCACTTCGATGTGCTTGTCGTTGATGCTTACACCCTGTGACCGATAGACCTCCTGGACCTCGTCGATCAGGTAGCGCTGCACCGCGTCGCGGCCCTGGATACGCAACACCTCTTCGGGGTCCTTTGACCCCTCAGTGAGCAGGTCACCCGCCTGCACCGGCTGGCCGTCTTCAACCTTCAAGCGCGCCGAGGCGGGTACGGTGTACTCGCGCTCTTCACGCTCTTCAGAAGTAATCGTGACGGCGTTGCCCTTGACGTCGGCGGCGCCAGTGAGGCGGGCGACGATGGGCGCCTCGTTTTCGTCATCGTGCGTGGCGACAGGTTGGCCAACTTCGACCCACTGTCCCTGCTCGACGGCCGGGCGGTAGCCCGCCGGGAGATCGTGCTCGTCCCGGTAGGTCTGGCGCGAGATGACTTTGATGATGCGGCTGTCCTCGGTGCGTTGCAGCTCCACCACACCATCGAGCTCGGCCAGGATGGCCTTGCCCTTTGGTACGCGGGCTTCGAACAGCTCCTCCACACGTGGCAGACCCGAGGTGATGTCGATACCCGCGACACCACCCGTGTGGAAGGTACGCATGGTCAGCTGCGTACCAGGCTCACCGATGGACTGTGCGGCCACGATACCGACTGCGTCGCCGATGGCAACCAGGCGGCGCGTACCCATGTGCCAGCCGTAGCAGAACTGGCAGATGCCGTGGCGCGCCTCGCAGGTCAGTGGCGACCGCAAGTACAACTGCGGAACTTCGCGCGCAGCGGCGATCTGGTCGCGACTGTACTCATCGAGCACCGTGTTGCGCTCGGCAATGACTTCGCCCGTGGCCTCGTCGACCACATCCGCGGCGAGCAATCGCCCGGGGAGCTGCGCCAGCCGCAAATCGCGACGGGCCGGATCGGTGAGATCGTTGATCCAGATCCCTTGCTCGGTACCGCAGTCTTCCTCATAGACGATCACGTTCTGAGAGACGTCGATGAGTCGGCGGGTCAAGTAGCCCGAGTCGGCTGTACGGATGGCCGTATCCGCGAGACCCTTGCGAGCTCCGTGGGTGCTGAGGAAGTACTCGAGCACGGTCAGGCCGTCACGGAAGGATGACCGGATCGGCAGCTCGATGATGCGACCCGATGGGTCGGCCATCAGGCCGCGCATGCCCGACATCTGCGAGATCTGCTGGATGTTGCCCTTGGCGCCCGACTGGGCCATCATCGCGACTGGCCCGTACGGGTCGAGCACGCCCGCCACAGCTTTGACCACCAGGTCCTTGGCCTTGGTCCAGACCTCGATGACCTCGTTGTAGCGCTCGTCCTCAGTAATCAAGCCGCGGCGATAGTCGCGCTCGATGCGCTGCACCTCTTCGTCAGCGCCCTTGAGGATGTTGTCCTTTTCGGACGGCTGAGTGATGTCGGAGATTGCGATGGTCGTGCCCGACTGGGTCGCGTACCTGAAGCCCAGGCCTTTGATCGTATCGAGTACCTGGGCCGTGTCCTCATTGCCGTAGCGGCGGATGAGCGCAGCCACGATGCGCTTGAGGCCAGCGCGATCGACGACATCGTTATAGAAGGGCAGCGGCTCCTGGCCGTGCGCCCGCAACACGCTGTTGATGGACTCGTTGAACAGCGCGCGGCCCATCGTTGTGCTGAGGATCTGCGAGGAAGGTTCGTTTTCCTCGTCGAGCTCACCGTTGGCCGGGGCGGCGGCAGGGACGCGCAGTTTGATCTCGGCCTGCAACTGGATGATGCCCATGTCGTAGGCGAGCTTGGCATCGTCGTAATCCGAGAACGCCTTGCCTTCACCCTTGGCGCCCGGCCGGACCGTCGTCAGGTAGTAGACGCCGAGCACCATGTCCAGCGTCGGCGCCACGATTGGATCGCCGTTGGACGGCTGCAGTAGGTTGTTGACGCTGAGCATCTGCTCGCGCGCCTCGCGCTTGGCAGCAGCGGACAGCGGCACGTGCACGGCCATCTGATCGCCGTCGAAGTCGGCATTGAACGCCGAGCACACCAGCGGATGAAGCTGGATCGCACTGCCCTCGATGAGGATCGGCTCAAACGCCTGGATACCGAGCCGGTGCAGCGTTGGAGCACGGTTCAGCAACACTGGGTGGTCCTGAATGACTTCCTCCAGGACATCCCAAACTTCAGGTCTGACCCGCTCAACGATCCGTTTCGCGGATTTAATGTTGTGCGCCAAACCCTTCTCAACGAGTTTCCTCATGACGAATGGTTTGAACAATTCCAACGCCA